>DASSMT010000159.1:0-21529 GCA_035688655.1 Polyangiaceae bacterium | reverse complement strand
AGCGCGAGCCCCGCGCGCCGCGCGCTTCGCACGCTCAGCGGCAACGCAGCGATCGTGCCGACGCCCAGAACGGCAACCAGCACGTGCAACGAAAGAGTGAACAGCACCAGGTTCATCGTGCGCCTCTCATTGGGAAAGCCCGACCACTCGTCGTACGTGCCGCTCGTGTTCGACACAATCGAGCAAGAACGCCGCCACCGAGCGATACGAGATCGAACGGGCGCGGTCCGGCAGGCCCGCCACCACCGCGCGCGGCGCCGCTTCCGGGCCGGTCACCAAGCGCGGCGGTCTGGCGATCGTCCAATCGAGGTCCGTGGCTTGGATCACGCTCTCCATGGCGCTGAGATCGCGCGCGTGGTGCTTCAGTAACCAGCGAAAGAATGCGTAAAACGGCCCAGGCATCGGAAACAAAACCGCGGCAGACACCGCAGCCAGCCGCAGGATTTCTGCCCTCTTCATTGCTGCGACCACGCTTGCCATCGATTCCGCCATGAAGGAGCTCGGCCTGAGCGCCTGCCGCGCTGGAAGACCCAACGCCGATACCACCGCGTCCTGATTCCGGAGCGCCTGAGTCAAACGATCGGCCTCGAGTGCGTCGCCTTGCGTTACGATCAGCTGCGGCTCACGGCGCTGAATTTTGCTCGGATTGCGTACGTACGCCGTGATGATGTGACCGCGCGCGAGCGCCAGATCCACGAGCTCGCGACCGATGTGACCGGTCGCGCCGAGAATGAGAAGCTTCATGAATGAGAGACGGAATAGCCGCACGCCGCGTGACATCGGTCGCTGTTTTTTTGGGCGCTTACTGCAGTGCCGGCGGTGCCTCGCAAATGGTGCGCTGCAACGTGACCCCCCAACGCGCGATGGTCGCAGGCAAATCGAAGCCAATGTTCCGATAAAATGCGGCCACTTGTTCCTTGGCCAGGGCGATCGCGGCAGGGCTGTCCCAGACGGCGATCGTCGCGATATCGAAGGATTCGCCCTGTTGGCGCACCAAGACCGCGTCCCCGCGAAAGCCCGCGAGTGTCCGGATGTACTCGCGATTTCGGCGCATCGCATGCTCGAACTCGTCGCGTGCATGGGCGGGTACCAGGAACGTGTCGATCAGATACACCCCAGTCGGAGCACGACGCGTGTCGAGCACGGCTGCGGGAGCGCGCAGCGATTCGACCGCGGGCACGACTCCAATTTGCTGCAAGAACCCCAGGCGATCGGTTTGGAGCTCGACGCCGGCAATGCGCCCCTCCAAAAAAGAGAAAATCGCCATGCCCGAGTTACTGACGGCCGCTCCCGTCGGCGCGAAGCCGCGGAATGCTGCGCTGAAGGTGCCCGTCCACTGCCAGCGCACAGCAACCCGGTCCCCCTCGGCGAGCGAGTCGAGCACCGTGTAGCGAATGTCAGGAAACGCGCCGACGAGATCGGCGCTGGCCGCGCGGAACTCGGCCAGCGCCGGAGCTTCGGGCACGAACAGCGCCTCGGCCAGCGCGAGCCGATGACCAGAGAGCACGTCTTCATATAGGGAGCGCACGGTTTGCTGGTTCGGATTGAGATTTGTCATGCCCGGAGCTTGGGGCACGGAATAGTTCACCACTAGTTATCTTTTATTATCTGTATAATCACTAATGTGAATCTATCCGCTCTCGACCTGAACCTATTGCTCGTGCTCGACGCCGTGCTCAGTGAACGCAGCGTCGCTCGTGCCGCCCAACGCCTGCACGTCACGCCGCCGGCGATCAGCAACGCGCTCGGGCGTCTGCGCGACGCGCTCGGCGATCCGATCGTCACGCGCAGCGGCCGCGGGATCGTGCCCACCCCGCGCGCACTCGAGCTCGGACGAGCGATCTCGCGTTCGCTGGCAGAGATCGGCCGCGCGCTCCACGGCGAGGCGTTCGACCCGCGCACGGCGCAGGCGGTGCTGACGCTGGCGCTCGCGGACGCCGGCCAGCTCGCGCGCTTGCCGCGGCTCGCAGCCTCCGTCGCAGAGCGCATGCCACGAGCCCGATTGCGCGTCGTCAACGTGGACACGATGCTCGCGCTCGGTGGCCTGGGCGGCACCGAGGTCGACGCCGCGATCGGGGTGAGCCATGCCGCGCCGGGCATTCATCGCCAGGCGCTGTACACCGAGCGCTACGTGGTCGTTGCGCGCCGCGGCCACCCGCGACTGACCGCGCGGGCGAGCCTTCGCGCGCTCGCCGTCGAGGGCCACGCCGAGGTGCACGTCGCCTTCGGCAAGCCGAGCTCGGTGCTGGAGCGCGCCTACAAGAACGTCGGTCTGGTCCGCACAGTGGCGGTGGTGGTACCAACCTTCACCGCGGCCGCTGCAGTCGTCGCCGCCACTGATCTCGTCGCCGCCATCCCGGAGAGCGTGGTCCACGCGCTCGGCCCTGCGCTGGACCTGAGCATCGTCTCGACTCCGCTACGGATCGCGCCGCTCGCCATGTACTTGTCCTGGCATCAGCGCACGCACTCCGATCCCGCGCTCTCGCTGTTCCGCAAGCTCATCGTGCAAGCGGTGTCCGCGCCGTAGAGCAGGTGGTGCGGCTAAATCGAATAACTTTGCACGAACACTTTGGCGTCGACCACGTCGACCGCGACGGGATCGCCGGGCTCGACCTGTAGCGCTTCGAGATCGCCCTTCGACATCATGACCACGACGCTCTCGCCCGTGGGCAGCGATACATAAACTTTCACGTACCCGCCGACGCGCGTGAGGCGTTCGATTTTGCCGAGATCGACGGGGTTGTCGCCGTTTGGCCGGCGAACGCGCATGTTGTGCGGGCGGACGAAGGCTTGAACCGGGGTGCCGTCGCCGGCGCCGGCAGGCGCGCGGACTGATTTGGTGCCCACTTTGGCTGCGCCGTCAGTGACATGGCTCTTGATCACGTTGGCGCCGCCCAGAAAGGAAGCCACGAATTCGTCTTCGGGGTGGTCGTAGAGATCGTGGGGGCTGCCGGCTTGCGCGACGCGCCCTTGGTTCAAGAGCACGACGTGTTGCGAGAGCTCGAGCGCCTCTTCTTGGTCGTGGGTGACCAGAATGGTCGTGATCCCGGTTTGTTCGTGCAGCGAATGCAGCCATTCGCGAAGCTCGAGCCGCACCTGAGTGTCGAGCGCCCCGAACGGTTCGTCGAGCAAGAGCACTTTGGGTTCGATGGCCAGCGCACGCGCGAGCGCCACGCGTTGTCGTTGACCACCGGACAGCTGTGAGGGGAAGCGCGCGCCGTATTCGGGCAGCTGCACGAGCGACAAGAGCTCGCTGACGCGCTTCTGCACTTGCGCCTTGGGCAAGCCGCGAATCTTCATGCCGAACGCGATGTTCTCGGCCACGCTCATGTGCTTGAACAGCGCGTAGCTCTGGAATACGAAGCCCACGTTGCGGTGTTGCGGCGAAAGCGCGGTCACGTCCTTGCCTTCGATGAACACGCGCCCTTGGTCGGGCGTTTCCAGTCCGCCAATCAGGCGTAGCAGCGTCGACTTGCCCGAGCCGGATGGGCCGAGCAGAGTGGTGATGGCTTTCGGCTGAGCTTCGAACGAAACGTCCGCCACGGCCGCGGCGTCGCTGGCATGACCAAAGCGTTTGACGATGTTTTCGACTCGGACGGTCATGGTACGACTCCTTCGAGGCTGACCGCAGCACGCGCTGGGGCGAGCGCGCGCGCCGAGGCATCGCGCTTCGCTTGGCGACTGGAAGCGGCCCACTCGGCAATCTTTTTGACGCACAGAGTGACCAGCGCCAGCGCGGACAACAGAGAGGCGACCGCGAACGCCCCCACGAAGTTGTACTCGTTGTACAAAATCTCGACTTGCAGCGGCATGGTGTTGGTCAGGCCGCGGATGTGACCAGAGACCACGCTCACCGCGCCGAACTCGCCCATCGCCCGCGCGTTGCACAAGATCACGCCGTAAAGCAGGCCCCAGCGCACTTTGGGCAGCGTGATACGCCACAGGATTTGCAGGCCGCTCGCCCCGAGCGTCAGCGCGGCCTCTTCTTCGTCGCTGCCTTGCGCTTGCATCACGGCGATCAGCTCACGCGCGACGAGCGGAAAGGTCACGAAGGTCGTGGCCATGACGATCCCGGGGACCGCGAAGATGATCTTCACGTCGTGCTCGCTGAGCCAAGGACCGAACCAACCGCGAGCACCGAACAACAGGACGAAGATCAAGCCCGAGATCACGGGCGAGACGCTGAACGGCAAGTCGACGATCGTGACCAGCAGGCTCTTGCCCCAAAAATCGTACTTGGAGATGAGCCACGCGGCGGCAATGCCGAACACGACGTTCAGCGGCACTGCGATGCCGGCGGTCAGCAGCGTGAGTCGGATGGCGTCCAGCGTTTCGTCTTGCGTCAACGCCGCCCAATACGGGCCAGCGCCCTTGGAGAACGCCGAGACGAACACGGTCGCGATCGGCGCCACCAAAAAAATCCCCAGGAACGCCAGGGCCGCCAGGATCAGCAGCACGCGCACCAGGGGGCTCTCCCCCACCTGGGTCTCCCGTCGCTGAGCGCTGCCCGTGCGTTGCGTGACGAGCCCGCTCATGCTTCCGCCCGCCGTGCCCAACGTTCGAGCAAGTTGACCAAGAGCAGCATGCCGAACGACGCCAGCAACATGACGGCCGCGATCGCCGTCGCGCCCGCGTAGTCGTACTGCTCCAGCTTGGTGACGATCAGCAGCGGGGTGATCTCGGTGCGCATCGGCATGTTGCCGGAGATGAACACGACCGAGCCGTATTCGCCGAGCGAGCGCGCGAACGCCAGCGCGAAGCCCGTCAAGGTGGCGGGTAGCAGCGCCGGAAAGATCACTCGCCGGAAAGTCTGGAAGCGTGAAGCGCCGAGTACCGCAGCCGCCTCTTCCACGTCCGGATCGATCTCTTCCAGTACGGGTTGCACGGTGCGCACCACGAACGGAATGCCGATGAAGGTGAGCGCCATCGTCACACCGAGCGGCGTGAACGCGATTTTCAGGCCAAATTTCAGCAGTGGTTCGCCGAGCACGCCATGCTCGGCGTAGACCGTGGTGAGCGCGATGCCCGCGACCGCGGTCGGCAGGGCGAACGGCAGATCGACCAGCGCGTCGACCAAAGAGCGACCGGGAAAGCGATAGCGCACCAAGACCCACGCCACGAGCACACCGAACACCGCGTTCAGCAACGAGCCGACGAACGCCGCCCCGAAGCTCAAGCGATAGGCCGCCAGTGCGCGGTCATCCGTGACCTTGAGCCAGAACTCGCTCGGTCCGAGCGAGCTGCTCTTGATCACCATGGCCGAGAGCGGGAGCAGCACCAAGAGCCCCACGTAGAGGACGGTGTAACCGAGCGAGAGACCAAAGCCCGGTAGCACTCCGCGAGTCTTGAAGCGCATCGCCGTCTCACTTCTTCGGCTGATAGATCTGGTCGAAGATCCCGCCGTCGTTGAAGTGAGTCGGCTGGGCCTTGGACCAGCCACCGAACAGCTCGTCGACCGTGAACAACTTCACCTCCGGAAATTGATCTTTGTACTTGGCGGCCGCGGCTGCGTCACGCGGGCGGTAGTGGTTCTTGGCGATGATTTCCTGACCTTCGGGCGTGTACAAAAAGTTCAGGTAGGCCTCGGCGACCTCGCGGGTGCCGTGCTTGTCGACATTCTTGTCGACGACGGTCACCGGCGGCTCGGTCAGGACGCTAACCGATGGTGCGACTAATTCCAACTCGTCTTTGGCGAACTCTTTCACGCTCAGGATGGCTTCGTTCTCCCAATTGATCAGCACATCCCCAATCTTGCGCTCGACGAATGTCGTCGTAGCGCCACGGGCGCCAGAGTCCAGGACCTTCACGTTTTTGTAGAGCTTGGTCACGAACTCACGTGCCTTGGTGTCGTCCCCGCCCGGCTGTTTGAGCGCGTAGCCCCAAGCAGCGAGGTAGTTCCAACGCGCGCCGCCGCTCGTTTTCGGACTGGGTGTAATCACCTCCACGCCATCGCGGATCAAATCGTTCCAGTCTTTGATCTTCTTGGGGTTGCCTTTGCGCACCACGAAGACGATCGTGGACGTGTACGGGGCGCTGTTTTGCGGCAGGCGTGATTGCCAGTTGTCTGGAATCAGCTTGCCTTTGTCGGCCAAAATCGCCACGTCATAGCCGAGCGCCAACGTGACGACGTCTGCCTCCAGACCGTCCAGCACCGCACGGGCCTGTTTGCCGCCGCCGCCGTGGGATTGATTCACCTTCACGTCCTGACCAGTCTTCTCCTTCCAATGCTTGGCAAACACCGCGTTGAAGTCTTGATACAGCTCGCGCGTGGGATCGTACGAGACGTTGAGCAGAGTGACCGGCGCTTTGCTGGGCGCTGCGACCGCGGCGCCGTTCGAACCCGCAGGCGCCCCACTCGCGGCGTCTGATTTCTTGCTGCAACCCGTCACACCAGTGCTGGTCGCCAGCAGCAGCAGCGCAGCGCGCGCCAACGAAAGCCCGAACGCACGGCGCGGCGCACCGCTCGGCAAAGACGATGAAACGGAAGACGGGGACGATGATGAGGGCTGATTCATGGCAATTCTCGAACTGGTGCGCCGGGACTTCGGCGCAGTGGGGTGAGTGGACGACTGGAATCGTTGGGCTTGTCCTGTGCGAGTCGGTTCACCAGGTCGGCCAAGCTCATGGACTCGAGCACGCGCAGGGCGGCGTCGCCCATCACGCCCAGGGCGGCGTGGGCTGCGCACGCCCCGGGCCCTGGGCACTCGACGCAGCGCACCGGGTGGTCCCAATTGAGGCAGGGAAACGGAAAAGCGGCACCATCCAAGACACGAATCACGGCCGCGACCTTGATCTGGCTCGCCGGCGCGCGCAGCGAATAACCCCCGTGCGGGCCTCGACTACTCGTGAGTAACCCGCTGCGTGTGAGCTGACGTAGGATGGTATCCAAAAAGCGCCGGGGAATGCCCTCATTTGCCGCGATTTCCGCAGCCAATAGCGGCTGACCCGGGCCAACATTGGCCAGCTGCGACAGCGCGCGAAGCGCGTAGACGGTCTTGCGGGTCACCATAAGTCTACTAACGCGATAGGGATTGTTCCTAATCTCGGGCGGTGGACCTGTCAAGCAACGAAGGCATGGCTGTCTCGCGGAAAAGCGAAGGGAACTGGCGGCCGCTGGCCCAATGCGGCTACAAGGGCGATCCATGGCAGCTGCAAAAGCCCGTAAGAAGGTAGAACCCGAACCCCGAGCCCGCCCCCGGGTTGCCTCCGGATCAGGAGATGAGCTGGGAGCCGCCGAGGTCGCTCGACGTGTCGCCGAGGGCCTGAAGCGCTTCCGCAAAGCCCGAGGCCTGTCGCTCGACGACTTGGCCGCCAAGAGCGGCGTGAGCCGCGCCGCGCTCTCGCAGATCGAGGGAACGCGCACGAATCCCACGCTCTCGGTATTGTGGAAGGTGGCGGTCGGCCTGGATGTGCCTTTCCACGAGCTGCTCGGCACTTCGGAAGAGAGCGGTGCCAAGGTGCTACGCGCGGGCGATACGCCGCCGCTCAAGAGCGGGGATGGTCGCATGGAGAGCCGCCTGCTCTCACCGGGCGGATCGTCGCCCGACCTGGAGATCTACGAGCTTCGCTTCTTGCCCAAGGCCGTCCACCGCAGTGAACCACACGGCCGTGGGACGATGGAGACCCTGGTCGTGCTGACCGGCGCCCTGCGCTTGCAGGTGCAAGACGCGGAATACGAGCTTTTGCCCGGTGACACCATCTTCTTCAAAGCAGACGTCCCGCACGTGTACGAGAACCGCGCGAGTCACGAAACCCGCTGTTTCAACGTGATCCGCTACGCGCGCGAGAGCTGAACGGAAGCGCGGGGAGCACGCGCGCGCTGCGTGCTCCCTTCCTGCCCGAGCTCAGGGTCGCTGGCGACGGCGACGACGCCACGCAACGCCCGCTGCGCCGAGCAGCAGCACCAAGCCAAACGCGCTCGACGCTCGGCCGGGCTGAGCGACTGAGCATGCATCCAGCACCTCGTCATTCGGAGGCGGGTTTGGTTTAGCTGTCGAGCCAGCCCCGCCGCCGGAGCCGGCGCCTCCGCTCCCTCCTTTCCCGCCGGTAGTCGGCGCAGCGCCCGCTTCGCCGGCAGCGCCGCCTTCTCGATCGGGACCTGCAATCTCGCCGTTACCACCGTTGTCGCCCGTGCTCGTACCGCCCGAGCCGCCGCCTGCCACGGCGCCCTCGCCGCCTGCGCCACCTTCACCCGTGGGACTCGGGTCGAGGGGCCTCAAATAGTTCTGCGCCACGATGTCGGCGATTTGATGCCCGAGCGCGATGCCCGTGTCGTTGCTGAAGCGATAGTGAATGCCGCCGTAGATGCGGCTGTCTGCGTTCTCTTGCTCGGCAGCGCTGAACTTCTCGAAGCCGCGGGTGACGCCAGCCAGCGTGTCTGAGCCAACCGCGAACGAGACCTCGTCGGTGCCGAAGAAGGTCGCGAGCAAGTGCCCACCGCCGCCGCCAGTAGTGCTGTGACCGCTGGGATATTCCGGATGATTCGGCGTCTCGAGCAAAGGCACCCAGGTCGTGTCCGGCACGGCCGCCGCATTGCCGTAGTCCGCGTCGGTGTTGATGGCCGTGATTGGCCGCCAATATCCATACTGGTATTTGGCGTCCCAAACGGCGATGCGCGTATCGGCCAAGGTGATGTTGAGCAAGGCGAACAAGCGCGCGTTGTCTGCGAGTGAAAGCTCCTTGGCCTTCGAAACCGAGCGCGCGATGGCGTTGAACGGCACGTGCGTCGGTTGCTTCCAGAAGTTTGCGATCTGAGTCTGCTCGGCGGCGCGCGCCGCGCTGTCGCTCTTTCCCAGCGATTTGGTCTCCAGGTACGCGGTCGCAAACTCCGGGCTGGCGATCGCCGGGGGCGCCGCGGGTCGCAGTTGATCGGGTGAAGTCAAGGCAAACGGCTTGACGTTGCGCCACCAGGGTTCTGCTGCAGCCAGCGGCGTCGACAAATCCGCGCGCGGAGTCGGCCGCCACTTGCCGGGATCGGTGCTGCCGGGATAGCTCGCAGTCGCGCTCGCGCCATCGCCGATGCGCAGCGTGAAGATGTCCACGGCTGCCGCCTTGCCGAGATCGAGGCCGTGCTGCTTGGCTGCGCCCTCCGGGATCTCTGCCAAGCTCTGCGAGAAGAGCGTATCGAGAGTGGGCTTCTCGTTCGGGAACTGCAGTACGAGCGCCCAGTACACTGCGCTCGCCACCGCTGCCGGTTGTGACACGGGCAGGGTCGGAGTGAGCGCGGCGTGATACGGCTCGTGGGTCTTGGTGACCGCGTTCACCGCCTCGTAGGCAGCAATGTGCGCGATCGCCAGAGTGCGCGTGGCCGGGTTGGGACCGAGCCCGAGCTTGCGAATCTCGTCGATGGTGTTCTTGTTCCAGTCGGTCACCGCGTCAGCGCGGGCGCTGAGCGGCAAAGCGCTGAGCAGGAGGAAAGCGGGAAGAGCGAATGTTAGGCGCATGGCCATCGATCTATGCCGGTCGCCGCCCCGCCTTCAAGACAAATGTCTCTTGGGAGAGACATTTCGCGCGGCGCGTCAGCGCACGTTCAGCAGGAAACTGCGAGAGGATTGACCGCCGCGCGAGTCGCGGATCACTGCCCAGGCCCGGACGAGGCCCGGCGTGCTGGGCGCGGTCCAGACGTCGGTGGTCGTGGTTTCGTCGAACTCGCCTTCGTCGCGCCCAGTCACGGCATCCTCGAAATGGCCTCCGGTCGCAAACCACGACACGCGCATCGATTCATGGCGTGTCTCGACCGTGCGCGCATCAGGGTTGAACCAGGCGTAGTCCTCCGCGCCGGTGCAGCCCTTGGGCGTCATGCAATCATCGGCGCAGTTGCTCTTGTCCTCCCCTGCTCCGCACACACCATCCCCGCACACGGAGGAATGCGGGCAGGTATGCCACGCGGCTTCCAGCTGCAGCACTTGATTGGGCGCCACCGCGAGCGCTTCAGGTTGATCTGGGATCGGCGAGGTTTCGCCGGAATCGATGCGAGCGGAGAGCAAATCGATACTCGGGCTCTGGTTATTGCGGTAGCTCGCGTTGAAGGCAACGCCTTGCTCCTGATCCAAGCCGGAAGGCGGGCAGAAGATCCGCACCGAGCCCATGCTGGTCACCTCCGGACCGAGCAGAGTCACGCTGATCGGCTGATAGTAGCCCCCGGTAGGATCGGGATCGACCGGGCGCCCCGCGGGCTGCCCGTTCATCGGCTCGGGCAAGCTCGGTCCAAACAAACGACACGCGTCCATGGGCAACGTCGCGCGCACGGAAGGCCCGGAGCCCAAGTCGATCAGGTCCGTTTGTCCCTTGCTCGGCGCGCGAATGCATACCGGATTCACGGGCCCGAGCTCGGTGAGCGGCTTGCGCGCGATGCACAGACCCCAGCTGAGCTCGGGCGTCGCGCCGCTGTCGTCCGGGCTGCCCACCAAGGCGCTGAGCTGCACCTCTTTGCCCGGCGCGGCCTCCGCGGGCTCGGCCGAAATGGCGAGCACCGTCGGCTTGTCTATCAACGGCAAGTTGTCGTCGAAGGTCGGCACGCAACCCACCGAGAGCAACACCGCGGGCGAAAGTGCCAGGGCCTTGCGCATGCTCAGAATTCCCATTTGACCCCCAGCACCGGCAAGATGGGCAAGCCCTCGATGTAGCGCCGCTCGGTATAGTCGGCGTTGTAGGCAATTTCTTCTGGGTTCTTGCGATTGGATACGTTTTGCACGTCGAGATAAATTTCGAGCGAGCTGCTCTGCAGTTTGATGCGCTTGGCGACCCGCACGTCGAGCTCGAAGAATGCCGGAATGCGGATCGAGTTCTTGTCGCCCAAGATGGGTTGGTAAGTCGCAGTGCGTGAATCGAAATACGAGCCTACGACCGGCGTGCGCGGGTAGCCGCTGGCGTAGCGACCGCGCACGCCGATGTCGAAGCCTTTGCCCAGATCATACGAGGCGAGCGCGGTCAGCACGTGCGTCTGGTCGTAGTCGAACAGGCGATAGTAGTCGGTTCCGGCGTCTTTTCGCTCGCTACGCAACATGGTGTACGCCACCCAGCCGAAGAAGCCCTTGCTCAGCTCGTGGCGAAGTAAAAATTGCGCGCCGTACGAGCGCCCTTCGCCGCCGTTCACCAGCGCCTGTGCGATCAGCGGTGAGCTCGACGGGTTGCGCACGGCGAGAGCATCGGAGCTACTGTGAAAAACCGTGGTTTCGAGGCTGATCTTGCTCGTGAGATCGAACGCACCACCGCACAAAACGTGCGTTGCCTTGGCCGATTGCAGCGTGGGATTACCGAACGAAGCCGACAGATCTGCGGGCTGCGCGGCCTGGCGATACTGGCCGACGGCCGCCTTGAATTTGACACGCGACGACAGCGCGTAATGCACCGCCAAGCGCGGTTCGAGCGCCGTATCCGCGGTGAACACCCCTTGCGGCGCATACACTCCTTCGGTGGGAACGCGCTTGCTCACACTCGTGAACTGCGGTTCGAGCCGCAACCCGGGTACGATGTGCAGCTTGTCCTTGAACAGCGAAAAATCGCCTTCGACGTAGGGCGCGGCGCTGCCCTCCGCGGTCTCCCACGTGTCCAGGTTGACCTGATCCGACGGCGGTTGACCGAACGCGCGCGAATCGCCTTCGCGGGGCGGAGCGGTGACCGAGCCCACGCGCCGCGCGGAGTTCAGCGTGGCCTCCAAATCCAAGCCGACTTCGGCGGTCAGAAATGGCGCCACACGACCGCGATAGCTGGCGCGAAGGCCGTAGTCTCGAGTGTCGATTTCCAGCACCGTCGGCGTGCCACCGAAACGCCCAGTCAAAGTCGAGCGGTCCCAGCCGAGCCAGGGCATGGCGCTCACTTTGCCGCCGTCCGCGGTTTCGGTTTCGTAGCGCAGATACACGCGCTGAAAACTCAAGTGCTTGTTCTCTTCCTTGCGATAGGCTGGATCCGCGTTGCCGACGGTGCGTGAGACGTCATCGGAAGAGATCATCCCGCCGAGCTCGACGAAGGTGTGCTTGTGCGGCTGGTAGCGCACGCGCGCTTGGCCGTCGTAGTACTTCGGGATCGGAAAGAACGCGGAGGTATCCTTGGAAGTGAGCTCGCTCAGCACTGCATCCAAGTGACTGCGCCGTGCGGCGATCGCGGCAGAGACATTCTTGGCGATCGGGCTGGTCGCCGCCAAGGACGCATCGATCAAGTCGACCGCGGCGCTGCCATGCAGGCGATCGCTAGCAGGATCGCGCGTGTCGACCTTGACCAAGCCGCCTAGACCACGACCGTACTGCGCGCCGTAGCCGCCGGGGATGAGCTCGACCGAGCGCACGAAATCCGAGTGAATCACCGAGCGAAAACCGCCGAAGTGATAGAGCAGCGGTACGCGCATCCCGTCCACGTACACGCGCGTGTCTTCGGGCGCAGCGCCCCACACCACGACCGCGCCCGAACCCGCAGTGGCACGCGCCACGCCCGGCAAATTCTCGACGATCTTCAGCACGTCGCCGGAGGTACCCGCGACGCGACGCGCCTGGTCGGCTTCGACCTTGGTCGAAACCACTTGCTTCGTGAGCGTCGGGGCAATGATCACGATCTCGAGATCATCGCTATCTGCTTCGCCGTCTTTTTCCGGGGTGTTGAACTCGACCTCGTACGTGACCTCCACCTTCTTGCCGACCTCGAAGGCTTCTTCGCTTTGCAGCGCCTTCAAGTCGCTTCGCGACAGGGTCACGCGGTGCTTGCCTGGCTCGACGCTGTCGAGCGCAAACCGTCCCGCTTCGTCGGTGAGCACCGTGACCCCGGTATCGAGCGTGATGCTCACCCCCGAGAGCGCCTCACCAGTCTGATGATTCTTGACCAGGCCTGCGAACTGAGCGGTCGTCGGAGCCTCTTCCTTGAGCACGAAATCGTAGCGATAATTGATGCGGATCGGCGCCGGTCGATTGTTGACCTCCGCCGGCTCGAATAAAAATTGCTGAATCGCGGCCACCGCAGCGGCATCGAACGCCGGCCCCGCCGATTCGATCACCTTCACCGCGTCGACCGTGCCCGTCGCGGAAATCGCGATTTGGACCACGACCGAAGCCGAGCGCCCAGAGGCCTTCTCCTGCTCCGGATAGGGCGCCTCCACGAACTTCGAGAGCTTGGGCGGGCGTGTCAAACGCGGCCGATCTTCGCCGGATTGTGGAGCAGTCTGCGCGAGGCCGGGTCGGACGAAGCCCAACGCGGCGAGAGCCAAACAAGAGATGAGAGCAAAGCGTCGCAACGGGATATCCAAAAGAAGACGAGCAGCGAGTGAGAACCGCGAGTCGAGCTCAGGTCGGGAGTTTGAAACGCATCGAGATGGTGAAGGTGGCCTGAGTCGGTTTCCCGCAGCGCAGCGCGGGCTCGAACGTCGCACGGCGCGCCGCAGCAAGCGCGGCTTCGTCGAGTCCGTGTCCGAGCCCTGCGATCAATTTCACGTCGACCACTTTGCCGGTTTCGTCGACCGTGAGCTGAACCCGCACTTTGCCTTCGATGGCCGCAGCCTGCGCGTCGTCGGTGTAGCCGGGTTGTGGCACCGAGATGGGCTTGGGTTTGGCGGGAGGCTCGTCACAGCCGTCGCTCGGCAGCGCAGCAGCCAGCGGCGCCGCCGCTTTGCGCACGACCTTCTCGACGCTCCGTTCACGGGGCGGCCCACCGCCACCGACGGGCAGAGCGATGCCCGTGCCGTTCACGCCGCCCGTGAGCGAGACTCCAAAGTCGGGCAACCCGTCGAACGCGGCCGGAGTGTCGGCAGCTTTGGGCGGCGGCGCGGCTTCAGGTTCGGCTTTGGGCGGGGCTGCCCGGTGAGCGAGCGCGCGAGGTGGAGCTTTTTCGGGCGGGGTCGGATCGACCTTGGTGGGTTCTGGAGGCTTCTTCTTCTTCTGCGCTTCGGCGTAAGAAATAGCGGTCGCAGCGCGAGATTTCTTGATCTCGATGCTGGCCACGCCGGCGCCCAATGCGCCGTGTACAACGAGGCTGAGAACCAAAAGTCCAGATCGACGTGCCACGGCTATTTCTTCTCGACGTTGATCGCGAACTTGGTGATGCCTTCGACCTTGGCCAGATCGATCACGCCGACCACCTTGCCGTGATGCGCGTCTTCGTCCGCGGTGATCACGAGGTTCACGTCCTTGCTGGCAGCCAGGGCTCCTCTAAACTCCTTGGCCAGCCCATCACGGGTGATCGGCTTGTCGTTGTAGTAGTAGTTGCCCTCTTTGGTCACGGTCACGACGTAAGTCTTCGACACGGTTTCGTCGGAAGATGCGGTCTTCGGCAACTCCACCTTCAGGCTCTGCGACACGATATAGGTCGCGGACACCATCATGATGATCAAGAGCACGAGCACCACGTCCACCATCGGTGTGACGTTGATGCCGACGATGCCACCACGGCCCGAGCGGCCCTGAGTAACGCCAGCCATGAGCTTACTCCGTCGCTCCGGCGAGCTTGATTGCGGCGCTGCTCCGTTCTTCCTCGGCGTCGCTGAGCTCCTCGCGCGCTTCCTCGGCGTCCACTGCGAGGTCGATGCCCTGCGCGCGATCGGCCGTGCGTACGTAGGCGGTCAGAAGCTTGGTCAAAGACATGCTCTGCGACTCGATCTCGCCGATGCGCTTCTGGATCGCGTTGTAAGCGACCACCGCGGGCAGCGCCACGAACAAGCCGACGCCCGTCGCGACCAACGCCTCGGAAATACCGCTCATCACGCCGCCCATGGCTTGCGTGTTTTGGCCCGCGTCACCGAGCGCGTGGAACGAGATGATCACGCCCAGCACCGTGCCGAGCAGGCCCACGAAGGGCGCGTTGTTGCCGAGCGTGCCCAGCAAATTCATGCCGCGCTCGAGCTCGGTCTTCACGCGCGCAAGCTCCGACTCTACCGCATCCGTGACCGCGCCCGCGCCGCCCTGAGCCCAGCGCAGCCCCTCGAGCGCCACGCGCGCTTCGATCGCGTTGCTGCCGCTCAAGAGCTTGTCCAAACCCGCCAAGTCGTTGTCCTGCAGGAATTTACGCACGTTCTTGCGCAGCGCTTCGAAATCGACGCGATGACGCCGGAAGAACAGATAGCGCTCGAACATCGCAGAGAACGAAACGACCGACAGGAGCAGCAGCAAATACAAGACCCAACTCGAACCGAGCAGGGCGACCTTCAATAAACGTTCGACGATCATGGCTTTGCCTTTGTTGCGTGCATTCTCACTGCACGGAAAATTCGGTCACGAACAGGCCGAGCTTGACGCCCGCATCGGCGTCGACGGCCAGCAGTTCACCTGCTTGTGAATACGTGCTCTCGAGTTGATGCGTGCCGCCATCGCCGGCGGGTGCGGGGCGATTCAACGACAGATTGAATCTGACTGAAGCTTGGCCGCAGGCATCGAACAAACTCGCGTAGACGAGGTAGGTGCCCGGCAGCGGTGTGTCCTGCCAAACCAGATTCTCGCGCCGGTAACCGGTGTGAACGCAGTTGCGCTCGGCATCGGTGTCGAACACGCCGGTGTGCGGCGCGCTGGGATCGACCTTGCCGTCGACGGGCAAGGCCGTGCTCGGATGCTTCGGATCGACGACTTTACCCTGCGGGGTGATGACCCGAAGATCCAGGTCGACGGGCGTATCCCAGTTCAAGCTGAGCACGGTGAACGGCGGTTTCGCGCTGGCCGAGCAAGCGCTCGAATTGTCTGGGATGTCCGACAGCACGCACAGCGGAGTCTCGGCCTGCGTACCCGCGTGCCCAGCCGCGTCGATGGCGACGACTCCGAGCGGGTGCTTTCCAGGCTCGATATTGCCGCCGAAATCGCTGGTCGCGTTCCAATTGTAGGTGCCGGGCATGGTCGGATCGAGCCCAGTGACCGGGAACACCCAGTAACCCGTCCCCAAGTCCAGCAAGCGAATGCCGATGGCCACTGCCTCACTCGTGGTCGTACCGCTGGCGACGAACCCGGTCTCTGCCTGACGCACCGTCCCCAGACTCACGTTCAGTGAAGCCGCGGGCTTCTTTGGCATCACACCGTTCAAGATCTCTTCGTCCGTGAGCGGAGGAGTTCCGGGCAGCTCGCCGCTGAGGAACTGCGCGTTCTGGCCATTGCCGTAGGTCACGCGCAGCGGCTCGGTGACGCCGGCGGTGAGCGATTCGCTCGAGCAGCCGAGTGCGCAGGCAATGAGCGCCAGCGAGCAAAATGCGCGCCTCATAGCTCCACCTGCAGGCGCAAGGTGAGCTGATTGTTCTTGGCGTCGGTCGGCACGCCGCTCGCGTCCTTGGCCAAGGAATCTCGCACGAAATCATACTGGAACGAGAGCCGCGCCGTTTCCTTCCAGCGCAGCGCAACCAGCGGCGAGAGCGTCGTGACCGACAGAGAAGTCGGCACTTGCCTGCCGCGCAAATTGTCGAAAAAGTCCGAGTTCGGGTCGTAATACGAAGCGCGGAAGCCCACTTGGGCAAAAGTCGTGACGTCTTGAACCAGAGCGACGTAACCGCCCGCCTCCCGGACGTCGTTCTGGCCGATGGTCGGATCGGCGATCAGGTACGCGCGGTCCAAATTCGAAGCCAAGAACCCTTCGGCAACCAGGCGCGTCGCGCCGAGCTTCGTGCGCAAAGTGAGCTCGAGATCCAAGCCGTAGGCCCAGCGATCGAAGTTCGTCGACGGCTGCGCGGCGGCGCCCGCCACCGGTTGCAGCTCATTGGGCTGAATCGCGCGATCTTCATTGATGTCGAGCCAAGTGAACGAGGGCTTGGTGGCGTCCGTGCCGGCGTGAAAGCCGGTGCCCTGGTAGAAAGAAGTCCCACCCGCGAGCGACAGTGCCTTCAGCGGCTGAGTTTCCACCCCGACGCGCCCCGAAAAGTCTTTGGCTGCGTTTGGATCGCGGGGAAACTTGTTGAGCGTATCGACCGGCTCGCCGTTGGTCACCGCGAACGCATAGCGAACGAAGGAAACGGCGCCGGACAGCTTGAGACCGACGTCCATCTCCGTCGGAAACAGCGCGGATGAGCCGAGCGAACGCTCCATGAACGGGCGCACGCGCGACGATTCGAGCAACTCGAAGCCAAAGGGCAGATCGGTCACGCCCAGCGTGAGCATGATCAACGGCGGAAGGTCGTTGCCGTTGTTGCCGCGGTACAGCACCGACCCCTCGGCGCGCCGAATTCCGACGCTCATTCCGCGCGTGGTATTGGCGTCGAGCTCGAGCGTGGCATTCGCGTATTCCCAGCCGTGATCGAGGCGCAAGCGGCCACGCCGGAGCGTGAAGCGGTCTTGGTTGATGGGCGCGCCGCCCTGTTGTAGTTGATCGACGGAAATCTGGTTGGATTCGAACTGCGTTTGCAGATAGCCGCCGATGCGGAGGCCCGTGGGCACGGGCCGCGACGTCGCGTTCTTCTCCAGGTAGGCGCTGCCCTTGCTGTCCGGCTCGGCCGTCGCCCGCGCTGGCTCGGGCTTGGCGCCGGTAGGCGCGCTGGCGCGCTGGTGCTCCATCGCTTCGACGCGCGCGCGCAGCTCAGCGAGCTCATGCTGCAAAGCAGAGTCGTCCGCGTTCGCGGCAGCCTTGGTCCTTTCAGGCGCCGGCACGGGCTTCGACTCGGGCTTGCTTTCGGGCAACGGTTTCGGCGCCGCTGCCCCCGGTACAGTGGGGTTCGAGGGAACTTCCAGGTCGTCGTCGTCGGAAGCGACGGTGGGTGGCGCGCTTTGCGCGAGGGCCGGTGACGACCACGCGAGCGCGGTGAACGCCGTGAGCGAGAGAAAGCGAATGGACTTGAGCACTAGCGAATCCCAAGGCAAAAAAAGCGCGCGCGCGCGGCTCGAACAGCGAGCGGGGACAGGCGGGCTTTGAAGACATGGCTGGAGGGAAGGTTTGAAAAAGCGCGCAGTGAATCGAGGCAAAAAAGCGAGACGACGGGGGCAATCCGAGCCTTGCCCCCTCGGTCCGATGCTCAGGGCAACGGTGGCAGCGCTGCTGCCGCGCCGAGCCGCTTACCGTTGTCGAACGGAGCCTTCTGCGACTTCGTGGGCTGATTCAAGAAGCCCAGATCCGTATCCGGGCAGGACGGAGAGATCGGACCTGCACCGGCTTCGCCCGCTTCGCCACCCGCGCCCGCTTCTTCCACGTGACCAGAGCCACCATTGGCGCCGCCCGCCTTGTTGCCGGAGCCACCGCCAGGGGTGTTGCTGCCTCCGACAGAGGACTCACCCGCGTCACCGACGCCGGAGCCACCGCCGTGACCGCCGCCACCCGTGGTGACTACCGGAGGAGTACTGGGCTTGGCATTTCCACCGTCCGAAGAGCAGGCGGCGAGCGAGCCCAGCACGACGCCCAGAGCCACCAATAAGGTACTCGTCAGGCGTGCGCGATTCATGGATCGGTAAGTCGTGGAGTTCATCAGTAAGCCTCGCAAAATCCAAAGTGGCACTTGGGCGCCGAACCGTTGCACTCGGAGTCCTTGGTGCACGCTTCACAAGTCGCCGTGCCCGTCGCAATCGCCTCGAAGAAGCAGCCGCACGGCGTCTCCGGCGCGTAGCAGCTCAAGCCGGTGAAATCAGTCTCCCGCTTCACCGACATGGCGCAAAGTGGAATGCTGCCGGTCTCGGCCACGGCGCGATTCACGTCCGTACCGTCGGGATGAAAGGTCTCGCCGCTGAAATAACCGATGAAGTTACGCACGTCCTCGTTGACGATCTGGCTCAACTTCGCCTTCGCGTTCGAGCCCGTGATCTTGGCGAAGAACTGATTCGTATCCCACAGGTAATACTGACCGTTGCGGATGTTGCGTTTGTCGAACGAATCCGGTGTCGAATCGGGCCAATAGCCCGCGCTCTGCCCGGCGTGTTGATAAGCGAGCGTGTGCACTGCCGCGCGGTTCTTGTCGGCAGTTGGACCAGAGGTGAAGCCGATCGCGTCTTGAGCGTGCCCTTGTCCTGCCGCCCACACCAGCGAGTCCACCGTGCCTTGGTTGTCGTCCTTGCCGCTCGAGGAGTGCGCGGTCGTCGGGGTGGCGGCCGCCGCGAAATCCGGCGGAAAGTTGCTGGCGTTGCCACCCAAGCTTTGAATGGCGCCACGCAGGAGTTGCTGCACGAACGACGTGCTCGCGCGCTGAATGATGTATTCCTTCTTCGTCCACGGGATCGGGTTCGTCGCATCGGTCAAGACCGCGGCGGGACCGAAGCCGTACACGGTGTAGAGCGCCTCGGTGCTGATCGAGGTCTCGGTCGAGTCCTTCGGCACGATCACGTTCACGCCTTGGGTCGGGCCGATGAAAACGCCAACGTCCGAGGGCAGCGTCTCACCGAACAACGCGAGCGTGCCGCCGGTCGTCGCAAAATCGACGGGGCCACCGTTGGTCGCGTCATCCGCGGTGCAGGTCGGTGCGGTGCCGGTGACGTCAGCCTCGTTGAGGAAGTACTTGAAGGGGCGCGCGGTGGTCCCGCCCGTGCCGTTCTTGAAAGAGGTGTAGCCAACCTGCGCGCCGCCCGCGTCCTGGTAGAAGACGGTGATCGGTGGATTCGCCTTGCTGAGCACGTAAGCGACTTTCGCCAGCGTGGCCGTGATCGCGCTGCCGCCCGAGCCGTAAATGACGTGGGTCAGGTTCTTGGAGCTGATCACGGAGGAACAGGTCACTGCTTGCGCGGCCCCCGTGCTCGCGAGCGCTGCCAGGCCCAATGCGGCAGCGACCGCCGTGGGGCCAATTCTAGTGTTCAAAGCCATGCTCGGTTTCCTCTGTTCGGTATGTTTTCGTTGCGTGTTTTCGAGTGTCTACGTCGCGTATTCGCGTGAGTCAGCGAACCGCTCGAAGGGGTACGGACGAGGGCTTTGCACCGGTACTCAGCTCGTCGAGCAGTGCGGTGAACTTCGACGGCCCGCAGCGGCTCATCAAGATCACGCGGTTGCCACGCTGCCTGGCGAGGCGGCGCACGCGCCAAACGGCCGCATGGCTATTCACGTCGGTCACGACGATCACCACGTCGCAACGCTCCACGAGCGTGCCCAGTGATGCGGCGCCGCGACCGGCAAGGTGCCCATTGTGGTGCTCGAAGTGGTGACCGGCACGCTGCGCGAGGTCTTCGTAAAATCCCTCGTTGCGATCGAGACCGCCGACGATACCGATGTGCATGGTGGCTCCATGGGAACTGCTGCTCTGCGCGTCCACTAAACTGAATTACCCGTCACAGTATTTAACCTATCGACTTGATATACTTATGGCGCCGACTGCGTCAAGCGCGATGTGTGCGGGAAACGCAACGACGGGTACCAGCCGAGGCCGTGAATTAGCGCTAATAAGCTGATTTCACATCATTATTTGCGAGCGAGCTCCAAGTCTTCGATAGCAGACAAATCAACCGTACACTGACTATTAGACCAGTGACGTTCGCCACAATAGCTGCTCACCTGAGCAGGTAATGCGGCTCGCGGTTAACAACTCCAGAGGGTGGCGACGGCGCTGGGCGCTCGTCCTGCACCCTCCGGGACTAGCTAAGTGGACAGTTATTTGTTGGGTTGGGGTGTCACACGCAAGTACGGCCGTACGGCGTTGAAGCCCTTCGGGAAACGCTCTGCGAGCTCCTTCGGATCCTGCAACGCGGGGACGATCACGACGTCATCGCCGTCTTGCCAATCCGCGGGAGTCGCCACTTTGTGACTATCGGTGAGCTGCAACGAATCGATCACGCGCAGGATCTCCGAAAAGTTACGACCGGTGCTGGCCGGATAGGTGATGATGGTGCGGATCTTTTTGTTCGGATCGATGACAAATACCGAGCGAACCGTGAGCGTGTCGTTCGCCTCCGGGTGAATCATGTCGTAGAGCTTGGCGACTTTGCGATCCGCGTCACCCAAAATTGGGAAGTTGAGTGCCGCGCCCTGGGTGGCTTCGATGTCGCCGGCCCACTTGTGATGCGAGGCCACGTCGTCCACGCTGACGGCGATCAGCTTGACACCTCGCTTGGCGAATTCCGCCTTCAGCTTCGAAGCGCGGCCGAGCTCGGTGGTGCATACCGGGGTGAAATCCTTGGGATGCGAAAACAAGATCCCCCAGCTGTTGCCCAGCCACTGGTGAAAGGAAACCGGCCCCTCGGTCGATTCTTGATTGAAATCAGGAGCGATGCTGCCGATGTGTAAACCCATGATAAACTCCAATTAATTTAGCTGGTTAGCGCGTAACTCTCACTTATGCCTACTCACTCGATAGATTAAATGCTTCGATGGCGACGCGTTTTCCTTTGCAGCGTGGAATCCAATATAGTAGACGTACCGCTACTGGTCAAGCAAAGCCCGGGGTCGTTGATCGGCCTCGGGAGGAGTGGCGTTTTCAAGGATGGGCTTTGGTAGTCCGGGCGATACCCGCCCCCCGCGACGGAGCGCAGCGAAGGCTGCTGTGCGACGCTCCGAACCGCCCGCTTCGGGACCGAGCGTGGTGCCCGTCCCAGAAGCCCCCGTACCAGACGAATCAGCCGAGACCCACGCCGATCTGACGCCCATCGTCGGCGCCAACCTGCGTCGTTTGCGAGTCAAACGTGGTTTGTCGTTGGAGCGCATGGCCAAAGCTTCCGGGGTCAGCCGGGCAATGCTCGGGCAG
>DASSMT010000129.1:0-9795 GCA_035688655.1 Polyangiaceae bacterium | reverse complement strand
AGGCGCGCGAGGCGCGCGAGGCACGCGAGAAAAGTGCAGTGCGCGCTCGAACCGAGGCCGCGTGTGGGAGCGACATTCCGCATGGGTGTTTGCGAATTTCTGCGCGAAGGTGATTCCAGCTCTGACAGAGCGTACTACAAGTCGAAATCAGCGCGGGCGAAAAGGATGTTATCGTCGGCGACTCGGCTCATGGTGATTCGAGCGGAGCGCGCGGACGTGATCGACGAGCAGGTCGTGGTGCGCCTTTGCGCCGAGCTGCGTGCAGCGCTGCGCCGAAGGCCGGCACAGGAAGCGCGCCTGGCGGGGGTGCTGCGCGCGCTCGGGGCGCACTCGGCTCAGCTGAGCGACGGCCTTTTGGACGCGTTCGAGCTGCTGGTGAAGCGCGGTTCCTTCGAGCGGCCGCTGTACGCAACCAGCGTGCGCGTGATCGGTGAGGCCCTGGATCGCCGTGGCACACCGAGCTTCAAGAAGGCGCTGGAGTCGGACGAATCGGGCGGTCTCTGCACGTTGTCGGCGGCGTGTCGCACGACTGATCCCGGGCTCTCGGAAGCCCTGGCCAGAGTGGCGCGCAGTCGTCACGCGCACGTTGCGTTTGCCGGCGAAGTCGCGCGCATCGCTCGCGGTGAGTCCGGTGGTGAGCACGTGACCGCGCTGGCCCCCAAAATCAAAGAGAGCCACCGTATCGCGCTGTGCCTGGAGCTGTTCGTGCCGCTGACCTGGGCAAAGCCGCTTCCGCCGGTGATCGGGCCCGCGCTTTCGGTGCTGCGTGAGGCTGAACGCCACCTCGGGCGCTGGCTCGTGCTCGGTGAAATCGCCGCGCGGGCGGGGGATGGCGGGCCGCTGGCGGACGCGTCCACGCGCGCGAACCAAGGCCCGCTGAGCTCACGCGCTGCGTGGTCGATGGTGGTTTGGGCGCTGTCTTTTGCTTCCCCGCCACCGGCAATCCGGCCCACGGTCGAGCTGGTCGCGCGCCTCAGCGACCGGCCGAGCGCGGATCGTGACACGACGTTCCTGTTTCGCTTGGCTCGGCAAAAGGCGCCCGCTGCGCGCGCAATGCTGGAAGGCCTGGCCAAAGGCCCGCTGAACGACGAATCCGGGGTACGCGCGGCCCTACATTTGGTGCGCGATTATGGCGATCCGCGCCCGCGTGACCTGCTCCGCGTGGCTGCGACCAGCGCGCGCCGCGAAGCTCTGCGCGGGCTCGCCGTCGCCGCGTTGTTCGATACCGGAGATCGCGAGTGGGCGATCGAGCGCGCCAAGACGCTGATCACTTCCAGGCACTTGGCCTCCGTAGCGTGGGGCGCGCTGATTCAAGCCGCGCACGCCAAGAACTTGTCCGAGGTCACGACGGAGCCGAGCGTGCGCCGCATCCAATTCGGGTGGAGCGAATGAGCGGGCGCGGTTGGGCGGCAGCCAGCGCGCTGCTCATCGTGTCCGGAGCTCAGCTCGCGCGCGGCGAGCCCGCACCGGTTCGCGCCTTCGTGCAGCTCGCGAGCGGGCAGTGGTTGAACCCTGGGCAGGATCACGTCGCGCTCAGCCGTGATTCCCCCGGTGCAGAATCGGGCGCCGGCGATAGCGAAGCCATTCGGCTCGTGTTCGCCGCTGAACAGAGCGCGCCGCCGAAGGTCCGAGTGACTACCTGGCGCGCGAACGGCCGGTTGCTCGACACGCTCGCGGAGCCGAAGCTCAGCCCGGTGAGCTGTCCGCCGAGCGCGGCCGCTTTCGCGTTTTGCTTCGCGACGCCCCCCGTGCGGCTCACTCCGGATCGTCTCGATCGCGATTACCCACTCGCCCGCGAGCGCTCACTCGAAGCTGAATTGGGCGGACAATTGACGGTCGAGGTCGGGGCGGAGCCGCGCACGAGCTTTTTCGTCGGAGCCCCACACAGCGAGCTATTTTCGAATAACGCACGGTTGAGCGTCAAGTTGCGGGTGCGCGTGTTGCGGATCACGCCGGGCGGCGCGCCCTCGATCGGCAGCGACACCCAAAGCGCCCTGAGCATTGCTCGAAAGGAGCTCGAGGTCGCGAGCAAGCTGTGGGCACAGTGCGGGATCGATCTCCATGGCCCGTCAGGCCCGGACATTCAGGTGGTCGATCCACCGCCCATCCAACTAGTCGCGATCGGCTGTGACTCGGGGTTGCCCGCGAGCGGGGGCGAGATCAACTTGCGCGTACGCGGTCGGCGCGTGAAGGTCGTCACGCGCTCGGGGGAGCTGCCCAATATCGTCGCCGAGCATCTGCGCGATGCGCTTTTCAAGCTGGGCGTGAACGCGAAAGTCAGCCGCAACCCGCGCATCGCACCGGGCGCCTCGGGCGCGAGCGACGTATTGCTCGGTGCATCACCCGGGCGAGCCATTGCCGTCGAGGCCGAGCCGGGCGCTGCGCTGAGCACGGACCCGACGCTCGGGGTGTGTTTGGGGGAAGTCGACTTGGGCAACGGCTTGTCGCATTTCGTCGAAAATGACGCGGCGGCGGGCACGGTCGAAGAGCGCGCCTTGATCAAAGCGTTCGACGACGGTGATCCGAGCACGATCGAGGTCTTCATCATCCCGTCGTTCGATCAATCCGGTCGCATCGGTGAATCATTCATCGACGAGGACGGGGCGGGGATCCAGAACACCGTGATCATCGACCGAGCTGCGCTCCGCGCCGGGCCGCGCTCATACGCGCTGGCCCACGAGCTCGGTCACGTGCTGCTGGATTTACCGGGCCACCCGGACGATTACGGCGTGGATCAGGCAAGCTCGCTGATGGACTCGGACGCCTCCGACGCGTCGGTGTTCGGTCCGCGCCGGTTGTCGCTCGCTGATTGCGAGCGCGCCCTGCTCGAAAGCGGCCCGAACGCGCGCATTCCGCTCGCCCAGCCCTGGCCGCTCAGCCGTAGAATACAGAGCCTCCCCGAGGGCACGCCCGTCACTTCACCACGATGAATTCCAGCTCCGTACCGGCCGCGTACGCGTAGCTCACGTACGAGTCGAACCCGTCGACCAGTACGCCGACCTTGGCGTTCGACTCCACGCGGTGCACTCCGTCGTTTTGTGCGCCGGGCGACAAATTCCGCGGCGCGGCTTTGTCCGGGTCGACGATCGGGAAGCTCAGCTGACACTCATAGACCAAAAAAGGCGAAGGCCCGATCATCTGGCGTCGCGTCGCGTCGCTGATGCCGTCGGCGTCGTGCGCCGTGCAACCATCGATTTCGTCGACCGCTCGGCCATCCAGCACCACCGCCGCCTGGCGCGGGGCGATGATGCGAATGAAGTCGAAGGCGTACTTGTCCGGCGTCAAGAACACGTAAGAACTACGGAATTGTTCGATGGGCGGGACGATGATCAAGCTCGGATCGCCGCCCGGAAAGCCGCCCGGCACGTTGGCGTCCTGTTGGCTCGGTGAAACGCTGCTGAGCATCACCGGTTCATCACTCTCGAGAGTGAAGTGATGGGCGCTGGCGATGGTCACGAACGAGCCGCGCCCGTCGAGCTGGAAGGACTGAAACTCGCCGCTCAGGCTGGTCGTGACGCGCGCTCCGGCCTCGGTGGTGGCGATCACCCGAAAATATTCCTGCTGTTCGGCGTCACCGATGGGCGCGCCTGCCTTGGCCAAGGCCGCGGTGCGGCTCGGCGAGACCGTGGCCACGAAATGCTGCCCGGAGGTGCGGATGGGGTCGAGCTGCTCCTCCAGATGGTCCGCGCAACACTTGCGCGCGGCGAGCGTGTCGAAGAACGGCGCATCGCTCGCTTCACTGCCGCTGAAGACCACCAGCGCAGCGTCGCTGCTGATCAGCGAACCGCTGAAATCAGCGTTGAAATCGTCGGTTTCCAGATTCAACACGTCGAACGCGGAGAGCTCGAAGTCGAGCGTGCCACCTTTGGGGGTGGCTGGGATGCCCTTGCCGGGCAGGATGCGCGCGTTGCTGTCGACTCGCACGTGCGTGTTTTTGCTGGTCCCGACCAACGTCAGGAACGCGCGCAAGCTGACCGGATTCTGCGGACTGAAATTGGTGTCAGGATCCGGTGAGTTGGCGATCGTCTGTGGCCAACCGAGCGCGACGTAGGCGGGCTCGAGCTCGTTTCCCGTTGGAGTCAGCGCTTCGGTCGGTTTCAAGAGCGAGGCGTCGTTCGAGAACACGTTCACGTTCTCGAGCGGGTTGAACTGATACGCAACGACCGGAAATGTGGAGCGGATGCGGTAGGCGTGGCGCGAGAGCGCGGTGTGCGTGCCGGTGTTGAACTCGCCTTCCGGGGAGCCGTCGACTTCGCGCGGGCCGAGCCGAAATATCCGCAAATTGAAGGGTGGGATCGTGTCGGTCAAGATCGACTTGGGCGCGTTTTTCTGACCCGGCTCGCTGTCGTCTTGTTCGATCGTGACTTCGGTCGAGACGTCGGTCTGGGGGTTGCTGATGACCACCGCGAATTGCTGGGCCGCGGCGTTCAACGTGTCGTCGATCTTCGCGTTGTCGAGGTCGACGGCGAAATACTCGCAGCCGACGTTGCTGCGTCTGTTCGAGGCTTCGCTGCACAGGTTGACGCAGCTGCCCTCGCGGCAGACGTGCCGCTCACTTGGATCGCAGGTCTCGAGTGCGGTTTGCTCGCCGCCCGTCGTGTCGCACTGCATGACCGTTTGACCGGAGCAGCTGCGCTGGTTGGGTTCACACACCACGCACGCTTCCAAGGTGCTGGAGCAGATCAGCCCTCGACTCGAGCAGTCGTCCGAGAGCGTCCAGTGTGGGCCCTGCTCGCCGTCCACACAGCGCTGGAGCTCCGGCGCGCAGCGCAGTGTTCCGAGCGTGCAAGTCGGCGCGCTCGCTTTTTGCGCGAGCCAGCGGCTGCCCGAGTCGTAACCGCAGCCGGACAGCAATAGAGACCAGACGACGCCCAGGCTCGCCGCCCGAAATCGCCGCCGGGCTCTGTCCTCAATAATTGGCGAAAAAGACATCGCTCGCGTACGCCGTCCAGCCTCTTTGTTCGATATCGCGGTAGCGGAGTGCCCCGTACACGAAGCAATGCTTCCCTGAAGGAGCTGGTGGAGGGCAGTTGTCGACGCGGGCGGCATTGACGGTGATGGTGATCGGACCCGAGCTCAGCCCGAGATCGGGCCCAACGGCCTGCAAGTCCGGCAAGCTGAAAGACTCGGCGGAACCGGGTGCGATCACCTTCCAGGCGATCAGCCCGCCCGCGCTCTCGATCTCGTACACGAAGAGATCGACGGCCGCGCCGCCGGGCGCGCGCGTCGAAGCCAGCGCCTTGCCGTCCCAAGCAGCGTTCGGCGCGGGCGTCGTCAGCCGCGGCACCTGCACGAATTCGTCGAGCGAAATTGGCTCGCTCGTGTCTCTGGCCGAGACCAAACCGACCACCGAGCGCGGACTGCTGCCCGCGTTCCCGGTCACCGCGCGGGCGGTCACGATGTAGCTCGTCCCGAGCAAGCTGTTGTCGAGCGTCGGCACACCGACGAACGCGAGCGGATCGGAGAACGGCAAATCGCGGGAAAGAAAGCCATTCGGCAGCGGCGCGAAGCCCTCACTGCCCACTTGAATGGAAGCGCTCGCCTGCACGCGATCGGGCCCGCGCGCGGTGCTGTTCGGCGGGCTCAAATCCAGAGTGAGCGTGTGATCGAGGTCGACGTCGATGGGAACGAAGACATCGTTCTTCGTCTCACCGGATTTCGCGACCACGCCACGGACCAGGCCCATTTGATAGGCAGTGAACGTCGGCGGCTGGAGCTTGCGATTTTCGATCCCGGCCAGCGCGTACAGCGTGAAGTTGCCGGGCAAGCCGAAGCTGCTGAAATAGTAGCCGCGGTTGCCACCACTGTTGGGGGTGATGGCGTCCGACGCCGAAGGCAACGTGAAGCGATCGGTCGGGCTACCGCTCAGACGCAGCACGTAGGCGACCAGTCGTTCGTCGTCCGACTTGGGCGCCGGCACGTGTAACCAGCCGTCGCGCTTGAACTCGGCGCTCGCGGGCCAGACGATTTGCCCGCTGACGCTCGCGCCGTACACCCCGGAGCCACCGCTGGCGGGCAGGTCCCCGCTCGGCGGCCCGCAGTCGGGACTCAAGATCGGGGCCAAAAACACCGTCACGCGAGCGACGTCGACATCGACGAAGGTCTGTGGCTGGAAGCACTTGCCCGCGACCGTGACGGTGCGTTTCGGCCCGAGGCCGCGCTGCGAATCGACCGCGACGCCGCTTCCGTCCGTCTTCAAAATGTCCGCGGTCGCGACGTCGTCGCCGATGATCACGGTTGCCGCAGGGACACCCTCGCCCGTGATGTCGTTCAGTACCAACACGCGCAACTCGTCGCGCAGCGTGTCGCCGCTGAGGCCGCCTTTGAAGCCATTGTCGCTGTTGCTGTACACGAACGCGTCGAGCACGTCGGTATCCACGGAGGTCGAGACGCGGATCGGCTTACTGCCCGGGGTCCCCGGCGGAGTGGTGCAAGTCAGCTCGGTCTTACTGATGACCTCGCTGACCACGCACGGGTGCTGATCGATCGTGACTTCAGTAGCTTGGTTCCAGCGCGTGCCGTCACCGTAGAGCGTGATCAACGTGCCGCCGGAGGTCGGCCCGCTGCTGGGCGCAGCATAAAACTGGTCGTAGCTGTAGCCCCCGACCAAGACCGCGGAGGTCGAGTCATCGCTGCCGTTTTGTACGCGGACATCGACCGCGCCAGTGTGGCCGGGCGGCACGGAGACTTGAATGCGCTGCGGATCGATGGGCACGATCGCCGAGCGCTCGAGCTCGACGTCGCCAAACCACACGCGCGCGTTGCCGCCAAAGCCGTTGCCCGTGATCAGCGCCAAGTTGCCGCCCGCGAACGAACCCCGCGGGGGGTTGACCCCCAAAACCGCGTGCGGTGCGGTCGGGGGCAGCTCGTCGCTGGCGTCCGAGACGCCCGCGTCGTCATTGCCGATCGAAAGCCAGCCACCGGCGGCATCCGGATCGCGCTCCGACAGACGCGTAAAAGGCGCATCCGCGCGCGACAGGCAGCCCGGCGCGAACAGCGCAGCCAGCAGCGACAAGCCTGCGCCTAGACCCACGGGACGCGCCCAGTTTCTCATTCGAAGCCGCTCGTCATGTTCAAAGGCGCCGCTCGAAGGCTAAGCCGGGGTAGGGCTTCGAGCAAGCCGCCGAAACAATAGCGCGAGACCCGAAAAATCTCGCGCGGCGGGCCGGACTCAGCCGACTTGGGCTGGCCGCGGTGTGGCCTGACGGAGCTCGAGCGCGTTGAGGATCTGAAGCGAGACACGCTTGCGCGCGCCGTCTTCAGCCGGACCCACGCAGGCCGGGCAACCGCCGCCCTGACACGGGCAAGTCTCGATCAACAGCCGAGCCTGGTCGAGCAGCTCTGCTGCGCGTTCGAAAAGGCGCTCTGCGAGGCCCACACCGCCCGGGTGCGCATCGAACAAGAACACCGTCGGATCGAAGCCACCCGTACGCCCCGCGTGGAAATCCCGGCCTGGTGCCGCGAGCGTGCCCTCCGCGCCCGGGAGCCCCCCGTCACCCAGAGTTTGCCCGAGGTCACGCGGGTCACACATCATGGCCAGCGTGGATACGGTCTCGAGCGCCCCACCGATGCCGCGCAGCCCGTCGATGACGGTAGCGCGGGGATGGGGCAGCGTGGCGAGGACCGCTTCGGGCAAGGTCAGCCAGAAGCTGGTGGTGTGCATTTGCATCTCCGGCAGGTGCACATCCCCATAGCCAGCGTTTTCGTGGGTGAAGAACTTGATCTTCTTGTAGCCCGTGACCTTTTCCACCACCTTCACGTCGCCAAAACCGAGCAGCGCGCGCCCGAGTCCGTGTGCCGTGCGCTCCTCGATCACGGCCACCGTGCGGTAGGTGAGGGCGGTGGTGAAGTAATCCGGCGCGACCTTGCGCACGAACGCCTTGTGATTGTCGAAATCCAAGCGCTCCACTTGGTACTGCTCGGCGTCGTGCTGATAGATGGCCTGCTCGTGGAGCATGGTGTGCGTGGCGCGAAAATCCAGCTCGGCGATCGATTGATTGCTTTCCACGTCCACGATCACGAAGTTGTCCCAGCCGATGTTGCGCAGAGACACGTTGTTGGCTGGGAACGCCTCGCCCGACCAGTGATAGCGGTTGCCTGCGCGGTGTACGAGGCCGTGGCTGGCCAAATAGTCGAGCGCGTCGCGGGTCGCGTTCGCATCGAGCGAAAGGTAACTCTCGCCGACGGCTGGTTCGGGGCTGGCGACGCGCTCGCCGGGAGCGGAGAGCTCGAACGGCGCCTCGAAGGCCGCACACTTCAGGTGTTGGATCAACACCTCCACGTTGCTCGGATCGATGCGCGCTTCTTCGGCGTTCGAGTCCAACAGATATTGCGGTTCGCGCGCCAAGTACTGATCGAGCGAGTCACTGGAACAGACCAAGACGGCGATGCTCGTCTCGCCGCGTCGCCCAGCGCGCCCGAAGCGCTGCCAAGTGCCGGCGACCGAACCCGGATAACCCGCGCACACCACGGCGTCCAAATCACCGATGTCGATGCCCAGCTCGAGCGCGTTGGTGGCCACGACGCACAACACTTCCCCGTTGCGCAATCCGGCTTCGATCGCGCGCCGCCGTTCCGGCAGGTAGCCGCCGCGATAGGCCATGATGGCATCGCTGCCGGCCACGTCACCCACGCGTGCGCGCAGGTATTTGAGCATGATTTCGACCGAGTTCCGCGACGGGCCAAAGACGATGGTCGGCACGCGGGCGCGCACGAGATCGGCCGCCAAATTCACGCTCTGCTTCAAGGTGCTGGCGCGGATGCCGAGCTCTTCATTCACGACCGGCGGGTTGTATACATAAACCTCGCGGGTGGAGCGAGGCGCGCCGGAGCGATCCACCAGCTTCACTTCCGCGGGCACGGCGCCGATCAAGCGCGCGGCGTGCTCTCGCGGATTGCCGATGGTCGCGGTGGCAGAGATGAACACCGGGTTCGAACCGTGAAAGCGCGCGACCCGGCGCAGCCGCGAAAGAACATGCGCCATGTGTGAGCCGAACACGCCGCGGTAGGTGTGCAGCTCGTCGAGCACGACGTAGCGCAAGCCCTGAAACAGGCTCGCCCAGCGCGCATGATTGGGCAAAATGCCGGCGTGCAGCATGTCCGGATTGGTGAGCACCACGCGACAACGCTCGCGCGCCGCACGCCGTGCGTCGGCGGGCGTGTCGCCGTCGTAGACCATGGCCCCGGAGCGCAGCTCGCTCGCCTGCATCAGCTCGCGCAGGTTGTGTTCCTGATCGCGCGACAAGGCCTTGGTCGGGTAGATGAACAGCGCGGTCGCGTCCGGATCTTCGATCAGCGCATTGAGCACGGGCAGGTGAAAGCACAGGCTCTTGCCGCTGGCCGTGGGCGTTGCGACCACCACGTGCTGGCCGCCGAGCGCGGCCTCGACCGCCTCCACCTGGTGCGTGTAGAGCTGCGCGATGCCGCGCGCGTTCAACGCCCGGTGCAGGGAGCCGTGCAGGCGCGCAGGCACGGGGGCAAACGACGGTTCGGCCGGCGGCAGGGCGCGCTCGGCCGTGAAGCAACGCCGCACGCTTCCCGAGGCACGCCAGTGCTCCACGACGCTGCGCACGCCGTTGTGTTGGGTCCAGGGCGGTTCAGGCACCCCGGGACACTAAACGGATGTGCGGTACCTGTAAATCGCTTCCGGAATATGCACGGCCGCTCAGCCGTTCACACTGAACAAGCTGGCCGCTTGGCGTCAGCTGGCGTAGGACTCGGCGCGAATCATGAACGGTAACGGAGATCCGACTGAGCCTGCCTCGGCGCCCGCGCCTTTGGGCACCGACGCACCGG
>DASSMT010000397.1:0-6902 GCA_035688655.1 Polyangiaceae bacterium | reverse complement strand
ACTCTCCTCTGCCTCCAGCATTGCGGCGATGAACCGCACTCGTTCGTTCATTGGCGACGTCTCTTTCCAAGGCATGACCGCATCGGTGTACACCTTCGAAAAAAGTGTCACCTATGTTGCCGGTTCGATTTGTCACCTATGAACCCGGTTTGAACCCAGATTGCGCTTGACGGGATTTTCGAGGGCGAGACCGCGCGGAGCGCGAGGGGAGCGAAAATTTGTTTGGGGAGTCGCTTCTTCGGCGCCGCACGGAGCGATCTCGACGCGCGGCGCGTTGAAGCGCATTTTGCGCCCGAAATTGCTTTGGGCAGCGGCTTACGAGCTCGAAAAAGTGCGTGTTAGGAAAGAAGGATGGGGCAGGACGAAGATCGATTGCGGGCGCTTACGGATGAGCAACTCTTGGCGGGCTTGGCCGGCGTCGTGAAGCGGCGCAACCAAGTCACGGCCGAGTTTCTGGCCTACTTGGCAGAGCTCGATGACCGGCGATTGTACCTCGAGCTGGGGTTCCCTTCGCTGTTCGAGTACTGCGTGCGGGCGCTGCGATTGTGTGAGTCGACGGCGGGCCGACACATTGCAGCGGCGCGCGTGTGTCGCGCTCATCCGGAGGTGTTCGCGTGGGTGGCGAGCGGCGAGCTGCATGCCTCGGCGCTGAGTTTGTTGAAGAAGCACCTGACGACCGAGAACGCGGCGGAGTTGTTCGAATGCTGTCGCAGGCAAAGTGCGCGGCAGGTGGAGAAGTTGCTCGCGGCGCGCTTTCCAAGACCGGACGTGCGCGACTTGGTGCGTCGCTTGCCAGCACGGACTGCACCCACTCCCGACGTCGGGCGTGCGTCGGAATGCGCAGGTCGTTCGCTGGAAACGGTCGAGGCGCCCCGGTGCACGCAGGTTGCAACGGAGACCAGCCAGGTTCGGCCAATCGCGCGAACGGATACGCCCGCCTCGCCAGCAGCGGCCGCGGTTGCGTCAGAGGCAGCCGAGCCAGCGAAACCCCGACGAATCGAGCCGCTAGCGGCTGATCGCTACGGCGTGCGTTTCACGGCGGATGGTGAGTTTTGTCAGCTGCTCGAGCGCGTTCGGGGTTTGGCGGCGCATCGTCTGCCGAGCGGTGACCTCCTGAGCTTGCTCAAGCGAGGACTCGAAGCGTACGAGCGTGAGCTCGAAAAAGAGCGCTTTGCGGTCGGCAAGAAGGCACGGCGAAGTTCAAACGCGCAAGCGAGATCGAGTGCACCCTCCGATGCAAAGCTCTCACTGGCCGAGTCCGTTTCGGCTCACTCCGTTTCGGCTCACTCCGTTTCGGCTGAGCTCCACCACGTGGAACGAATCCCGCTGACGAGCACGGGGGCCAAACGCACGCGGCGTTGCCCGGCGGCGGTGGCTCGCGCGGTATTCCTGCGTGATCGCGGGCAATGCACCTTTGTTGCGTCGGATGGGCGGCAATGTTGTGCGCGGCGCTGGCTCGAGCTCGATCACATCGTGCCGCGGGCATTGGGCGGCGAGGATTCGGTCCGGAATCTTCGGCTGCGCTGCCGTGCTCATAACCAGCACTATGCTCGGCAGTGTTTTGGTGCGGCGCACGTGCAGGCGGCCATGGAATATTCTCGAGGAGGTCGCTCGACTGAATCCCGTAGCGCGTGAAGAGCGAGAAAAGCTGGATAAAGCGCCGACGATTTCTTGTGCAGCGCGCCAAGACCGTTTGGCGAGGGGCGCTCGCCGCGCTTCGTGACACCCGAAGGGGTGCGATCCAGCGTCGCACCTCGCAATCCAGCGGAGTTACCGCGCTTCGACTCGGGCGAGCACGGAGGGGCCACGCCGACCCCTCCGCATTGCACGACCAGCGACTACAGCGAACAGCCGGGCTGGCTGGCACACTCGAGCGAGCTGAGTGAGGCGCACGTGGCAGCGGTCCCGCTGCAAGCTTTCCAGGCGCAGCCTGGCGAGTTCGAACAGGCAATCGAACCGGTGTTCGATTCGCAGGCCGCTGCGACTCCGCCGCACGCGCTGCCATTCCAGCTGCAGCCCGCAGCTTGATTGCAAAGCGGGGCCGAGACGTGACTGGAGCACGTCGCCGGGGTGCCGGTGCAGCCCGGGTTCCAGGAGCAGCCCGAGTTGGCGCAAGCGGTCGAAGTCCCGAGCACGCCGCACGCGGTAGGCGTGCCACCGCACGAGGTCGTGAAGACGCAGCCGGCGATCTTGCCGCACGCCGTCGCGTCAGCGGCGGAGCTGCACAGGTTTGGTGTTCCGGAACAGCTGTTGGTCGACGAGCAACCCTTGGCGGTGGCGCATTGCTGAGTGGAGAGGTCGGAGCAAGCCGTGGCGGTTCCTCCGCAAACCAATGCGCTTCCTCCCGCGCCAGCCGTACCTGCCGAGCCCGCGCTGGCGCCGCCCGAACCTGCGCTCGCTCCGCCCGAACCCGCGCTCGTGCCGCCCGAGCCCGCGCCGGCGCCACTCGAACCCGCGCTCGCTCCGCCGTTCCCGCCGACAGTCGCGCCGCTCGAACCCGCGCTCGCTCCGCTATTCCCGCCGGCACTGGTGCCGCCCGAATCCGTACCGCCGCCGCCGGAGGTACCGGGCGCGCCCGCGTCGCCGGGTTGGCCCGCTTCGGCGCCCGTGTCACCCGCCATCGCGCTGCCTGCGTCACCGGCGCCCGCGCTGCTGCTCGTTCCGCCGCTGTCCTCGCCCGCCGCGCTGTTGGTTTTTCCGGCCGCGCTGTGCCCAGCGCTGTTCATGCCCGCGCTTCCCGCGTCTGCCCCACTATCGATGGCCGGGTCGCTCGAACTGCAATTCACAGCAACCAAAAGGACGGACGGGATCAGGACTAACCAACCAACTTTTCTCATATGCTAATTACCTCTTTGGCTTTGGAATGAATAAGTGCCCACACGACCGCCTGCTCCGGGGGAACTCGGCCACGTGTGTGATGTTCGAATCAGTGGCGGGAGACTGAAGTGTCCGTGCTCGCCGTGTGTGCAAAGGTGGCGGGTGCGCCCCCGCAAAACGCCTTCATCTCGAGCGCAACCAGCGTCAGGACTGCACAAGAAATCATCCCGAACAGCAGCCGCGCGCTCCACGTGTGGCGCGGAGGCGGAACGGGCCTGAGCGGCTCGGGAGGAAGTGACGCCAAGTTCATGACCGAGTAGCGCGGCGGGGTGCTCCAAAACACATCTTCCCCCACGGCTTTCGGCACAGGCACGGTGTCGTTGTGCTCGTCCAACCAGTTCGGTGGAGGCATGACGGGAGTGAGCCGTGACTCGACTTCCCGGGGTTCGTCCGCAGTTTCAGGGGCTTCCGAAATCACGACGCTCGACACGACCGCGTACTCTTTCTGTGCATGATGGGTGCACAGTCAGTGGCAACGCTGCAGCGCGCTTATGATCCGTGGGAACGGCGCTCACAAATAGGTGGGCGACGGTCGCACCGCGCCCACCACGGGCAATATCCGCGCAGCGTCACAAAGCACGCGCCGAGCGGCGTCGCGCCTACTCCGTGAACGGCACTCCGCGGCCGTCGCACGAATAGAATGCGTCGTAGTCGGGGTCACTCGCGAGGCCTCTACCCGAGACCCAATCTTTGGAGGCGCACGATGGGCGACAGCAGTCCTCCATGGTCGTCGTCTCATAAGGCCGGCCGCTGGACGACTTGCTGCGGAAGCCCGGGTTCTTGGGCGGCTCGGGCGAGCTCGTCACGCTGCGATCCACCTCGGGCAGTCCCTGCGGCGCGAGCTTACAGCCGGTCACTTGTGTGAGGTGCTGCGGGCATTCGACCTTCATCGCATAAACGGCCCAGTTCATGTGGTACTGGGACGAGGGATCGGTGGTAGCGAGGCAAGAGCGCTGGGCCTGCTCCGTGAGGCCGGGGATGTCCGACGCGAGCTTGGAGCACGCGGCGGTGACCTTGCTGCGGCAGGCATCGGAAGAGAGCGACTCCGCAGTGACCCACTGCTTGTCCGTCTTGCACTCCGAGTAGAGGGTCACCGGCTTCACTCCCCCTTGGCTCGGCTGTCCGTCCGCGGGATACGAGGTATACAAATATTTGCCGGATCGCGCCTGGGGCTGCAGGTTCGGCGCGCAGGCGTTGTTGGCGCCGAAGCCGCCGGCGGCCATGTACACATCGAAGGTGGTGGGCGTGGCCGCGGTGTTGAAGCTCTGCACGATGAGCGGCTTTGGCAGAGGAATCGCGGAGCTCGGCGGATCGGGGTGATCCGGATCCGAGAGCACCTGCCGCTCGTTGCTCGGGCTCGGGTAAGCGTAGACGAGCTCGTAACATTGACAGCAAGTGCTGTTCGCGTCGCCGTCGATCCCGCCGCGATCGACGTCATGGCCCACGACCGCGTAGTTGAAGTTCGCGTTGCCGTCGTCGATGGCGGCTTGCTGCATCTCCGTGCTGAACAGCATGAAGCGCGGGCAGATGAAGGTCACGTCCGCGTGAGGCTTCTCGGCCGTGCTCTCCTGGCAGGCGTTGATCGTGTTGCACTTGCCTCCGCAGACACTCGTGGCATCACCGTCTTTGCATCCTTCCTGAAAGTCGATGTAGTCCTGATTGTGACAGCGGCTCGGCGGCGGCAGCGCGTACGTACCTGGCCCTTGCAAGGTCGCCGCGCTGCCCGCACTATCGATTCCGCCGCCAGCCCCGCCGGAGCTCGGCGCTCCTCCGCCGGCGGAGGCGCCCGCAATCGCCGAACCGCCCGCCGGAGCGCCACCGGCGCTAGTCATGACGCTGCCAAAACCGCCCGCGGCCGGGCCGCTGCCGCCCACTCCGACTTGGTCATTGGGACTCCCCGAGTGACCTCCGTCCGCAACGGACGGGCTCGTCCCTGGCGAGCAGGCAAGAGCGAGGGCCAGAGTGAACAAGCAGCCAGCGCGGACTGAAGCGAAGGTCACGATGGGTTAGAACTTAGCTTGAACGACTCGGCGGTTCACGGCCAGCGCGCGCTGGAGCCGAAGCGAACCTGATCGGCGTCACTGCGCCGACATTTCCGTTGGACCGCCGACAGGATCTCGGTTACGGGCCGCCGGGGTTCGCTATCAATGCGGCCTGTCGATGATGCCCGGCGCGAAGTGCGGGGGAGCGATGCAATCATCGACGCAGCTCGGGGCTTCGACGCTGGAGTTGGCGCACGTAGGCGTTCCGGGGATCAGGTCGGAGTCCAAGCACAGCCGGAGGGGAGCCGAGACCGCGCGATTTCCGGTGCGGTCGATGGCGGTGACCGCTGCGCAAATCCAGCCGTCCTTGTTGGCAAAATTCGTCACTTCCATGTCCGCTCCGGTACACTGCGCCCCGTCACCCGTGAGGCCGTAAATGACGGGAACGGCGGGGGTCGTCAACGCCAGTTCGTGCTGAATCACCCGGGTCAGGTCAGAATTGCCGCCACAAAGGGTGGGCGGCTTTGGTGACTTCGGGTCGTCCGTCCCAGGCTCGCACACGTCCTTGTAGGACGGCGCATCGGACGGAAAGAGTACAGCCCCAGTCGGAGTGATGGGCACGAGCGTCACGAACGGCAAGGTCTCGTCCGCGATCGCATTGCAGACCTGACCGTGTTTCGTGGCGTCCGAATACTTCAACAGCGGTTTGGAAGGATCGGTTTGGAAATACAGATGCGGGATCGTGTTGGTGTTGCTCTTGTCGTTGTCGATATCCGAAAAGTAGACCGTGTGTTGACCCTGGGCGTGGTTCCCCTCATCCCAAATCAGGGCGCGGAAGCGCGCGACCGTCTTGAGCGGGCCGAGGTCTTGCGGCTGGTCTTTTCCGAGCGGCAGAAAGGCCTCCGAGCAGACCATTTTCGTTGGGCTGTCGAAGCGCCGTTCTTGCAAGGGCGGCGGCGCCATGTCGATCGTGGGCGGGGCGTTGTCGAGGTAATACTGAATGGCCGCGCCCTTGGCCGCGTTGCCCGCCAAGTCATCGGCGCGAATATTCACGGTCAATTGGATCGCTGAGTCGAAGTTCTTCGTGTCGAAGGTATAGGTGAACGAGCTGTCCGACGGGTGCGTCCAGTTCTTGTCGTCCTTGCTGTAGATGAAAGGCGTATTGTTGAGGAGCACGGTGACCGTCTCGGTGGCGACACCCGCCGGCATGTCGGTGACCGTAAATGACAAGGTGACTTTGCCGCCGATGAATTGATTCGGCGTGGGCGGCGAAACGATCTGGATCACCGGCCCCAGGTTGTCGACATTGAACGAAAAATCCCGCATGCGGGTAACGCCGCGCTGATTGGTGGCCACGATGCGCACCGGGACGGAACCAGTTGGGGGCGGCGTGAACAAAGCTGGGTCTGATAGGTCGACCGAGAGTCGGTACTCGCTTGGTGTTCCGGCCAGCTCATGGTCCGTGACGTCCCCCAGGCTGACGCCATTCACGCTCAAGCTGACGCTGGTGACACCGGCTTTCTTGTCCTTTTTCGAAAGCGGCGCTTCGGCCGCTGAGAATTGGAACAAGATCGCTGGGCTGATCGGGTAGGCCGAGGCCGGCTCCGGCTTCTCCAGCGCGACCAGTGGTCCGTGATCGATGAACGTGGACAGAGTGGTGCTGCCGAGGTTCGGCGGGACGCTCTCGTCCGTCGCAGAGCACTTGAAAGACACGGCACCGTTCGGGACATCCGTGATCGTGAACGACGCGGCGTACTCGTCCGGCACCTGTGTCGAATGCACATTGCCATCTGGGCCAATTTGCGCGCCGTCGGTGTCGAGCATCTGAATGCGCACCGACGCGGGCACGACTTTCTTGGCGCCGGCTTTGGTCGAAGCCGTGGCATGGCAAGTGACGACGACTTGAGACGCGGTGATGACGTCGCCCTGGTTCGGATCGGCGACGGCGCTCGGCGTGGTGATCTCTATCGTCGGAGCGAGCGGGCCGTTTTCGATTGCCCCACCGGCGCCCGCGTTGCTGCCTCCCGACTTGCCACTCGCTCC
>DASSMT010000310.1:0-40010 GCA_035688655.1 Polyangiaceae bacterium | reverse complement strand
CCTTCGCCTTACAAAAATCTTCCTCTGCCGTGGTGAACTCACTGAGCTTGAAGAGACTCGACCCGTGGAGCAGTCGAGCAGCCCCAGCCGACAATTCTTGGATGGCCCCCTCCTCTTTGGCGGCGCCCCGTAGCAGCCCCTGCGCAAACAAGCTTGCACTGCCAAATTGTCCCCGCATCAGGGCGATCTGGCCCAGCTCAAATTGGGCGCGCGCGGGATCGAGTGAGGCTCGACCATCTGTTGAATGCTGCGGCTGCATCAGCGCTTCGGCCTCAAGCAGGCGCACCCGGTAGATCAGACAGTGAACGACATTTCGTACAAACTCAACGTGCTCATCGCCGAACAACGTATGCGCCAGGTCGCGGAGGGGCTCGAGCTCCCATTGCGCACTCGGGTCGAACAAATGATTCTTCCATCGCTGGGCGCGGTTACCGGCGTAATCAAGAACGGCTCGCCGCTGCTCAGCAGCGGCATTGCTCTGGTCACGAACAATGTCCTGTACAAGTCGATGCATACGCGAAACCTGCGACGCACCCGTAGCGACGAGCATGCGCAGCCCGGTAAGGCGCCGCTCGACTCTAAGCCAAGCATTGGGATAGCCAACGACGGGCTCTTCCGCCAGGTGCTGAAAGCGCAATGATGCCAATTCTCGAAGCCACGCAAGCGGCACTTGCGTCGGCGGCAACTGGCTGGCTAATTCCAGAACCCACCGCTCCTCGGGCGGGAGACGCTGAAGGGTTGCGGCAAGCGCAAGTGCCATCGTTTTGTCGCGATGACGCGTTCTGCTGGCTACATTTGGGTCTCTTCCGACAGTCTCAGTTGCGGTAGTAGACTCGCGAACCAGCCGAGCGAGGAAATCTGCTGACGTTACGTCCGGGTAGAGCCCCAGGAAGACGGCGGCTGCCTCGATCGCGATGGGAACCCCACCAAGCAAAACTGCAATCTTGCGAGCAGCTTCGCGTTCGAGTTCGCACGCAAATCGACCACTCGGCTGATGTAGTTCCAAGAGTGCAAGGGCGTCATCGGCGGGCAGTTCATCCAGCGTGACAATGATGCGGTCGGCCCCTCCGGCACCGACGCGGGTTGGATCCAGTTGGGTGGTCGCCACCAGTTGGAGCCAAGAGGCGCTGGGAATCTGAGCAAGGTTGGTCGAAGCAAAAAGGGATGCTTCATCGACATTGTCGAGAATGATCAGGCAAGGTTCGCTGCTTGCAGGGTCGGGAGAAGAGACCTTCTCGAGCGCAGTGACTACTCGTGCGAAAGCAAGGTCGAGATTCGCAGATTCTTCGGCGGACAATGAGACACCTATCGCCGGCGCGAGACTGACGAAGGCGTCCCGTAGATCCGTCCGGCCTCCACAGTCGATGAACCATCTTCCGCCGCCGTAGCGATCTGCACAGGAGTGCGCGTATTCCGTGGTGAGCGCGGTCTTTCCCATGCCCGCCAAACCCTGGACTATGGCCAGAGTTCCTGGTGGACCACATGCCAGCTTCTCGCGCAATGCGCTCAGCTGCTCCCCCCTCCCGATAAAGCCAGGGACACGACGAGCAACATTCCCCTTGGCCCTCGACGCTCTGCGCTTTCGTTCCAAACGGACGTAAATCTGCTCGTCAAGAGCCTCTAGTGCGGCGGGCCCGTGCAGCTCGATGCGTTGCCGTCGCTGGATGTCTCGGATCCATTGATCGTCGCTGCCTGGCACCCGTGCATCGCACAGGTACAACGGCGCGATCCCCTCTTGTCCGAGCGCGCGAGCGCTTTCCGTTCGTACGTACTCTTCCCACTCCCAACGACAGTAGGGACTGGCGAAATAGTTTGGCGATACGCATGCGATCAACACCACGGAATTTCGCAGCGCGTCCAAGATTCGGTGCCGCCAATCGTCCATGCAGTGGATCTCGCCGCGATCAACAAAGATTCTAAGTTCATCGGTCGTGAAAGCTCGATGCTTGGCCTTGAGGTCATCCACGAGCTTCTCGAGCCAACCAAGTTCGGCAGTTGCTCCATTGGCGCTGACGGTGTTGTTGTCCTTTCGGCTATAGCTGATGAAAACGTCGAACATCGGTGTGCGGTGCAGGGACGGAAGCGCTTCGCTTGGAAGCATTCTGCCAGAAAGTTGACCGAAATTCGCGACAGCGACACCGCGGTAACCAGCCCTCAAGTTAACGAGCTAACTCGCCCGGCCCTGCCCAACGGGAACCGCGCTACGTGGACGGATTCCTCATGAAGGTGAGGAGGCGCACAGCAGTGCCGCCCCCCGTGGCCACCTGGTCATGGGCCTGAGCCCAAACGTCGCGCTCTCGCAGCGGCTACAAGACTTCGTGCTGCGAGATTGGCTGTTCGCAATCAGCTCGCGCATTCAGATTGATCCTGCGCAGCGAGCCGCCGATGGGGCTACGCGCCGCGCCGCGGCGTGGCACGGCCGCTTACCCAAAACCCTGTTTACTGTGGGCGGCCGAGCCAAGTCAGCGGCGCGATGAAGCGAGGAGCTTCCTATCCCCGCACGCGCTCGGCGATCTGATAGAGCCCCTGACTCGGCAGTCGACGATAGCCGCCCCACGCGGCCGATGCGAGGTTGCCGTCGTGCAGGTGTTCGAGCAGGCGATCGCCGATCACGCGAGCGTCGCGCTGCTTGAAGCCAGCGCCGTTTTCGCGAGCCCAGCGCAGGTTGTAGCTCTCGTGAATGCCGACTGGCGGGGCGAGCAAGAGCGGAATGCCGAGCGCGGCGTAGAACACCAGCTCACTCGGCTTGGTCCACAAGATGTCGGTGTCGGCGAGCAGCGCATCGAAGCGATCGAAGTAGTCCTCGAGCGTCGGCTCGTACAAGATCTCGACGCCGCGCCCGAGTTGATCCGAAAGGCGCGCGCGCGAAAGCTCGTCTTCGAAGCGCGCTTTGACCTCCGCGCGCACGCCAGCCACCAACGTGAGCCTCAATCTGCGGCGTTCGAGCAACGGGCGGAGGCTGGGCAGAAAAGATGCGCTCAGCTCGGCCTGCGCTCCCGAGCCGCCCACGGCAAACACCAAATGCGGCGGCTCATTGGTCGCCGGCAGAAGCCCGAGGTGCTCGAGATCGGCAGCGAACGCTTGCCGGAACGCTTGCGTCGGGTCGAGGCGCGAGAGGCGCCTCAGCAGGTTCTTGCGCAGGATCGCCGCCTCGGGACCGCCAACCAGTGAATGCGGCAGCGGAAAGCCGGTGAGCTCGATTTGCGAGGGACGCACGCCGTACGCTTGCAGCCGCCGGACGACCCGCCCACTCGGTGCCAGATAGCGGATCTTGCTGGTTTTTGGCTGGATCGGCGCCCACACTCGGTTCACGTCGGAGTCGGTCACCACGCAGTAGATGCGCTCATAGCCATGAAAATCCGCCAATACGGCGGGAGAGTAGAAGGTCGTCAGCAATGCCAGATCGCGCTCTCGCAGGTAGTTCACGATTGAACGACCGAGCCCCTGACGCGCCGAGCGCTCGAGCAGCTTGGTGCCGAACGTGGCCCCGGACAGATCGCGGAACGGATACAGGTTCGGGATATCGGTGATCGAGTTGAGCACCGAGCGCAGCGGCGGACCGATCCACGGGATGCCGGAAATTCTGCTGACCGACTCGTAAAAACGGCGGGTCGCGGCCCAGCGTCGCTGCTCTTCCGCGTCGGCGAGCGGCGGGTGATCGGTGTGCAGGATCTCCACGTTCAGCTCGCGTGCGAGCGAACGAGCGGGCCGCAGGTGGCCGTAGCCCATGTCGATCGCGACGACTGCGACGGCCGGCGCCGGAGTGAATTCGGTGGAGGCTGACGAAACCGGCGAAAGCGGGTTGGCGTGCACCATTTTTGGCGGTCCAACCTGCTACGGAACAGTGCTGAGGGTGCGACCGTTGCGTAGCTTTCTGGTGAAGACGCGCCACGAGTCGAGCGTGGTCACGCGGTCCGCCGCACGTTATCCACACCCGGCGAGCAAGGTTGACAGCCGGCGGCGCGAACGCCCTGCCGGATCCGGTCGTGGTGCCGGTACTGTTCAAGAAAGTCTCGCATTAACCACTGGTTCGAGCGATCTCGACGACCCTTAGAGGCTGCCCGGTGGCGGCATCCCGGAGCCCTGAGAAGCGCCGAGCATGGTCCCAATCGGCGCTCACATCGCGCTCGAATACTCATAGAATACGCGGGTCAACGAGGTCGGTCGCGAAAGCTTCCGACTTTTCGAGAGCCGACTGAGTGGCGGGGTGAAGAGCGATGTCTCAGCTGTCTACCGTGAGAGGTTCGTGCGAGTTGCCCTTGCTCGATATGACGATTGGCCAGTACTTCGAGCAGGTCTGCCGGTCTCATCCGCATCGTCCCGCGCTGGTTTCGTGTCACCAAGACGTGCGTTGGACCTATGCGGAGCTCGGGCAGCGGGTGGACGCATTTGCAGCAGGCCTTTTGGCACTGGGCCTGAACAAAGGGGAGCGCGTCGGGATCTGGGCGCCCAACTGCTGGGAGTGGCTGGTCACGCAGTACGCCACGGCCAAAGCCGGGCTCATCCTCGTGACGATCAACCCGGCGTATCGCATGAGCGAGCTCGAGTACGCTCTCAACAAAGTGGGCTGCAAGGCGCTCGTCGTGGTGCCGCAGCACAAGAGCAGCGATTACCTGGATATTCTTTGTAGACTTGCGCCGGAGCTCGCGAGCGCCACGCCCGGGAGATTGTCGACGAGCAGGCTGCCTGCCCTGCGTGCGCTGATCACTCTGGGCGAAAAGCACTATCCGGGCTGTCTGCGCTTCGAAGACGTGCCAGGCCTCGCAACCCCAGAACACTATCAGTTACTCGAGGCAATTTCGTCGACGCTCGCCTGCGACGAGCCGGTCAACATCCAGTTCACGAGCGGCACGACCGGTGCACCCAAAGGCGCCACGCTGAGTCATCGCAATATCCTCAATAATGGCCGTTTCGTGGGCGATGCCATCGGCCTCCGCCCGGACGATCGTCTGTGTACACCGGTCCCGCTGTATCACTGTTTCGGCATGGTCATGGCAAACCTGGGCTGCCTCACCCATGCGGCGTGCGTCGTCTACCCGTCGGCGGCGTTCGATGCTCTGGCGCTGCTGCGGGCCGTGGAAACGGAGAAGTGCAGCGCACTCTTTGGAGTGCCGACGATGTTCATCTCGGTGCTCGAGCATCCCGAATTCGCGCGCTTCGATCTGCACACACTGCGCACGGGTATCATGGCGGGCTCTCCCTGTCCCGTCGAGCTCATGCGCCAGGTGATCGAGCGCATGCACATGCATGAGGTCACGATTGCGTATGGCATGACCGAAACGTCGCCCGTGAGTTTTCAATCGAACACCGGCGATTCGATCGAGCGGCGCGTAACGACGGTGGGTCAGGTGCAGCCGCATCTGGAAGTGAAAATCGTCGATGACAGCGGCGACATCGTCACGCGCGGCACGCCGGGTCAACTGTGCACGAAGGGCTACGCGGTCATGCTCGGCTACTGGGAAGACGCCGACACGACCAAGCAGGTACTTCGGGACGGCTGGATGCACACGGGTGATCTCGCGACTCTCGATGAGCAGGGCTACTGCAACATCGTTGGACGCATCAAGGACATGGTGATCCGCGGCGGCGAGAATATTTACCCGCGGGAAATCGAGGAGTTTTTGTATCGTCATCCGGCGATTCAAGACGTTCAGATCGTCGGCGTACCGGATCTCCGTTTCGGTGAGGAGCTGTGTGCCTGCATCATCACTCGACCCGGCTGCTCAATCAGCGCCGAAGACGTGCGCAGTTTTTGTGCCGGGCAGATCGCGCACTTCAAGATCCCGAGATACGTGCGCGTGGTCGACGCGTTTCCGACGACCGTCAGCGGGAAAGTGCAGAAATTCATGCTGCGTCAGACCGCAGCCGCTGAGCTGGGCTTGGTAGACGAAACCACCGCCTGAGACGCAAACTGTCGGCAAGCGGCAGGCTCAGCGGGTCGCGAAGACCGCTCGCACCCTGTCCTCGAGCACATCGAGCGGCTGCGAGAGGCCTTCGACTCGTTCCGTGACGACTCCCGTTCGATCGAGCAGGGCGATGACCGAAGAGTGGTTGAACTCACCGTTTTCGAGCTTGCGATACTTCAGACCGAGCACTGCGGCGAGCTCGCGTACTTGCTCGCCTTCGGCTCGAGTGAGCCGCCAGCGCCGTTCGTCGAGCTTGCGCTCGACCGCGACCGCCTTCAATCGCTCGGGCGTGTCGCGCTCCGGGTCGATGCTCACGAGCAGGACGCGTAGGTCGTCGCGGACCTTGGACGCGAGGCTCCGCTCTAGGCGCTTGATGTCCGAGATCAAGGTCGGACAAGCGTAGCCGCAGCGGGTATAGATCATGCTGATCACGACCGGGTGCCCGCGGAACACGTCGAGCCCGATGCCTCGGCCATCCTGGTCGGTGAGCGCGAGCGGCAGGTCATAAAGGGACGTTTTCGGGGCTTCCGCGCCGACAGCTCCCGCAGGCCGCACGTTCGCTGGTTCGAGGGCGCCGGGTGGCGAAGGCGTGGCTCGTTGGCAGGCGGCCCCGGAGAGCGCGATGCCGAGCGCAATCACAAGCCGACGGAACTTCATCGCTCGTCCTCGTGCAAGGCGTTGCCACAGCGAAAGCCGAGGCTCTGCGCGGTATCGTCCGCTTTGAGTGAGCTCCTGAATGCCATGCGCATGAAGCTCGCGTAGTCGGAGGAGTCGCTGCCGATCGCGCCTGCGCCGCAGAAGGTCTGGCGATCTTCACCGCCCCTGCTGCGGCTGTCCGAGCTCACGAGCGTGCTGTTGAAGTCGTGCACCCACTGCCAGACCAGGCCGTGCAGATCGCGGACGCCATACGCATTCGGACGCGACATTCCGACGCGCCCGAGCTCGCTCGCTGGTTTTGCATACCAGGACAGGATCTTCGCCTGCCACGCCGGCTCACGGCGCGCGTCCCGCGCGGTTTCGCTCGCGGCCGCGACGTACTCCCACTCGAGCTCGGTCGGCAGACGCTTTCCGCGTGACTGACAGTACGCTTTGGCGGAAAACCAGCTGACGCGGACCACCGGCTGTTCGGGGTCCGCGCCGGCACCCAGCGTCGTCGGTCCCGCCCAATGCGCGAGGTAGCCCGCGTCCGCCAGAATGGGCGCGATCCGCCCGCGCCGGTAGTTCGGAAAAATGCTCACGAAGCGGAGAAATTGCGCGTTCGTCACCAGATCGCGATCGATCGTGAACGGCGCGACGTCGACCTCTTTCGGTCCCTCGCTCGGCGTGTAAGGCGGCCGAAATCGCCCACCTGGCACGCGAATCGTCGGGCTCGTCTCCGCCGAGCTCGGTCCCTTCCGAGCGCACGCCTGCTCGAGCCACTCCGGTTGCTCGAGGGAGACGAGCAGCATCAGATACAACAGCGCCGCGCTCGCCGACATGGCTCACTCTCCGGCGCCGGGCGGGCGCTTGGTCGTCGCGCGCGTGTGGCTGACGTCGGCGGGAGAGATCTGACCACCGGGGTTGCCCCAACTGTTCAGCACGTAGGTCAGGATATTCGCGATCGCGTCGTCCGGCAGGTGACTGTGGGGCGGCATCACGCCGTTGAAGCTGTTGCCGTTGACGGTGATCGGTCCGGTGCGGCCATTCAGGACCACGTCGACGGCTTTGCGCACGTCGGCTGCGATGAAGTCGGATTTTGCGAGCGGCGGGAAGACATTCGGTACGCCCGCGCCCGTGTCCTGGTGGCAAGGTGAGCACGTCCCTGCGTACAGCGTCTTGCCCGCTGCAACCTGGGCATCGGTGCTCAGGACGCCGCGGTTCATTTCCTCGACGGCTTGAGCCACCGCGCCCGGCGGGTTCACAAGGTCGGAGACGTACACGGAATCGACTTCTTTTCCGGAGTACACGAGCTTGCTCTCGTTCCCTTCCACCTTGAGCATTCCGAGAGAGCCCTTGTTGAAGGTGCGGAAGATCGAGTGATCGACCAGAATATAGGTACCCGGGATCTCCACTTTGAAGTCCACGAGCGCGGAGCCACCCGCGGGAACCAGAGTCGTCTGGACGTTCTCTTGAAAGCGGCTACCCCCTTCCATGAACACGTGATCGAAGATTTCTCCGATCAGGTGGAAGCTCGAGACCAAGTTCGGGCCGCCATTACCGATGAAGAGGCGGACCTTCTCTCCGACTTTCGCCTTCAGTGCCTTTTCGCCGGTCAGCGAGCCCTCACTGCCGTTGAAGAGGACGTAAGTCGCGTTCTCTTCGATGGCCTTCTGCATGTCGAACGGCTGGAGCCCCTTTTCGCGGTACTTGCCGACGGTGTAGAAGTCGCCTTGCATCACGTAGTACTCGCGATCGACCTTGGGCAGACCCTCGGGTGGTTCGACCAAGATCAAGCCGTACATGCCGTTGGCGATGTGCATACCGACAGGCGCCGTCGCGCAGTGATACACGTATAGCCCGCGGTTCAGTGCCTTGAACGTGAACTGCGACTGGTGCCCGGGTGCGGTAAACGAGCTCGTTGCACCGCCGCCGGGGCCGGTCACCGCGTGCAGATCGATGTTGTGCGGCATCTTGTTGCCTTGGTGGTTCATCAGATGGAACTCCACCGTGTCGCCCTGCCGCACGCGGATGAAGCTGCCCGGCACCGAGCCGCCGAAGGTCCAAAACATGTATTTCACCCCCTCGGAGATTTCCTTCTCGATCTCGCGCACCTCGAGCTCGACCACGACCTTGGCCGGGTATTTGCGCGTGATCGGCGGCGGCACGTTGGGCGGGCTGGTCAACACCGCCTTGATCACCTCTCCCTGCGGCGGTCCGAAGTCGCCTTTCTCCGAACCCCCGCTGTCGTTTTCGACCTTCGGCTCGGGCTTGGGTGCAGGCGCGTTTTGACAGGCGAAAGTGCCTGCTGCTGCGAGCAGCAGTGGGGCCATGTACGTCAGCAACGAGCGTCCACGCCGATGAGTGTGCTTCAAGTTCGTCTCCTATTCTTCGCTGACGAGCGAGACCATTCGGACGACGCGCGGCGTACCAGATAACCCCATGCAAGACGCATGATCACCGTCACACGCGTCCGTGCCAGCTCACGAATCGAGCGCTGTAAGCGTCGAGCACATGATCGAAATCAGTCCGCGCCCCTCGACGTGACAAACGGCATCCAGCGTCCCTCGCGGCGTCAGCTCGCTCGAGCCGCCGCGACACTCTGCGAGAGCCTTTCGCTCGTGTGCTCCCTGACGGGAGCTACTGGGGTCCCGCTTGAGCCTCGATCTCGGCCTGCAGGTTGTCCACGCTGTCCTTCATGTAGGCGTACGGCGGCGTGAACGCGCTGCCGGAGCCCGTCTTGGTGCCCGTGCTGTTCGGGAAAGTGTTGCCATTCGACACCAAGCCCAGCGCGTCCGCGTTGATCTGAAACGGCGATTTGACCCCGCTGTAGATGCTGTTTTCGACCAGCAGCGCCGCGCCTTGGCCGGCGTTACTGCAATAGTTGTTGCCGCTCGCGGTAAACAGATTGTTGAACAGGTGGATCTTGCCTGCGCGTGTGCGCGGCATCCGCTCGTGCACGTTGTCCGCCCACCAGTCATGGTGAAAGGTCACGTTCAAGTGGCCCGTGTCGCCGCTGACGTTGTCGGCTGCGCCGATCAGATTGGAAAAGCGGTGCCCCGCCTTGCCCGTCGAATCATCGCCTTGGTCGTCGGCGCGCGGCGAGTAGTGGAACTTAGTCCACGACACGGTCACGAAATCACTGCCCTTGGTGATGTCGAGATTGCCGTCGGTGCCGTCGGAAACGTCGCAGTGATCGAACCACACATGGTGTGCTTGGTTGTTCACCGTGATGGCGTCGTTGCCCGAAGAACAACCGACGGACTGGTCGTAATCAGGATCGAGCGCGCAGTTGCCCACGCCATAGCCGACGATTTTGAGATTGCGAATGATCACGTTCTGTGAGCCACTGAGGCCCAAGTAGCCGTGGATCTCGGCTCCGCACAGCCCGACGATCGTCTTGTTCGAGCCGACCTTGATCTTGCCGGGCGCAAGCTTACCCGTGACGTAAATCACCTTCGCCGCAGAGCCGGCGACGGCGCTGCTCAGCTCTGCAAGGCTGGTCACGGTCTGCGGCGGGACATCGCCGCCGCCAGTGGTCGTGCTGACGCCCATGCCGGATTGCGCGGCCCAGCCGACGAGCGCGCTGCCCACAGGTGGCGTCTTACAGTCACCGATGCCGCTGGAGCCCCCCGCGCCAAGCGCCCCCGCCGTGCCCCCACTGCCCGCCGAACCGCTCTTGCCACCAACTCCCGCTGTGCCCGTCGAGCCCGCCGCCAGCAGCGCCCCGCCATAACCGGTCGATTCGTATCTTCCACCCGTGCCGATCGACCCCGGTTCGCCGCTCGAACCCAGCGCGCCACTCGAACCGGAGGCAGCGCTCGAACCCGAGGCAGCGCTCGAGCCGGAGGCAGCGCTCGAGCCGGAGGCGCCGCTCGAATCGGAAGCGCCACTCCCACCGTCGGCCGCGCCAGACGCGCCCCCGGCCCCCGCGTTCTCGTTCGACGGCGAACCGCACGCCGCAGTGAAATGCAGGAGCCAGGTGCTAGCGCTGAGGAGCACCGCGCGCGCAAGCGCGCCATGGGTCGAAAGTAGCGAAGGCGGCATCGAATGCTTGATGCTCCGCGAACGGAGTCCGATCACTCAGTCGCAAGTGAAAGGGCGGATCCGTCACGAATCTTGTCGCCGGCCGCCATTCGCCTCTTGGCGGAACCCGAGTCGCTTGCTCAGGACCACTGAACCATACCCCGAACAAAGCTCCGCCCTTCGCCGCGGGTTGCGGACGAAGGGCGGATTTTGCTCGACCTCAGATGGCTGGGGTCAGGCTCAGGGCGTGGGGAAGTTGCCGCTCAACGCGAGCAACGAGAGCAAGCCGACGGTGGACGGGAAGTACGTGTGATTGTAGTCGCCGTCGTGCAGCATATCGAGCATGGCGCGGAATGCGCGATCGCGCATGGCCGTGTTGCCCATGGCCATACCGCCGACGCCCATCGGTCCAATGTACGAGCCCTGCATGTCGATGGCCTTCGGATGCACGGCACCCGAGGTCTTGATCCATCCCGCCTTCAGCAGGTCGATGCTCGCGCCCGCGTCATACTTGGCCGCGAAGAAGTCGACGATCGCTTTGAGCGCAGTGTTGTTGCCGCCGCCGAGGCAAACGTCCATGCCGAGGCGCCAGGGAACGCGCGCCGCGTCGTAACCCATTGCCCCGCCGGCATCTTGGATTTCGCTCGTGACCTGCGCACTGCCCGGACCAGACGGCTTGCCATCCGACATGTTCGCCCAATCCGTGGGAATGCCATTCGAGGAGGACGACACGTTGGTGTTGACCAAACCGAAGTTGGCGTTGACCGCACCCGAGAGGCCGCTCAACTTGCGCATCCACGCTGGCGCGAAATACGAGGGGTTGAACGGCGCGCTATGGAAGGAGCTGCCACCGCTGACGATGTTGCTCACGAGGTCACTGCTGGCAATCGCCGACGCCATGGAGTCGGATTTCGCCTTGTAACCGCCGCTCGGCCACTGCAGGTTCGCGATCAGGTAGGCGTAGGCGATGTCCAAGTCGGCATCGCTGGCCGACCCGCTTTGGCCGTTCTTCCAAGTCATCAGGCCACCGCTGAGCTTGCCCGACACGTAGCCCGCGAACTTGTCGAACGCGGTCTTGTCGCCGATCGCGGCGCTGATGAGCATGCCGTAGCCCATGGCTTCGGAAGTGACGTCGTTGTTTTGTTCGGGCGCGACGATGTGATCGCTCTGCACGAAGTTCTTGGTCCAGGTCGCGTAGACTTGCGCGATCGCGTTGTTCAACTTGGCCGCGTTGGTGGCCGGCATGCAGCTGCCGACCGCCGCATTCTGCGGGAAGGGCTTGGCAGGCGAGCCATTCGAGGGCGCGGGCGCGGCCGCGCTGGTGCAATCCCCCTTGATGAACTCGACATCGTCGACCCAAAAGTCGAAGGCCAGGCCTTTGCCGAAGGGCGGATAGCCGGCCTTCTGATACGAGCCGCTGTAGTCCTTACCCTGGTTGAACTGGAACTGCAGCTTGAGCAGGTTCGCGGGCGTGCTGTCGCGCTGAGCGTTGGTCAAGTTGCTCGGCAGCGACAGCGGATACAGGTCGCGATCGAAGCAGAACGTGAAGGTCTTGTAGCTGCTGCCCAGTTGGTTGTCCGCGGAGCCGGGCGAGATGAACTCGCCGACGTGTTGATAGCAGCCGCGCTCTGCCTTCTCGGTGGTCTTGGCGAGCGTCTTGCACGTACCGCCGGGGTTGTCCGCCGATTCGGTGAATGGCGTGGAGAGGTTGAAGCGCACCGGTGACTTCGCATCCGCACCCGAGCCGTTCTTGGCCTTGAAGCGAATGCCGGTGAAGCCCTTGGCCGCGGCGTCGTACACGGTGGGCATTTCGCCCGTGCCCGCGAAGTTCATGCCGAAGCCCACGTAGTCATTGTAGCCGGAGCCGGTGACGTGCAGCGCGTACTTGTCGCAGTCAGCCGTGCCGCCCGAGGCTTCGACCTTCATCATCTGGGTCGTCTTCGAGGCGTCGTTGAAGATGCCCCAGGTGCCGCTGCGGCCTTCGCTGGCCATCACCACCGGATCAGCGACCGCGGTGCCTTCTTCGAAGTCCGAGATCATGCCCGGCTTGGCCGCGCAAGTGCCGCGGTTCGGCGGAATGACGACGCTGCCACCACCGCCGCTGCCGGAGCTAGAGCTGCCGCCAACTCCACCGCTGGTCCCACCGCCGCCGCCGGTCCCAGTGGTCGTCGTGACGCAGGCGCTGTTCATACACACTTGGCCCGCAGCGCAAGCGATGCCGCAACCGTTGCAGTTGTTGACGTCACTGGTCGTGTTCGCGCAGACGCCTGCGCAAGCCGTGGTGCCGGTCGGGCAACTCGAAGTGCACGCGCCGGACACGCAGTACGGCGTCGTGGTCGAACAGACGTTGCCGCACATGCCGCAGTTCGTCACGCTCGTCTGGGTGTCGACGCAGACGTTGTTGCACTTCGTGCTGCACTGTGCGGCTCCGCCAGCAGTACCGTTCGCACCGCCCGTGCCCGGTGAATTACCTTTGCCACCGCCACCTGGCACATGCTCGGGCGTGCTCGACGAGCAGCTCATGGCAAGCACGGCCGAGGACACCATGGTCAGCGAAGCGCCGACGAGTCGCGTGCGAAACGAGCTAGATTTTGGCAGGAACCGGTTCCACATCAGGGCACCCAATCTCAAAGTTCGAAGGTTGCGTTCGAAAGGTTGCTGGAGACGCGCCAGTTCGGCGCAGCTCGACTTGCGTCACTCTGTTCCCACTGTAGCGCGCCAAAGCGCAAGGGAAAGGACGGAGAAATCAACGCTCTCGCTGAAATTACCGCGAAGCGTCTCAATCTGCGCACGAAAAGAGGCAAGAACTCTTCCTAACCCGCCGGTTATTTGGCTTTCTGGCAGCGCAGGGTTGCTTTGTCGATGCGGATGTGATCCGTGCCCGACCGCAGGTGTCCGGTCCGAACTGGCATGCGACTTGCTGAATCACGCGGGAGCGACGCGCACGAGCACGGACGACAGGCTGACGAGTCTCCGAGCGTTGTGGCAATCTGTGCCCGGCCAGGCAGGAAATTCATGAGTGCTCTCAAGATCCTAGTCGTCGACGATCAACCTGCGGTGTGCGCCGCCCTGGAAGTGCTCTTCGACGTTCACGGGCTCGAGACTCTGACCGCGCGCTCGCCCGAACGCGCGCTCGAGCTCGTGCGCTCCGAAGATTTGGGCGTCGTCCTGCAAGACATGAACTATCACCGCGACGCCACGAGCGGCGAGGAGGGCGAGGCACTGCTCCGGCAAATCAAGCAACTCGACCCGGATTTACCGGTGCTGCTGATGACCGCGTTCCAGTCTTTGGAGACCGCGGTGCGCCTGGTGCGTGAGGGCGCGAGCGACTACATCGCCAAGCCGTGGAACGACGACAAGCTGGTCGCGACGGTCAAGAACCTGCTGCGCCTACGCGAGCTTTCGCGGGAAAATCTGCGGCTTCGTACTCAGACCAACCGCGCGCGGGCGGATCTGGCGCACGGGCACGACCTGTGCGGCTTGGTCTACGCCAGCGCCGCCATGCACGAGGTCGTCACCTTGGCCGCCAAGGTCGCGCCTTCGGAGGCGGCGGTGCTGATCACCGGCCCCAACGGCTCCGGCAAAGAGCGGCTCGCGCAAATCGTGCAGGCCAACTCGCGTCGCAAGGATCGACCTTTCGTGCAGGTGAACGCCGGCGGGCTGCCCGATGATTTGCTGGAAGCAGAGCTGTTCGGTGCCGAGGCAGGCGCCTATACCGGAGCCAAGAAGTTGCGCATCGGGCGCTTCGAGGAAGCGGACGGCGGCACGTTGTTCTTGGACGAGATCGCCAATCTTTCGATGATGGGGCAGATGAAGTTGCTGCGCGTTCTGCAGACCGGCGAATTCCAGCGCCTCGGCAGCAACACCACGCGCAAGAGCGACGTGCGCCTGATCAGCGCGACCAACGCCGATTTGCCACGCGCCATCGCCCAGGGCGCCTTCCGAGAAGACCTGTTTTTCCGGCTGAACGTGATCGAGCTGAAGATCGTCGCCCTGCGCGACCGACCGGACGACATCCTGCCAATCGCGGAATTTTTCCTGGCCCGACATGCCGAGCGCAACCAACGCTACTACGAGCTCGACGCCGAAGCGCGCCGCGCGCTCGTCGATCACGATTGGCCGGGCAACGTGCGCGATCTGGAAAATCGCATCCAGCGCGCGACCCTCGTCTGTCAGAGCGCGCGTGTGACCGCTGCGGATCTCGGCCTGGCCGCGGCGACCAACGGCTCGCGGCGTGCACCGCCCACGGCGCTCGAGCAAGCCTTCGCGCTGCCGCCGGCCACGCCCGTGGCAGCCGCGCCGTCGGCGCAGGATCCGGAACGCATGGAGATCGAGCGCGTGCTGGTGGAGAGCGGCGGAGTGATCGCGACCGCCGCGGCGCTGCTCGGGATCAGCCGCCAGGCCCTGTATCGCCGCATGGACCGCTTGGGCATCGAGCTCGAGCGCCGGCCCAAGGCTTGATGCTGCCGACGGTCGGTTTCGTCCTGTGCAGCGTTGCGCTGCTGATCGCGGTCTTTTTGGCGCGCAAGAACGCGGAACGAGCCGAGACCCTGGAGCAAGTGCTGGCCAATGCGCGCGCCGAGCACGAGCAGCGCGAACGGCTGCTGCAGACCGTGGTCGAAAACGCGCCGATGGCGATCGTGGTCTACGGCCAGACCGGGAAGCTCCTGTATTCCAACGCCGAAGCCCGTGAGTTGTTCTTCGAGGGTCGCGCGCTCACGGGCGAGAACTTCTTACGCCTGCTCGACCACGCCCCAGAAGCGCTGCGCCAAAGCTTGCTCTCCCAGAGCGACGTACTGTTCACCGTCGACCAAGACGGAGAATCCGGGACTTACCACCTGGCCAAGCGCTACTTCGAGCTCGAGCACGAACCGCACACGCTGTTGATGGTGAAACATCTGACGCCCGAGCTCGGTCGCCAAGAGATCGAAGTCTGGAAGAAGGTGATCCGGCTGATCAATCACGAGCTGAACAATTCGCTCGCGCCCATCTCATCCATGGTGCACTCGGCGCGGCTGATCGCAAAAAACCCCGCGCAGATCGCCAAACTCGACCGCGTGTTCGAGACCATCGAGGAACGCACCTCGCACTTGGCCGCGTTCTTGGAGGGCTACGCGCGCTTTGCTCGCTTGCCCAAGCCGCGCTCGGAGCGCGTCGCGTGGGCTCCCTTCTTGGACGGTATCCGCATGCTCTATCCCGAGCTGAAAATCAGCGAACCCCCCGGGCAAGACGGCTTTTTCGACGCGGGGCAGCTGCAGCAAGTGCTGATCAACCTGCTGAAAAACGCGTTCGAAGCCAGCGCCGAGCAGGCGCAGGTCGAGCTCAGCGTGAGCACGGACGAGAGCGGTGCCGCCACGCTCACCGTCGCTGATCGCGGCACGGGCATGACGGACGATGTGCTGAAGAATGCGCTCTTGCCGTTCTTTTCCACGAAGGAGAAAGGGACGGGACTGGGGCTCGCCCTGTGCCGCGAGATCGTCGAAGCGCACCGCGGAAAGTTGCGCGTGGCGCGGCGGGAAGGCGGTGGGATCGTGGTCTCGATCTGGCTGCCGAGCCGCAATGTCGCGCTCCCAGGCCGCACTGGTCGGCTCACGCTGACACGCGGCTGAGCGGACGCACTCGGACACTCGTCCGGACAAGTGTCCGCCGCGACTGCGCGATGGACTCAACGAAACGAGTAACCGAGCGCGATCGTGAAGACGATACTGCTCCGGAATATCGCGTTGAGCGCCTGCTCTTCGTCGTGACTGGGTGTGCCGGTCACCACTTGCACCGGATCCCCGCTCAAGACGGAGGCCCAGCCCGCCGTGCCGATCAGGGTAAAGCCATTGCCCGCGACCCAATCCACACCGGCGACGCTCTGCAGCCAGGTGGACGGTAAGATTTTGACGTTCAAAGGCACCCGCCCGGGATCGTCCTGGGCGTTGCTGAGCTCCAGCGGCGCGGAGCCGAAGCCACTGGCAGCAATGATGCCGGCGCCGATGAACGGGGTCACGGGCCCCTTGAGCAGCAAATAGCGCGCACGTAGACCCACTTTCCAACCGACGAGGCCCAGGCCCGCGCCCAAATCGAAGGACAGGTTCGGGTGCGCGCGAAACGTCAGATTCGGCCCAAAACCAGCGAGGCCATTCCAACCGACCTCACCCGTCAAAGCCAGCCGACGCTGCGCTCGAATCGGCCCCGTTGCCTGACGACCGCGTTTTTGCGACGGGTCCACCACGACCACCGGCGGCGGCGGCGCGGCGGGTTCTGGAGCTGGAGCTGGAGCCGCGGGCTCGCTGTCATCCATGGTGGGTAAGCTGTCGTCAGCTTGGGCGCGCGCGAGCCGCGGGCTGAGTGCATAAGCCGCGACCGCACAGACAGCGAGGCAGCGGACACCGAGAAGCATCCCAGCTGCATAAGCACGTCCTGGGCCAAGTTTATCCGAGCTCAAAACGTCCCTCCGAGCATGGCGCCCAGGCCATTTTCCAGAAAAAGGGGTGCTACCTGTAGGTGTGCTTGGCGCGCGGCAGGCGCTGGCGACGGTTCGGTCCCCGGCCGCGGCGCCACGCGGTACAAGAGCTGCGGATCGGGATGATCGAGCTCGTGTAAGAACAAGCCAGTGACGAAGAAGCCGGCAGACGCCGCAAGCGACACACCGGTCGCAAGCCGAAAGCGATCACGCTCGTTGATCGAGGTTTTGTAGCTGGTCAAGGCCGCGGCCGTCACGTTCCGGTTCCCATGGTCGATCTGACCTACGAAGTCTTCTGCCTTACCCTCGGCTTCGATCGCGAGCGCGCTGAACACGAGGCTCGCGCCGAGCGCGGCGCCGCCCGCGATGAACAAAACCTGGGACGTGATCCGCTGCGGAGTTTGCTCCAGCGTCACGCGGATATTTTGCGTCTTTCCGCGCTGCAGAGTCACCTCGCGCAGGGCGACCACCCGGCCCTTTTGCCCGACCGCCAAGCGATGCTTGCCGCTCGACAAGTGCACCAGCACGCCCTCACCACCGGGGCTCAGATACGCGCCGTCGATGTAAATGTCGGCATCGGCAGAGGTCCAAATCCCGAGTGTGCTCGGCTTCTCGCGCAACAAGAGGGGCGTCAGGGTGAGCTCACCGGGGATCGCGATCAGCTCGCGGTCGTTCGGGAAAAAGCCGGGCGCAGTCACGTGTACGCGATGTTTTCCGGGCTCGACTTCGCGGATCAACGGCGAGGAGCTCGGCGGCGCGCCATCGAGTACGAGCTCGGCACCCGGAGCATCGGTGGTGATCAGCACCCGGGTCTTGCGGATCGCCTCCGCGCTGCTTCCCCCGGCTGGCTGAGCCTTGGGCTGAGCGGCGGCGAGCGGCTCCAACTGCGAAAGAGCGTCGAGCGCGTCCGCGCGCCGTGAGCCGGTGGGGGCGAGCTCGACGTACTGTCGAAACAGCGCGATCGCGCGATCCAAGTGCTCCCGCCCGTGGTCCACGAAATATTGCCGGCGGTTGGCCTGTGCCAACGAAAACGCGATCGCGGGCAGCGGAGTGAGCTGATAGGCCGCGTCGAGCGCTTGAATGGCGGCTAGGTAATCGCCCGCGGCGTAGGCGGTGGCGCCAGCGCGAAAGGACTCTTTGGCGCGATCCAAATCCGATGACGAGTCGTCCGCACGCGCGGAGCGCGGCAAACAGGCGAGGCTCAGCACGAGCGCGATCACTGCGCGCCTCATGGCACGAGCCCTGCCTTGAGTACCCGCAGCGTGCCGGCCTCCGAGAAGACCAGATCGCTCAGGTGATCGCCATTCACATCGGCGGCGACGATGCCCGTGCCGTTGTTCACGGTCACGCCACCGGGGACAGTATCCGGCGCGGAAAACTCGCGCGCGCTTGCGCGATGAACCACGTTCAAAGCGGCCTTGGTGATGTAAGCAAGCCCAGCATTGCCCTGCTGCACGGGCAGTACCGTGAACGCCTGCGGCGAATCCTCGCCCGACACCCGCACCGTGTCCTGGCTCGAGAAGCCTCCTTGGCCGTCATTGAACAACACGTACAGGTGCCGATCATCGGCGTTGCTTCGACCGGTCAGGAGCGCGAGATCGGCCCCGCGCCGCTGCGCGAGCTCCGGATGCTCACTGAACTTCAGCGCCGATATCTGGGGATCCGCGCACGGTTCATTGATGATCACCGGCTTTCGCACGTCACTGCCGAACATCCCGCCCGGACGAGTGCCGATCAAAAGCACGCCACAATGGCTCCCTCCATCGGCAGGCATGGCGAAGATCGCCTCATCACCCGCCACTCCGTCGAAGTCGGCTGCGGTGCTGGCAACGTCGGCCGAGACGGTTCTGGTATCGACCCAGAACGTCACTGGGGTCAAGCGCGGATCGAGCTTGATGGGCAAGCGCGAAGGCGTAGCGCCTTGCGCTGCAATGGCCGGCACCCACCAGAAATCGATCGGCGGTGGAGTAGGCGACAGGTCGAAGGAACCGAGTGCCACCAAATCCGTTTGACCTTCGCCGCTGAACTGGCCGGAGACTACGGCCAGAGCAACGGCGTCCTCGACCGAGCCATTGGACGAAAACTCGGTCAACGAAAGCGGAGCGAATGGCAAGCGATCGGGGCCGCCGGAGAGCAGTGTCAATGCGCCATTGCGTGCTTCGCCGACGTTATCGCTCGAGCACACGGCCAGGTTGTCCATGCCACCGTTGCGATAGCTGCCGAGCGACTCGACGCCGTCGATTTGGCCGACCGCGAGCGGAGTCGCGAGCGGGGCGAACGCGTTGCCGAAGGCGACTTTCAGCTTACTCACCGTCTCGTGAGCAGGCGGAACTTCGAATAACGCAAGATCCGTGATCAGGTCGCCGTCGACGTCGCCCGCGCTCAGAAATTGTACGGGCGCGGAGGTCGAGACCACGAACGGAGCGAGGTTCACGCTGTTGGTGCCATTGAAGAAGTCGAGGTTCAGACTACCCGTCGAAGCGGCGACGACGTCGGGTAACTTGTTGCCATTGAAGTCGGCGATTTTCGCGACGGTCCACGGTGTGGTCCGGCTATTGCCGATCTCTTGGTACACCGGGACGGCCCCGTCATACGCCGTCGTCGAAACCACGAGCCGATCCGGGTACACGAAATCCGGCGCGCGGTCACCGCTGAAGTCGGCCACCGCGAGCGGCGTGCCTGGTGGAAACGCGGGATCTTGCGCATGGTCCGTGTAGGGAGTCGCGACGGAAAGCTTCACCCCGTCTCCATACGAAACGTAGGGCTGACCGTCGGCCCCGAGCAACACGTCCAAGTGATCGTCGTTGTTCAGGTCCACCAGCTGCGGCGCGACGTCGATGGCGGCCGGCGGATCGAGGGCGATTTCTCGCAACAAGAATTGCGCCCGCCAGACGACGTTTCCGGTCGTTCCCGTGTCACAGGTATCGACGACGTTGAAGTGCTGCGCGCCGCGCATGGCGAACACCGGCTCGAGACACGGCGAATGCTTCTCGTCCTCGAACACGTTGCCACTCACGAGATCACCCGCGAGCTCGTCGATGCTTCCGGACACCCCGAGCCGGAGCTCCAACTTGCCGGTCTCGGAATTGCCGAGATAAAAGCCGGTCCCTGCAACGGTGGTCAGGAGGTTCGTGAAGGAGTAGGAGCGCTCGACGTAGTCGTCGTAGACGCCCACCAGGCGCACGCTGGCATTCGCGCGGCGATACGAGCTGAACACCTCCGGTACCCATGAGCGATCGCGACGGCCGTACATCAGGCCCAGCGCCTCGGTAGTGAACGCGATGTCGCTGTTTGCATCGCCCGAGATCTGGTTGATCGTGGGCGAGCGCACCGACTTCGGGAACAAGCGCGTCTCGCTGAGCGCGCCTTGGGCATCGAAGTAGTTGAACCGCAGTCGAGTGGCGCCCGTGGCATCGAGCGGCTCACTGCTCATCACGTCCTCTCGTCCGTCGCCATCGAAGTCACCCGCGTTCAGCGTCCAGGCGCCGACGTCGCTCCAAAGCGCGGTCTCGACGAATTGGTTGCTCGGTGGGCGACAAATCGACTCCTGATCGCAGCCCCATCCCGCAGGGCACAGGTACTGCTTACCTTTGTCGTCCAGCGAGCACTCGTATCGGCACTCGTTTTCCATGCCCGGTTCGCGACACTTCGAGCCCGGGAACAGTCCGAAAGTGTCGCAATCCTCGTGGTCGCGATCGATCACGTGGTTGCCGCAGACGTTTTCCGGGATGGTCGGAAACTCCGTGCAGGCGCAGCAACCGAGCCAAAGCGCGCCGAGTGCGATTCGCCAATTCAGACTCAAAACGGACTCTCGAGATCGCTTGGAATGCGAGCGTGAGCGGGCTGCGGCCCTGGCGCACGCTTGGCCGGCTTCGCCGGGGTCGGGACTTCACGCGCGCTGGGTTCGGCCGCCGCGCTGTTCGCCACTGGCGCGCTCGCTGCAATCGCGGCGCTGGGCGGCGCTGAGGAAACTGCGGCAGTCGGCGCGGACACCGGCTGCAGGGCAGGTGCGGGCGCCGAAGCACGCGCAGACGCGGCCGGCCCTGGCGCGTCATGGAAGCCGCGGCTGAACCAGAGCGTGGCCGCGATCGCAGCGACCGCCAGCAACGCCCACAGCGGCCAACGCGAGCGCTCTTTGTGCGAAAGGCTCGCGCTGCGCACCATGGCGTCGCGGCCCTGGTCGGGATCGGTGATGCCGACGGGCGCCGGCGAAAACGGCTGCAGCGTGGTGTCCGCAGTCTCGTGCGAGTGCTCACGCTTCCACTCCGAGTCCGGCGACGGGCGAGACAAGCGCGGCGGCCCAGAGGGAACGGGAACTCCCGCGCGCTCGGCCGCGCTCGCCAGCGCGTCCAGCGCAGCCGTAGCCGTCGCAGGACGCTGCTCGGGCTTCTTCTCCAGCATGCGAAGTACTGGCTCATCGAGCTCCGGCGGAAGGTCCGCACACACCTCGGACATGCGAGGAGGAGCCTGGATGATGTGCGCCATCAAGACGGCGATGGTATTTTCACCCGTGATCGGCAGTTGGCCGGTCAACAGCTCGTGACACAGGACGCCCAGCGCGTACACGTCCGAACGGCCGTCGACGACATCGCCGCGCGCTTGTTCGGGTGACATGTACAGCGGGGTGCCGAGCGGAGTGCCGCTCACGGTGTGCACGCGCGAATCGCCGAGCAGCTTGGCCATGCCAAAATCGAGCAACTTCGGCACCGTCTCGCCAGTCGCGTCCCAGACCAAGTAGATGTTCTGCGGCTTGAGATCCCGGTGCACCACGCCAGCAGCGTGCGCGGCGTCCAACGCTTCGGCGATTGGGCGCAGCAGCTGGATGGTATTTTCGACGCTGACACGTCCCTCGCGAGCGAGGTAGCGATCGAGCGGCTCGCCCTCCAGCAAATCCATGACGTAGAAGTGGCGACCATCGGGCAACTTCCCGAACGAGAAGATGTCGATGATGTGCCGATTCCGGATCTGGTTCACCGCTCGTGCCTCAGCCACGAAGCGCAGGACGGCATCCGAGTCGGAACCCGCGATGCGATGCAACACCTTCACCGCAGCGCGGCGTTTGAGCAGCGGATGCACGGCCTCGTACACGGCGCCGAAGCCGCCCTCCCCCAACTTGCGTCCCAGGCGATACTCGCCTGCCATCCAACCGGTGATCTCGGGAGGAACGCTGTTGGCTGTGGATGACGGAGAATCGGCCATGAGCGCCCGCGCGGCCGGACGATAGCATTTGCGGTTCCAACCCGGACCCCCGAAACTCAGCGACTGAAGCGCAGATTGACACGGATGGCCGTGGCCGCGGCGTTTCCGGTACGATCGAGCGCCGGCACGAAGGTCTGGCTCGCCAAGCACGTCCGGGCCGCCGCGCCGAAACCCTGGCCCGCCGGTGCTTCGGAGACGAGCTGCGTCGACAAAACGCGCCCGGATTTCGCGATCGTGACCATGACCGCGACCGTGCCGACGTCGTCCTGCGCCGAGCGGGGGAAAAAACCGTGGCACGGATCGCCCCCGGGAAGTCGCGGCTTGCGACTCAGGTCCGAGGCGGGCGTGAGCGCGTCAGCGACGGGCCGCGGGGTCACCGGCGCAGACGGCGTGCTGCCGGCGACTGGCGCGACGCGGGCGCCGGCCACGCCCATTGCCGCCGTACCGCCCACGGCGACCACGCCACCGCCGTAGCTTTCGCCGTGTGGATCGGTCGTGAAATCGACGGCCTGTTCTTGTTGCGCTGCGGGAGCTGCGTCGGTCTTGGCCAGATGCAAGGCGCCTGCGCGAGCTGCCGCGGGCGCGGCGGCCGTCGCCAATCGAGTCGGAGCGGCTTTTGCTTCTTCCGGTGGAGCGACTTCTGGCGCTGGTGGGGGAGGCTCGGGCGGAGCGACGAACTCCAGCTCCACGGGCGGCGGAGTGCGTTCGACGGCAGGGGCTTCATGCCGGCAGAAGAACAGCGCGGCAGCCGCGTGACTGCTGAGCGCCAGAACCCAACCAGCCGCTACCAGGCGACTCTTGCCTGCAGCGCGTCCGAAGAGCTCGCCGACCAGAGAATCGAGCGGCACTCCGCTGTGACGATACCCGACGGGGTAGTTCATGATCATCGTCGACTCCTGTCAGGGCGTTACTTGCTCGCGCTGGGGGCTGCTTTGTCGACCTGAAACGCGATCTTGACCGCGCCGGCATCGCGGATCGTGTCGACCACGTGCATCACGCTGCCGTGGCTGGCCGCAGCCGATGCCGCAATCACCGTGCGCAGCTCGGGGTTTTGGCTCAGTTGCTGGCGGGTTTGGTTGCGGAGCCCCGCGTCGTCCGCAACGGGCTGACCGTTCGCGGACACTTTGCCTTGCGCGTCGATGCTCACGGTGAACATCGTCTGGGTCGCTCCCGCGGTCGCCGCCTTCGGCAAGTCGAGGGGCACGCCGCGACTGGCGATGAGTTTTGCGGTGACCATGAAGATGATGAGCAGCACCAGGGTCACGTCCACGAGCGGCGTGACGTTGATGCCATTGATGCCGTCTTCGTCGTTGCTGCTACTAGCGCTTGCCATCTGATGTTTCCTCTGTGTGTTCAGCCGGGGATGGTGCTGATCCGCTGCATGCTGAAGGCCTCGGGTTGTTCACGAACGGCGGCAGCGCGGCGCGCGCCACTATGCGAGACTTCAGTGGTCGCGGCGGCCGCCTCGCCCTTGGCGTAGGCCAGCAAGATGTGCGTCAGAGCATCGGAATTGGCGACGGTGGCGCGGATCTTTCGTTGAAAGTAGTTGAACGCAGCGACAGCTGGAATGGCCACGACCAAGCCGATCGCGGTAGCCACGAGCGATTCCGAAATGGCGCCCATCACGTCGGTTGCCGGCCCCGTGGCAGCGCCGCCCAAGCCGGTCGCCTGCAGCTTGTCGAAAGCTTGCACGATGCCGATCACCGTGCCCAGGAGGCCGATGAACGGTGCGTTGTTGCCCAAGGTGCCGAGGAAGGCCAAGCGCCGCTCGAGCCGCATGCGTTGCAGCGCTGTCGCGCTCGCCATCGCCTCTGCTGCGGCTTCTGAACCGCGCGTGAGTTGCTTGAGCCCGGCCGCGACGATCGCGGCCTCGGCCGACTTCGAGCCCGCGACCAGCTCGTGCGCGGCCTCCACGTCGTGTCGATTCAAACGCTCGGCCAAGGCCTCGGCCAGCTTGGCGATATTTTCGCTGACCGCGGCGAAGAACCAAGCGCGTTCGATCATGATCGCGACGCTCACCACGCTGAGCGCGAGCATCAAATACATGACTGGGGCCGAGCCGACTTCGAGCAAGACCTGTTTGGAACGTTCGACGATGTTCGTGTTCATGGCGCGCCACTAAGCACCGCCCGTGCCAGCCCAGTGAGCCGCGATATCCCCCGCGATCTCGGCTATTTTCACGGACCAACAGCGGCGGCGGCTGGTTCGGACGGACAATTGTCCGCGCGCTGCGGACGGCTCGAAACCGGACTCGGACAGCTGTCCCGAGCGACTCTCGGCAGCGAGCGAGAGCGCCTTAAAGGAGAACCCTGACTCGCAATTGCCTGCAGCGCCTGGCCCGAACGTTGCTCTAGGCCGGCGCAGAGAGGCAATACATGAAACTCTGTTGGATCGCAGTCGCATGCGCACTCGCCTATCCGAGCGTCGCACTGGCACAACCGAATGGCCCGGCTACAGCCACACTCGTGCCTCCGAAATTGGTCGAAAATGTCGAGCCCATTTACCCCGAAGCCAAGCGCGAAAGCGGTGAAGCGGCGAGTGTCGCGCTCACGCTGACCATCGATCGCACGGGGCAAGTGACGGACGTGGCCGTCGCCGAATCGGCAGGCGCCGAGTTCGACGAAGCCGCGGTCAGCGCCGCGCGCAGCCTGCGCTTCGAGCCGGCGCAGAAGAACGGCGAAGCCGTGCCGGCCAAGATCCGCTATGTCTTCGAGTTCAAGCTCGCTCAGCCCGAACAACCCGAACCGGCTCCGGCCGCCACCGCTGCGGCTGATGCGACAGCAACGGCGGCTCCGGTCGCGGCAGCTGGCGCGAAGGCGGTAACTCCCGAAAGCGAAGCGGACGCCTTGGACCTGGAAGTTCAGGGCGAAAAGCCGCCGCGCGAGCCGACCAAGCACGTGCTCGCAGCCCAAGAAATCACGCGCATTCCCGGCACCAACGGCGACGCCATTCGCGCCGTTGGCAACATGCCCGGTGTCGCGCGGCCGCCGGGTGGTGATGGCATGTTGATCGTGCGCGGGTCGTCGCCCAACGACACCGCGGCGTTCGTCGACGGCACCGACATCCCGATGGTGTACCACTTCGGCGGGCTGTCCTCGGTCATCCCCAGCGAGATGCTGGAGAAGCTCGACTTCTACCCCGGCAACTTCGGTCCACAATACGGGCGGGCCATGGGCGGCATCGTCGATGTCGGCGTGCGTTCACCGCGCAAGGATCGGCTCGGCGGGCTCTTGCAATTCGATTTGGTCGATGGTCGCTTGTTGATCGAAGGCCCCATCGGCAAGAGCACCCGGTTCATGCTCGCGGGTCGTCGCTCGTGGCTCGACGCTTGGCTCGGCTCGGCGCTGAAAGAGAGCGGAGTCGGCGTGACGAAGACCCCCGTGTATTACGACTACCAGGCGATGATCGAGCACGACTTCACGCGCCAAACCACGCTGCGTCTGTTCGCGTTCGGTGCCGATGATCGCTTCAAGTTGACGCTGAATAGCCCGTCGGCGAGCGATCCGGCCATTGGCGGGGATTCTTCCCAGACCAGCAGCTTCGGCCGCCTGCAAGCGCGGGTCGAAACGCGCCCGTCGAACAACGCGCGTATCAGCTCGCAAATCTCGGTGGGGCGTGAAGGTCAGCACTTCACGATCGGCAGCTTGGCCTTCGACTTGACCCTCGACTCGATCGACGGCCGCGCGGACGCTCGAATTCAACTGGCCCCTGCGATCACCGCCATTGCCGGCGTCGACATTCAATACCTGAGCTACGACGTGACCTGGAAAGCGCCGCCCGCGAACCTCGACTCCACCCAAAGCACTGGGCCGTTGTTCGGGCGCCCGAGCGCGGAACTGAAGGGCAAGGGAGACGTGTTTCGACCTGCGGCATACGCCATGCTCGAGCTCACGCCCGTCGCGGGACTGAAGCTCTTTCCTGGTGTGCGCGCGGACTACAACACGGACACCAAAGCCTGGACCGTGGACCCCAGACTCGGCGTGCGCTACGACCTCCATCCCGGCTTTCCGCGCACCACACTCAAAGGCGGCGTCGGGCTCTATCACCAGCCGCCCGAGCCGTACCAAAGCATCGAACCCTTCGGCAGCCCGGGCGTCCGGAGCCCGAGCGCGGTGCACACGAGCCTCGGCATCGAGCAGGAAATCAGCCATCCGCTCGAGCTATCCGTGGAAGGCTTCTACAAGGATTTGAACGACCTGGTGGTGCCGGTGGCTGCCGCCGACCAAAGCGCAAACGGCCAGGCCTACCAGAATATCGGCTCAGGCCGCATCTACGGCTCGGAGTTCTTGCTGCGCTACAAGCCCGACGGACGCTTCTTCGGCTGGGTAGCGTACACGCTGTCGCGCAGCGAGCGTCGCGACGCAGGCGACAGCGCAAGCTACGTCTACGACTACGACCAGACGCACATTTTGACCGCCCTCGGCAGCTACCAACTAGGCCGCGGTTGGCAAGCTGGCGCGCGCTTTCGCTACATCTCCGGAACTCCCTATACCCCCGCGCTGGGCGGCGTCATGGACTACGACGCGGGCGCCTATGCGCCCATCAACTCCAGCGACCGCAACTCCGCGCGCACGGGTGCCTTTCACCAGCTCGATCTGCGCGTGGACAAGACCTGGACGTTCAAAGCTTGGAAACTCAGCGCCTACCTCGACGTTCAAAACACGTACTTCCACAAGAATCCCGAGGGCGTTTCTTACAACTACAACTACTCCAAGAGCTCGAGCCTGAGTGGCATCCCGTTCTTGCCGATCATCGGCCTGCGAGGCGAACTATGAACAAGCTAATCGGTATCGGATTTTTCCTGGGTCTATCGAGCATGCTCGGCTGCGCCGCAGACTTCGACCCCGGCTCGCGCGTCAACACGTTCCGCGTGCTGGGCCAGGAATCGGACGCGCCCTTTGCCAAGCCCGGTGAAACCGTGAACATCGACTCGCTCAGCTACGATCCGCAAGGTCGCACGGTCACCTGGGCATGGGGCGCATGCGTCAACCCCGCGGCTTCCACCGTCGAAGGCTGCCTGGCCAAGATCGGCGAAGACTCGGCACACAGCGGCAGCTCGCAGATCCTCGCGCAAGGGCCTGGGCTCAGTCACTTCAGCTACACCGTGCCGGTAGATGCGCTCGACTCTTTGCCCCAAGCCGCGCGGGCATCGGCCTTGGTCGGCGTCCTGAGCATCGCTTGCCCTGGGGATTTGAGCTTCGAACAGAGCGCGGGCGAGCTGCCCTTTGCCTGCAAGGAGGCGGGTACCGGGCGCGTCATGGCGCTCGAAGAGTACGTGGTCGGTCTCAAGCGCATTCAAGTACGGAACAGCGATCGCAACTCGAACCCTGGCATCGAGCAGGTCCTGTTCGACGGCGCCGAGTGGCCCGAAGACGAAGTCAAGACGGTGACCGCCTGTGACACCGACAACAACGACTACAAAGCCTGCGCCGACGACACGAAGCACAAGCTCGGCGCGCGCCCGACTGCAGCCAGTGTCGAGTCGGGTCAGAGCGAGTTCGGGGTCGACTTCACGGAGCAGGTGATCATCGAGTACTACGCGACGGAGGGCGTGTTCGAATACGACGTCAAGATCGCCGCCGACCCCGAAACCGGCTGGGCCGCGCGCAAGGCCGCCTCTGGCAAGGACCTCACGCTGTGGATGGTCGTGCACGACGACCGCGGCGGAGCGACCTGGGCGGAACGCCACGTGCACGTGCAGTGATTTTCCCCAGCCCAAAACTGAGCCATGCTGGCTTTACCGGCATGGCTCGGGTCGTTCTCAGCATCGAAGGCGATTTGTGTGGCCCGATGAGCATCGGCACGGTGGCGGTGATCCGCGCGCTCGAGAGGCACTTGGGCCTGTCTCTCGCCGAGGCGAGTCGCTGCGTGGATCGCTGTGTATTCGAAGGAGAACAGCTCACGCTGGCCGTAGCCACGCGCCGCTCCGCGGAGCACCTGTTGGCAGAGCTCGCGCGCTTGCCCGCTGCCTCCCGTATTCACGCCTCGATCCGCGACTGAACGGCTCGGCGTTGCTCAGCGCGGCGCCAAGCGCGCCACCTCACTGCCGCCGAGCAGAAAACAACCGAGACCAAAGTCCTCGTAGTTCGGTTGTTTGTCGAAGCTCACGGGTTGGCTGTCGGCGGGCTCAGCCGCTGTGCCTTGGACGTAGCCGAGAAACCCATTTTCGTGCACGGACGACGCCATCGCCTGCCACGCCTGCTCGATCACGGGTCGATAGCTGGCGGCCGGCAAGAGGCCCTTGCGTACGCCCCAAGCCATCCCGTACGTGAACAAGGAGGTGCCGGTGAGCTCGGGTCCGCCGAAATGCGTCGGGTCGTGCAAGCTCACGTTCCAGAAGCCGTCCGTGCGCTGCAGCCCGCGCAACGCCTCGGCCATGTCGATGAAGTCGGCCAAATATTCGACGCGATGCGGCTCGCTCTCGGGGATCGTGTCGAGCACGCGCGTGAGCGCGGCGAACACCCAACCGTTACCGCGCGACCAATAGCAGCTCTCGCCGTTGGGCTCGGTGTACGGGGGGTCGTAATTTTCGTCACGCCACCACAGATGCTCGCTCTTGCTGTAGAGCCCAGCCGCACCCTGCACGCGCTTCGTGTTCGAGTACATGGCGTACATCTTCTCGTAGTACGAGGACTTGCCAGTGAGCACTCCCAGCTTCGCGAACACCGGCATCGCCATTTGGATGGCGTCGATCCACGTCCAATCGTCCACTGCCGCGCCTGCAACGACCATATCGATGTCGGTCTGAATGTCCTTGATGCGCGACGATTCGCGCTCGATTGCATACAAGTCGAGGTAGGTTTGGCCGGCGCATTGATTGTCTGCGTTGCGCGTGGTCGTTCCCGTGTTCAAACCCCAGGAATGGCTTTTGGCCCAGGCCAGCGCGTACTCCAGATCGCTCGCTTTGGGATCGACCCCGTACAGCGCGAGCAAGCCTTCGTAGTACACGGAGCGCGTCCAAATATGGCTCGGGTGCGAGCTGTCGACGGTTTTCGCAGGGTCGGGCCATTTGGCGCTGAAGTAGGCGTTGGCGCGACGCAGCACCTCGAGCACACTCGCGCGCGAAGGCAAGGCGGGGTCACTGTCTTGGCCTGCACCGCCGCTCGTATTGCTGCCGGCGCCCGCTGGATCAGCGGCGCTTGCGCTGCCAGCGCCGCCTGCGCTCTCGCTGCCCGAACGACCGGCGACGTTGACCCCGGCTGTGCCGGCCGGGTCTGCCGAATCGCCGCCCAGCGACGAATCGACACCCATGCCCGCTGCGCTGACCGTGCCGGCTGGGCCCGCAGCCGGCGCGCCCCCAGCGCCCCCGGCACTCTCGCTCGGCGACGCGCACGACCCTGCGCAGCAGCCGGCGAGCACGGCCAGAAAAGTGATCGCAAGGCGACTCGTCATCTCGTCGGATCCAGGGGACCACCAAGCTTGACCTTGCCCTGCGCTGCTCGCCAGCCAGAGGCAGCGCAGAATTTCGCTAGTTCTTCAAATGGTAGCCGGTTCGAAGCAGCCAGCGCGCGAGCCCCAGGCACAGGAGCAAGAACAAAGCGGTCACGCCAAAGCTGACGCCAACGCTCACATCCGAAGCGCCGTAGAAGCTCCAGCGAAAGCCATTGACCAAGTAAACCACGGGATTGAACAAGGTCAGCTTCTGCCAAAACGGCGGTAGCATTTTGATCGAGTAAAAGCTGCCGCCGAGAAACGTGAGCGGAGTGACGATCAGCATCGGCACCATCTGCAGCTTCTCGAAGCCATCTGCCCACAGGCCGATGATGAAGCCGAACAAGCTGAAGGTGACCGAGGTCAAGACCAAGAACCCGACCATCCACAGCGGGTGCGCGATGTGAAAAGTCACGAACACCCGCGCCGTGAGCAAGATGATCGTGCCGATGATCACCGACTTGAACGCGGCTGCTCCCACGTAACCCAAGACGATCTCGAGCTGCGAGATGGGCGCCGACAAGACCTCGTAGATCGTACCCGCGAACTTGGGCATGTAGATGCCGAACGAAGCGTTGGAAATGCTCTCGTTGAGCAGCGAAAGCATCGTCAGGCCGGGAACGATGAACGCAGCGTAGCCCACGCCCTCGATGTCGGTCATACGCGAGCCGATCGCGGAGCCAAAAACGATGAAATAGAGCGAGGTCGAGATCACTGGGCCGACGATGCTCTGGGCGAGGGTGCGAAAGAAACGCGACATTTCGAACATGAAAATCGCGCGAACCGCGTGGTGATTCATGATTGCGACCTGACCAGGTTGACGAAGATGTCTTCCAGCGAACTCTCACGAGTCTGCAAATCTTTGAACTCGATGCCGAGCTCTACCAGGCTTCTGAGCAGCGCGGCGATCTTCGAGCGCTCCTGCTCCGCGTGAAAGGTGTAGGTGAGCTGCCGGCCATCTTGTGCCAGCGAAAGCGCGTATTCGGAGAGCCCTGCGGGCAGCTCCGTGAGCGGCTCTTGTAGCTGCAAGATGAGCTCCTTCTTGCCCAGCTTGCCCATCAGCGCCGCCTTCTCTTCGACCAGGATGATCTCACCTTTGTTGATCACGCCGATGCGGTCCGCCATTTGCTCCGCCTCTTCGATGTAGTGCGTGGTCAAAATGATGGTCACGCCGGTTTCGCGCAGGGAGCGGACCATCTGCCACATATCGCGGCGCAGCTCGACATCCACGCCAGCGGTGGGTTCGTCCAAGAACAGGATCTTGGGTTCGTGTGAGAGCGCTTTGGCGATCAGCACGCGCCGCTTCATACCCCCGGACAAGGCCATGATCTTGCTGTGGCGCTTGTCCCACAGCGAAAGCTCGCGCAGCACCAGCTCGATGTGCTGCGGGTTCTTCGGTTTCCCGAACAAGCCGCGACTGAAGCACACCGTGTCCCAGACCGTCTCGAACATGTCGGTCGACAGCTCTTGCGGCACGAGGCCAATCTTCGCCCGTGCCGCGCGATAGTCACGAACGATGTCGTGACCATCGGCGATCACGGAGCCCGAGCTCGCGTTCACGGTGCCGCATACGATACCGATGAGCGTGGTCTTGCCCGCGCCGTTTGGCCCCAACAAGGCAAAGATCTCACCTCGCCGAATCTCGAGATTGATGTTCTTGAGCGCCTGCAAACCCGAGGCATACGTCTTGGTCAGATTCGTGACGGAAATAATCGACTCCACGCGCACTCCTCGCCGGCCCCAGATCCCACACTCTGGCCGAACGGGCAACTCACGAGCGCGCGGGGCGTGTTAAGTTGCGCGGCTTGCAGGTCTCACCCCCTCTCCCCGTAACTAAGCCCGGCTTGCTCGCGACCAAAGAGCTGTTCGGCCACACCCGCCGCACGCTGTCACTGGTTTGGACTTCATCGCCGTCACTCCTGATTTACTTGTCTGGCCTCAGCATGGCGGGCGCGGTGATCCCCCTGCTCGTCGCCTATGCCGGCAAGCGCATCGTCGACGCCGTGGTGCAACACAGCCGGCCGCTCACGCTGAACTGGGTGGCGCTCGAGCTGCTGTTCGTGGCGCTGTCCGCCGCCACGCAACGGGGCCAAGGGCTGGTTCGCTCGCTCTTGGGGGCCCGGCTCGGCACCGACGTCAACGTGGAGATTTTGGACAAGGCGTTGCGTCTGGATCTGTCTTTCTTCGAAGACGCAGAGTTCTACGACAAGCTGACGCGCGCCCGCCGCGAAGCCTCGTCGCGACCGGTCGCCTTGCTCAGCGAGAGCTTCTCGCTCGTTCAAAACGTGGTGACGCTGCTGGGCTACGCCGTGATGTTGGCGCACTTCAGCGCCTGGATCGTGCTCGGGCTGCTCTTCGCCACCTTGCCGGCAACGCTGTCGGAAATGCGCTACTCCAAGATCGCATTTCGGATCAGAAATTGGCGCTCGCCCGAGTCACGAAGGCTCTTGTACCTGGAGTACGTGCTGGCCAACGACGAGCACGTGAAAGAGGTCAAGCTGTTCGGAATCGGTCAGCACCTGCTCGGCCGCTATCGCGCGCTCGCCGAGTCGTTTTTCGAAGAGGACAAGAAGCTGGCCATTCGGCGCGCGCTGCTCACTCATGCCTTCAGCCTGCTCGGCACGCTCGCCTTCTACGCTACCTACGCGGTGATGGCCGTGGCCGCCGCGCTTTCGCGCATCACTCTCGGAAACCTGACCTTGTACGTGGTCTCACTACGCCAAGGCCAGCAGGCGTTTCAATCGGTGCTGAGCGGCATCGGCAATTTGTACGAGCACAACTTGTACATGTCGAACTTGTTCAGCTACCTCGAGCTTGCGGCCCAAAACGAGCGCGAACAAGCCGAGCGCATGCAGCGCGCCCAGCGCGCCCAGGACGAGCTCGCGCCAGCGAACGCCGAAGCGGGGCTGCGCTTCGAGAATGTGGGCTTTCGCTATCCGGGCAAGGACCGCTGGGCATTGCGCCACGTCGATCTCGCCATCCCTCCGGGCGACAGCATCGCCTTGGTCGGGGAAAATGGCGCCGGAAAGACCACGTTCGTCAAGCTGCTCGCGGGCCTATACCCGCCGAGCGAAGGCCGCATCCTGCTCGATGGTCGCGATCTGTCGACTTGGGAGCCCCAGCGGTTGCGTCAGCGCTTCGGCGTGCTGTTCCAGGATTTCAACAAATACCAACTCAAGCTGCGCGAGAACATCGGCCTCGGCAGCGTGGTGCACCTGCTGGACGAACCGCGCATCGAACGCGCGGCCGAGCGCGGTGGTGCGCTCGAGCTCGTGCAAACCCTGCCCGGCGGACTCGACGCCTCGCTCGGGCATTGGTTCGAAAAAGGCAGCGAGCTGTCGGGCGGTCAATGGCAGAAAGTGGCGCTCGCCCGCGCGTTCATGCGCGAAGAGGCCGACATCTTGGTGCTCGACGAACCGACCGCCGCGCTCGATGCGGAAGCCGAGCACGCGGTCTTCGAACGCTTTCGCGAGCTCGCCAAAGGTCGCACCACGATCGTGATCTCACATCGCTTCCCCACGGTGCGCATGGCCAAGAACATCATCGTGCTCGAAAACGGCCAGATCATCGAGCACGGCTCGCACGAGCAGTTGCTGGAGAAAGACGGCAAATACGCGCGCATGTTCAAGCTGCAAGCGCAGGGGTATCTGTAGCTCGAGAGCGAAGTTCGCTCGACGACGATCCAGCGACGCCTCCGTAAGCGCACAGCTACCGGTGAGCACCGTCGCCGCCATGCGAGCTACGCGCCGTGCTCGCCCGTCCGCGCCCGCTAACCCAATCCCCAATCCCAATCGAGGTCTGGAGCTGAATTTGGGGCCGGCGCCAGCGGAAGCGCGAGGGGCGGTTCGGACGAAGCGAAGATAGGGCTTCAGTGCCGCTCGGCTCGAGGCTACTCTCCGGAGTGGTGACATCCCGCAAGCTCGCGCTCCGCATGTACCGCTCGATTTCGGCTCGTCGCTTCGCCTGGGGGGCATTGGGTTTGGGGAGTTTGCTCACGGGATGCGGCGGAAATAGCAACTCGGGCAACACGGTCGAGAAGGCGGGCACGAACGAAAAGTCGCTGTTCGTGGTGGGCGTCTTGGCTCCCGATGCGAGCGCGTGCACGGTGAAGGCGGAACGCGGAGCCACGTTGCTCAGCAAGGGGGTGTTGGATTTGGCGTTCAGCTCGAGCTACACGGCGACGTTGCTCGTCGGTAATCAGTTTCAGAGTGCTGGGTCTACGCCGAGCGCCCCGCAGACCGAGCGTGTTGCGCTGAACGGCGCCGAGGTAGCTTTGGCCACCGCCAGCGGCGCACCGCTCGGCATGTACACGACCGCAGGCACTGGCTTCGTCGACACAGCTGCGGAATCGTCGGCATACGGCAGCATCACGGTGCCTCTCGTGCCCGCCGCGCTCCACGAGGGTGTGTCGCTGCAGGGCGAAGAGCCGATCGTGGCGACCGTCAAAGTGAGCGGAGAAGCATTGGACGGCACGCTCATGACTTCGAGCGCACTGACGTTCCCAATCGATGTTTGCAGCGGCTGCTTGGTGCAGTACCCGCCGAGCGCTGCCGACCCGACGCAACCGCCCGGAAGTCCCTACAAGTGCGCGAGCAACGACACCGGCGGCGAAGAAGGCCTGCATGCGCCGTGCATCATGGGGCAAGATACGGCGTTTCCCTGCACCCTATGCTCGGGCTCGTTGGAGATTTGCCGCGATCCAGCGCAAAATCCCGCCTACCGGTGAGCGCGTCACGTCACTCGAGCCAAGCACCGGAGCACCCACGTGGCTGAAATCGAGCACACTCTTCTCGGGCGAGCGCGACGACCGCGTCTCGAGAGAAGGTCCTCGGCATGCACCGCGATTGCTCGACCCCGAGCTCCATTGCCCTGATGAGCGGCGCCGCCCCACTCGGACGCGGTCGACTCGAGTCGAGTGTAAAAATGGACACTGTCGAGATCGGTCACCTGCAGCAGCGCTTGCCCGGTAGTCTCGACGATCACGCGACTGTAGACGCAAGAGTTGCAGCAGAGGCGTGCGAGGCACGCAGAGCATCCGTGACGAGCGGGCTTTGGTTGCGGGACCGTGTCGTGGAGAGCATCGACTCTCGAAACAACTAGGCGCTCCATTCGTTCTGCCGTTCGTGCTATGCATCGGCGCGTCGCGCTCTTCGGCGCGGGGATGGAGCACTGGTGGCGGACCTTTCCGGTGGTTTTTGGGCACTAGTAGTGGGGGCGTGCGTTGCGGTGGCCTGCAACACTGCACCCGAGCAGGCAATCTCGAAGCGCACCGAGGCGTTGACTCCCGGGCCGACGTTCACGCTACAACTTCCGCCGCAGCTGACGAGCGGCGGAGCTGGGCTGAGCGCGACGACAGCCATCACCCTGGGCGATCGCGCGAAGGTGAAGCAGGCGACGGGCAGCGCCTTCGCGGGTGTGGTCAATCTCGGCACTGGCCTTACCCTCATCGGGCAAGACAGCGTGACTGGCGATGTTTGGAGTGTGGGCTCCGTGCAGCTGCAGGATCGCGCGACAGTCAGCGGGTTCTTGAAAACAGCCGGCACATTATCGCCGGGGGCAAACACGACGATCACCGGCACGATCCAGCAGTCGCAGCCACTCCCGGCACCGACCCTCAGCACCGTGACGGTACAGTTTCAGAACGGCGCGTCGGCGGTCACGGTCGGCAATGACGCCACGCGTACGCTGAGCCCGGGCGACTACGCTGCAGTGAGTCTCGGCGCTCGCGCGGTGCTGGCGCTGTCCACCGGCGACTATCGCTTCGACAGCTTGGCAACACAACTGCCCAGCACGCTGCGCTTGACGACCACGGCAGGCCCAGTCCGGATCTTCGTGCGCAACACATTCAGCTGGAATTCGACTGTCACGGCCGCTGCCGGCGACCCCACGAAGCTGTTGCTCGGCTACGTTGGCAGTGCCGCGATCACCGTCAACACCCCGTTCACGGGTACGTTGCTCAGTCCCAACGCGGCAGTCACTTTGCCAACGGGGTCGTCGCCGCACAGCGGTGCGTTCTTTGCCAAAACCCTCAGCACGCAGCCCGACGTCGTTGTTACTACGCGACCCTTTCAGCAGCCCTGTCAGGGCGTTGTGATCGATGACGGCAATGCCTGCACGACCGACGCTTGCGACCCGAATACGGGCGTGGTGACCCATCTACCGGTCGTCAACGGGACGGCCTGTTCCGACGGAAACGCCTGCACACAGAGCGACAGCTGTCAGGCCGGGGTCTGTGTCGGGGCCAACCCAGTCGTATGCACCGCTCAGGACCAGTGCCACAGCGTCGGAGTCTGCGCCCCAGCTACTGGGCTCTGCTCGAACCCGAACAAGGTCGATGGGAGCAGCTGCTCCGACAACAACGCATGCACCCAGAGCGACACGTGTCAGGCCGGTGCCTGCGTGGGGGCAGCTCCGATCACCTGCAGCGCGCTCGACCAGTGCCACAGCGCGGGGACCTGTAACGCGGCAACTGGCGTCTGTTCGAACCCGCCCAAGGCGGACGGCACTTCGTGTACTGACGGCAACGGCTGCACCCAAAGCGATACGTGTCAGGCGGGCGCCTGCGTTGGCTCCAATCCCGTGCTGTGTGTGGCACTCGATCAATGCCACGCCGCCGGCAGCTGCGACTCCGCGACCGGCACGTGTTCGAACCCACTCTTGCCCAACGGCTCGGCCTGTTCGGATGGAGACTCCTGCACGCAGAGCGACAGCTGTCAGGCCGGTGTGTGCACCGGGTCGAGTCCGGTCGTTTGCAGCGCGCTCGACCAGTGCCACAGCGCGGGCAGCTGCAACCCTGCCTCCGGAGTCTGCACGAATCCGATCAAGGCGGACGGCAGCGCGTGCAGCGATGGAAACGCCTGCACCCAAGCGGACACTTGTCAGTCGGGCTCGTGTATCGGAGGGAGCCCGGTCGTCTGCGCAGCGCTCGACCAATGTCACCTTGCTGGCACGTGTAATGCTGCAACCGGCGCGTGCTCGAACCCGGTCAAGGCAAACGGCGCGTCATGCTCGGACGGAGATTCGTGTACTCAGAACGACACGTGCCAGGCGGGTGGCTGTGTTAGCGGCTCGCCGGTCGTGTGCGTCGCCCTCGATCAATGTCACGTGGCAGGCAGCTGCGATGCGAGCTCCGGCACCTGTTCCAATCCAGTCAAGGCCGACGGTGCGGCCTGCAACGATGCCAGCGCTTGCACGACCGGGGAAACGTGTGCCGCCGGCGTTTGCCAACCCGGCACTCCCGTGGCGACGGACGACGGAAACCCGTGCACCGCAGACGCGTGCGATCCCCTGGTCGGCGTTTCCCACACGCCCGTCAGCGCGGGTACGGCCTGCGACGATAGCGATCTGTGCAACGGGCACGAGGCATGCAACGCAATTGGCTTCTGCAGCGCGGGAACGCCGGTCGTCGTCGACGATGGCAATCCATGCACCGCCGACAGTTGCGATGCCACCGGCGGAGTCGCGCACACGCCAGTCGCGGCGGGCACGAGCTGTTCGGACGGCAACGCTTGCAACGGTGTCGAGGCATGCACGTCGTCCGGCCAGTGTCTCGCGAGCGCACTGCCGGCGATCGACGACGGCAACGCTTGCACCGAGGACGCCTGCGACCCAGCACAGGGGATCACGCACGTGCCCGTCGCTGCCGGGCTGAGCTGCGCCGATAGCACGGTGTGCAACGGCGACGAACGCTGTGACGCACTCGGCACTTGCAATTCGGGGTCGCCACCCGTCGTGGATGACGGCGACGCTTGCACCACCGACAGCTGTGATCCCGTGACCGGTGTGTTGCACGTGCCGGTCCCCAACTGCGGGGGAGCACCCGAAGAGCAATTCGAAACCCGAGCGTCGATCATGGGCCGAGTCATCCACGCGGACGGTTCGCCCGCCGCGGGTTTCACGGTCCGAGTCTTCAACGATACGCTCGATTCGGCGCCACGCGGGGATGCCGCCACCACCATCGATCCGGACGGCTCCTTCCGAGTGCGTCTGCTGGACTTTCCGCAAAGCGTGGCCGCCCGTACCCCGCCGCAAGCAATCCTGATCCGGATTGAAAGCGAAGAGTTTCCCTCGCTGCAACGCAGTGCATACTTGCGCCCCGGTGATGTCGCGGCGTTGGGAACTCTCACCGTCCTACAGCGTGATCCGAAGGTCACGGTGATCGGCCCAGAGGGCGGCACAGCCCAAGATTCGCAGGGAACGCTCGAGCTGCAGATCCCTGCGGGGGCGCTGTCGGAACCAACTCCGGTTCGCCTCACGCCCATTCCGACTCGCGCTCAGTTTCCGACGCCCCTGCCGAGCAACACCGTCTCGATGTACGGAATGGAAATCGAGCCGTCAGGGACCGTACTCGGACAACCCGCAACGCTGCGCGTCAAGAACACGCTCAATCTCCCGACGACCATGAAGATCCCGGTCGGGACCATTGATCCACGCTACGGCGACTGGGCACACGAGGGCTTTGCGGTTTGGGACGGCAGCCGTTTTTCGACCAAAGTCTCGCATTTTTCTCCGCATGACGTGAACGGTCCGCGACTCGGTGAGCTACTGCAGATCGTTTCCGAGGGTGCCGACCGCAACAAGACCAAGTCCTCGAAATGCGCAGCGAGCTCGATCAATGATGCGAACGGAGCGCTTCAGCAATCGTTCGAAGTCCCGCTGCACTCGGCGTCGGGTCGCGATTACTCGCTGACGCTGAATTACACGACGGAACTGAGCGGTTCAGTCGCGGTCGGGAAGGGACCCGCCGCGCCCTTTCCCGCCCAGAGCTTGGTTCGCTCCTTTGCGACGCAAAGCATTCGGTTGCTCTGCGTTCCGCCCGGCAGTGGTTCCGGGTGCCCGACCGCCGCTGGCGGAGGCGGAGGCGGAGGTCCCCCCTGTCGCCCCGGCAGCGGTGGCAGCGTCGTGCTTCCAGCGTACACGTTCGACCAGCACGTCAAGCTCTTCGACTTCGACGTCGATGAGTCGAGCACGATGGCCCCGAACGCGCAAAACGCCGAGCCAACGTTCTACGTTCCGCTGCCCACGGGTGACGACGGCAGCGTGATCCGCAGTGGCTTCATTCCGCTACAGATCACCAGCAGTATCAGCGTTCCCGGATCGAGCGCATGCGTGGGAGGTCTTGGTGGTTTTGGCGTCGCAGGTGGTGCCTTCAGCGGCCTGCAACGCTTGCCCGTTGTCACCGGTAACCTATCCGACTTTCCAACCTACCAATTCGTCGTACACCGAAGAGGCTCGCCGCTGGGCTCGGGTTGGGCTTTCAATGAAACGAGCACGCTGTACCGCCCGCCGGACGGTTTGACCGCCGAAGTCGTGCACGGCAATGGCCAAGCGGAATCCTTTCGCCCGTATCCGGTGCTGAAGAAGATCGCGCAGTTCGAGAACAACGTGAGTCCAGCAGCCCTTGCGTTCGATCCGCAAACGGCTGAACTGTTCGCGGCGCGCTCGAACTTCGGCGTCGGTCGCGTCGACGCGCAATCGGGGACGATCACGGTCGTTGCCGGAGGCGTGTTCGGCGACGCGCAAGCGGTCGACCTCAAAGTCACCTATGCCGACGGCGTTCGGCGCTTCCTCGTCACGACCGTCAACGGCTTGTACGAGGCTCTGGGTGACGGAACTTCACGCCAGCTGGTAACCTTTCCCGCCGGTCCATTCGACCGCGTGCCGTCGGTCGCCGGAGTCGGGAAGTACGCCTACTATGCAATCGGGCAGAAGAATGGCGGCCCTACTGGGTCCCTAGACGCGACGACCGTCTCTCGCATCGACCTCACCGATCCCCTGCGGGCGACAACGGATATCTCGCCGACCAGCGGGGGCGAGCTGCGCTTCGATCCTCACGGAGAAGTCCAAGCACAGAACTTTCAGTTCTTGCGCCCGAGCGGGCTTGCGGCGGCTTTTGACGGCGGTCTCTATGTCGCTGACGAGCGCCGGCATGCGGTTTACCACCTGGCGCCGAACGAGGCAGGCGAGGTCGGCCCGAATAGTTTGGTAACGCGCATCCTCGGCAGCGGCGTGGACACGATGACCGCGGGCCCCGGCCGAAAAATGAACGCGCTTCAAGTCGCGATTCGCGGTCCCGGCCTGCTTGCCACGGCTCCGGGCGGCGCCCTGTTCGTCAAGGGGGCTCCTGAGATTGGCGGGCTCCTCGCGTTGGACACCATCGAAAAGACTGCGCGCTGGGTTGCCTTCGACAGCGCGGCGAAAAGCGGTCCCAATGATCCGATCAGTGTGCTCCCCAACCTCTCGTTCCAAAGCGGTTCGGTCGCGCCGCTGAACGCTGACGACGTGATGCTCGCTCAGAGTGGTATTATCGTCCGACTTTCGACGCCGCTCAGCAGTCAATACGAGCCGCTACGTACGCTCAC
>DASSMT010000285.1:0-40888 GCA_035688655.1 Polyangiaceae bacterium | reverse complement strand
ATTAGATTGGCTCGTTCCACTCGAAAGGGATGAGAGGATGAGAGCCATGATAGAACAAGCGCTTGCGTTCGCGTCGCAGGGACGGGACTTCAACGCGCTAGTAGTCGAGTCTGAAGAGTCCGCAACTGCCGACATCCGTCCGGGCGTTCTGGTCCTGCATGGGGGAGCGGGCGTCGGTGAGCATGAACGGGAGCGCGCAAGAAGACTTGCGGCGCTCGGGTACGTTGCCCTCGTGCCGGATCTCTTTGGCGAGGAGTTCGCTAGCCGCGAGCATGGTATCGAAGTCATCACGAGACTCGTCGCCGAGCCTTCTGTGCTGCGAGTTCGCACGAGCGAAGCGCTTGCCGCGCTCGCTTCTCGGCCACGCGTCGACGGTGCACGCCTTGCGGCAATCGGGTTTTGCTTTGGTGGGTTCGCTGCACTCGAGCTCGCGCGCAGCGGCGCCAGTCTGCGAGTGGTCGTGAGTTTCCACGGCAAGCTCACCTCGTCCGCACCGGCGGACGTCGACGCGGTCAGGCCCGCGATTCTCGTATGCACCGGAGCCGCCGATCCCTTCGTTACCCGCGAACAACGGATTGAGTTCGAGGATGAAATGACGCATGCACGCGCTGACTGGCAGCTGAATATCTACGCAAACGCAATGCATGGCTTCACAGAGCGTTCTCTGACCAAGCACTCGGCGCAGCGTCCTGGTTCGGGATATGACGAGGCTGCCGATCATCGTTCCTGGGAGGCAATGCGCTCGCTTTTGGCCGAGCGGCTCTTGGGCGGACAATACCGCCATCGGAGGGATCCGAGCGGCTGCTGAGCACGGCTTCAGCGCGGTCTCATTGGCCAATTCCGAGAAGGGACCGCGCCCTAGTTTAGCCCGACTTCGAGCTTCGGATCCGGCGGCTCGGTCTCGCGTCGTGTCGGAACGCTCGCGAGCATGTGATCGACGCCGCGGCGCAGGAGGTCGTGATCGATCTTCTGCAGATCGATCTCGGCGAACGCCGTGCTTTGCCAGACCTCGCGCCCCGAGGCGGCGTCGTAGACGTCGATGCCGATGAAGCCGCGCGGTGGCACGCCCTCGGCATAGTCGGTAGGCGGCAAGGCCGATGCGGTGCCTGAAGCGAGCTTGATGATGAAATCCGAGCCCCCGAGGGTCTTCTTGTAGCCTCGCTCGATAAAGCCTGCTTCGACCAAGGACCCGAGCACGCGCTGCACTTCCAGAGAGTGCTGGGAGACTTCGAAGCCGGCGCGTGGAGGATTCGCTTCGCCGAACGAGAATGTATGGTAGCCCGCGAACGACGCTTCGGTAGAAGCCACGTGCTCGGTCGTCCCATTCGGTCGCGGAGTCGTGCCACCGCAAGCAATTGCGGCGTAGCCGAGCGCCATCACAATCCATCTCTTCATGAGTTCCTGCCTCGAAAGGGCGGTAGAGCCTGGCGCGTTCTCTTTTGGAGGAGCGGGTGAAAGACAGCGCCGTAGGTTGCGCACGGCGCCCTGGAGCGTTGATGCAGGTAACGTGCCTTCCAGCCGTGCGCGGTATTTGAAGCGGACACGCGTCGAAGTGGCAAGCATTGAGCACCCGTGCCGACTTTTCGCCACAGCCGGGTACTCGCGGCCGCTCCTTTCGTTAGCCTCGCATTGGCCTTCGACTAAAACGCAATTTCCAATCCCGAGAAGATCCCGCCAAAAGCGGGACACCTTGGAATTGCTGGGCAGAATGGCCCCCCCGCTACGGCGCTTCTACAAGCTCTTCTCGTAAACCCGATACGTCTTGTAAATGGTTCCGCCCATCGAGCGAATGCCGAGATTGATCGGCGCGTCGTTTTCGCGCGTCCACGACAGCTCCGCCCACTCGTAGCCCTTTGCGACGCCACGCCGCGCAACCTCGACGTACATGGCCGCTGCGAGGTAGCCGTAGCGCTTCACGTTCTTCCGGATGTTTTCGCGCACGCCGAGCAAGATCAGCCGCGCCGACTTGGGGTTCTTGACCTTCGTGTTGTAGAGCAGCTTGGCCCAGCCAAACGGAAAGAGCCTGCCACCGATTTCCTTCACCACCTCGTTCAGGTTCGGCACGCAGATGCACATACCGCCCGGCTTGCCGTCGACATCGGCGATGAAGGCCATGTCCGGATCGAGCACGAGCGACAAATCGGCCGCCATCTTGTCGAGCTCGGGAGATGTGACCGGGACGTAGCCCCATTTGCCGGCCCAAGTCTCGTTGTAAATCTCCATCACGATCTCGAGCTCGGAGCGCAGCTTCTTCAAGTTTACCGAGCGCAGCTTCACCTCGGGCATGGCCTGAACCTGCTCCCAGGCCTTTCGAGTGCGCTGATTGATGCCGTCTTTCACGTCGTAGCGCCAAGAAAAGACGTCCATTTCCTTGGTCAAGCCGCACGCTTCCGCCAGCGCGCCCTGGTAGTCGCGCGAGTGCCCCATGTCGATCACGGGCGGATACTCGAAGCCACTCACGAGCAGGCCCATGTCTTGGTTCGCGCCAAGCGACATCGGGCCGTTCATGCGCTTCATGCCGCGCCTGCGCAGAAACTCTTCGGCGCGCGTCAGCAGCGCGCGCGCCACCTCGACGTCGTTCACCGTATCGAAGTATCCGAAGTGCCCGGTAGCGTCGTTGTATTGCGCGAGCCACCCCTGGTCCACCGTCGCCGAAGCACGACCCACGAGCACGCCGTCTTTCCAGGCCGTGAACAGCACCACCTCGGCGTGCGCATGAAACGGCTCCTTCTTCGGATTCAACCGATCCGCAATCATCATGTGCAGCGGCGGCACCCAAGCCGGATCATCCGCAAACACCACGTCACCCGCGCGAATGAAATCCGCTACGTTCTTACCGGGCTGATGCACCCGGATTTCGATGGCCATGTCGAACCGTGTAACACGGCTCGACATCCCCCGCTCCCCCGTGAACGTGCCCGCCGATTCTCGAGCATTCTTTTACATCGATTGGTTTGGGGATGGCACAGCCATCGATCTCGAACGCCTTTTGCCGGAACTGCTTGCCAAGACTGACTGAGGAAGCCGGCGGACGAGGCGCGTCTTCGCGTTTGCGAGGTCGCCCGCGTTCGATGTTCTTTGATAGCTTACGTTGAAGGTATCTTGAGAGTGCTGCTCACGCCGAGACCAACGTCACTCGGACTGATGGCCGTAGCGACGGTCGCGTTCAGCGGTCACGCTTGTGCCGTCACACGCGCCGGAGACGTTTCATGGCCTCAGCGCCGAGGACTCGGCCGCCGCACGACCAGGAGTGCGAGGCGCAACGCGGCGCACAGCACGAAGCTGCACGCCGCCGCGGTCAGCGCCGCGTCGAACACTTCTTCGGCCAGGCGTGACGGACCCCGGGTCTGGAAGATATGGCTGAGGAGCGGGCAGATGATTCCGAGCCACGCCAAGACTACGCTCATGATCACGCTGCCGACGATAACCCCAACCTGGGCTCGCTTGGTTTGGGCGCGCCACGCGAGGCCAGCGAGGAGCGCGCCGGCCAGCAGAATCGCGATGGACCAGCCGCCGATTTCCAGATGGTCGAGCCCCGTGCAGGTTACGAAGTCGTGCTCCTCGCGGGTATCTTCTCTCGGCAAAGTACCGTACGCACGGTTGTCGAGGTGAAACCTGTCCCTCACGGCACGGTCGACCGTATGCCACGGGAAGAACAGGGTCGCGGCGGCGATCAACGATGCGCACAGCGCGAGCAACGCCGCGCCTCGCGAGACCTGCTCGAGCGTTGCCCCGCGCGTGTTCGTCATCTCTCGAGCGTGTCATGGCGGGCACGCGGGCGACTAGCCGACGAGCCGAAACGCGAGCTAAGTGTTTATCTAGCCTGACGTTTTTGCGGGCTGTGCCCGGCGCTTCTACGAGAAAACCCCGGCAAGAGCGCGGTTTTCGACTTCTTACGCTCGTCGCTGCGACCTTCGAGAAGTCAATGACCCTTGTACTATCGAGCGCAGAGTTACTATAATTCCAATAGTGACAGCTCCGAAGAGCGCTGAGCCGTGCCCGGTCGCGCGCACTCTCGACATCGTAGGCGACCGCTGGACAATCCTCATCCTGCGTGAGCTGCTGACGAATCCGTCGCGCCGCTTCCAAGAGCTCGAGGCGTCCTTGCGCGGCATCAGTCCGAACACGCTCTCGGCGCGGCTGAAGAACCTCGAGGAGCACGCGATCGTCATCCGTCGTTTCTACGAGGAGCACCCTCCGCGCGCCGAGTATGTCCTCACGCAAAAGGGGCGCGAGCTCGGGCCAGCCCTCCAGGCGCTGCTCGTCTGGGGACGAAAGCATACGGGTTGAGCGGTGGCCACACCTGCTCGCGCCGGCTCCTTCTCCGCCGCCCTGGCGGTGCGCATCGCCTTTGGTTGCGCGCTCTCGGCGCTGAGCGCGGGGATGCTCACGCTCGCGTTCGCGCCGCACCGCGCGTGGTACTTGGTGTGGATCGGCCTCGTGCCGATGCTCGTCGCGCAGCATCGCGTCCTGCCTGGGCGTCTCTCGGCGCTCGCACCCGGTATCGCCGTCGGCGGCTTCGTCGCTGGCTGCTTCGGCGGTGTCTTCCCCGAGCGGGCGGCCTGGTACATGAAGCAGCTTCCGCTGCTGGTGTGCGCGATCGTAACGCTCTCGAGCCTGGGCAGATCTGCGGCTCGCGCACGCGCGGGCTATGGGTACTGGCCGCTGCTGGGAGCGATTGGTTGGGTCGCCATCGAGCTCGTGTGCTCGCTCATCCCCGCGCTCGGGACCTGGGGCTTCCTCGGCAATGCCCTATACAGGCAGACCTGGCTCCTGCAGCCGGTCGCGATCTTCGGCACGTTCGGGCTCGACTTTGTCATCGTGCTCGTGAACTACGCGCTCGCCCTGCTGCTCTTCGCATGGCTCGATCGACGGCGAGGTCGTAATGGCAATACCCTTCTGAAAGGCGAACGCGCGTTCGTCCCGATGCGGCTCGCCGTGCGTTGGTGCGCGGGCGTCGCCGCCGTGTGCGTGCTGTGGGGAGCGCAGAGTGTCGCCATGCTTCCGCGCGGGATGAGCATGCCCACGGTGCGGGTCGCGGCGCTGCAACCCGGCTATCGCTGGAGAGCAAATGTCCACTCCAGAGAGCAACGCGATCGCGCGATCCTCGAGGCGCTCACCGAGCAGACACGGCGCGCCGCCGCACGAGGGGCGCGATTCATCGTCTGGCCCGAGTCGGCGCTGCGCGCCGATCCTCGGATCGTGTACCGCGAGCAGCTCTCCGCGCTGGCGAAGGAGGTCTCTGCCTATCTCTTCGTCGGCTACTTGCTCGAGACGCCCGCGGGTCGTCGCAATGAGGTCGTCACCATCGCGCCCGATGGCGCATTCCTCGGCGTTTACGGCAAGGATCACGCGGTCGGCTTTTTGGGCGAGACCAGCATCACGCGCGGGACCTACCCGACGTACGCGACGCCGTTCGGCGTGGTCGGCGCCGTCATCTGCGCCGACGTCGACTTCACCGACACGCCGCGCAAGCTCGCGCGCAATGGCGCGAAGATCCTGCTCATACCGTCGGCGGATTGGCCGGGGATTTCGACCAAGCACTACGTGCTCGCGGTCTTCCGCGCGCTCGAGACGGGTTCCGCGCTCGTGAAATCCGAGTATGGACGCGACTCCGCCATTGTCGACGGCTATGGCTCGATGCTCGCGAGCGCCGTCACGCCCGAGGGCAGCGAGGCCGTACTCGTCGCCGATGTCGCCTCTCGACCGGGCCTGCCGCTCGCCGCGCGCTGGGGGGACTGGGTGGGTTGGCTGTGCGTGGCTGCGCTCGCCGTGCGCAGGCTCGCGCGGCTGCGCGGTCGCGGGACACCGAAGCTGAGCGCAGCAGAGGGCACGACGAGCAATGAGGCGACCGGCGTGCGCGGAGCGTGAGCGCGCGGCGGAACGCGAAGAGCACGGGACTCACCGCGGTTTCGGCTCACGCCGAGCGGGTTTCGACGCCGTCTTCGGTGCTAGTCCCTGCCAGAGCACCTCCAGCAGTCGTTCGAAGTCGTTGCCGTGCGCGCTGTGCCCCATGACGCTTCCAAGCGCCGCTACGTGAGCGATGGCAAGAAAGGCACGCGCAGTCGCACTGGGGTCCGCTGCGGAAACCAGGCCATCTTCGCGCATACGCGCAAAGCGCTCCGTCAGCGCTGCGAGCAGCGGATGAAAGGCGAGCCTCTGGTGCATGTGCACGAGCTTTGCGTGCGTACCCGGAGCCGCGAGCACGTGGAGCAGCGTCGGGACCAGCTCCGAAACATACGCCGCAACGCGCTCACCGATGCGCTTCAAATCAGTGTGCACGCTGCGCGGCGGATAGGGCCCGAGCAGCGCCTCGATGTCCGGCGGCTCAGGGGCCATCGCGCGAAAGAAGAGCTCCTCTTTTGAACCGAAGCGCTGGTACAGCACGGCTTGGGAGATGCCGGCCGCGCGCGCGATGTCGCGAGTGGAAGCCGCGTGACTGCCTTCGCGGAAGACCGAGCGCGCGTGGTTCAGGATTTCTTCATCGTCGATGGTTTTCGTGCGACCCAAGGACTGCTCCGAAATCAGGCCGCATCCACGAGCGAGCAGCGCGCGGCAAAACGAGTCGTGCCTTTGGGCTTGAATATGCCGAGCGCCGTCGCGACGAGCAGCGCAAGGAGGGCTGCGCCGGAGTCGACCGCCATCTGGAGGCGGGTCGCATGCAGGTGTGGGCTCATCGCCTGGGCCGCAGCGCTCGCGCCCAGCACGGCGATGGGCTGGAGATGCATGCAAAGAACCAACGTCGAGACAACCGTGATGAAGAGCTTGGCGACCACCCAATGGTGGCGGAAGAGTCCCCAGGGAGTACCCAGCGACTGGACGATGCCGGTGACCAGAGATGCCAGGCAAAGCGGGACGATGACCATGCGCGCGATCACGACCATGCAAACGTCCGACGCATGCACAGTTTCTGCGTTCGCGCTGCGAAGGCCCAGCACGGCCAGTGCGAGAAATGCGGCGACGGCACCCAGCCATGCGACCGACGAAGCGACGTGCGCTGTGAGCGTGAGCTTTCGCAGCACAGGACTCATGGCCACATGTGGTGATGCGGGCCCATGCCGTGGCCGGTCAGATGCGCAAGCGCGAAGGCGATGAACAGGACGGCGACGGTGCCCCAAAACAAGCGTACCCAGCGCGGCGCTTTCTGTAGTTCACGGGACACCTGCAATAAATAAGCGACTGACCGCTTATTGTCAAGTAGGGCTTTTGTAGCGCGAGACGCCACCGTGGGGGGGGCAGCTGCTCTGGCGCGCGCGGGTCGGTAACTCTTGTGCGAGCGCCCGTCGCCGATTTTGCGCGCTTGAAGGTAGGCCGCGCAAAACGTGCGCGGCCCGCTACAGAAGGGCGATTGAGCTGACCGTCTGCAGGACGGATGCCCGGCTCAGTGGCGCGCCAATCGTGGACTCTCAGACGAAGCGCAGCGGCTGGCACACGAGCTGCTACTGCCCTCCCAGAGTATCCACGGGAGAGTCGTCATGGCGAGCTCATGTTGCCAAACCGCATCCACCGAAGCCGGGGGCGGGGCCCTCGTCTACACCTGTCCGATGCATCCGGAGATCCATCAGGAGAGACCCGGCCGCTGCCCGAAGTGTGGCATGGCGCTCGAGCCCGCGGGCGCTGTTTCCATGTCTCCCGTGCCACGGAATAGTCGCCTGCCTCGCATTCCGTGGGCGATCGGCGCGTGTGTGTTCCTTGCCATCGCCGCCTTCTTTCTTTGGCAGGAACACCGCGCGCATTTGCTCGGGGCGCTGCCCTATATCCTGCTGCTCGTCTGCCCGCTGATGCACCTCTTCATGCATCGCGGGCACCATCACCACTCGGATTCGAACGCGGGCACGCATCGCCATGGAGCGGAGTCATGAACCAGGGACACGAAGCGCCCGCGTACGGGCTCTGGACGCTGGTCTTCATCAACTCGGCGATTTTCATCTTGTTCGCGTTCAGCTTCTTCAAGCCCCAGACCAAGCGCGATTGGCGCACGTTCAGCAGCTTCTCGGCGTTCATCGTCGCGCTGTTCGTCGAGATGTACGGTTTTCCGCTGACCATCTATCTGCTCTCGGGCTGGCTCACGCGAAGGTTTCCCGGTGCGAACCTGTTCTCGCACGACATGGGGCACCTCTGGTACGATCTGCTGGGCTTCAAAGGGGATCCACATTTGAATCCCATTCACATCCTGAGCAACGTGTTCATCTTCGCGGGGTTCATCTTGCTGTCGTCGTCGTGGAAGGTGCTCTTCGATGCGCAAGCCAGCAAGACGCTCGCCACGTCAGGCCCCTACCGCCGCGTGCGCCATCCCCAGTACATCGCGTTCGTCGCCATCATGTTCGGCTTCCTGCTGCAATGGCCGACGCTGGTCACGCTCGTGATGTTTCCGATCCTGGTCGTGAGCTACGTGCGCCTCGCGTTGCGCGAAGAGCGCGAGGTGGCTGCAGAGTTCGGCGAGAGCTGGGCGCGGTATGCGGCTGTGACTCCGCGCTGGTTCCTGCGGCTCGGCCGGCCGTCGTCGTCCGGCTCGCAGCAGACGTATGCGGGGGGACGTTAGGCGGCCTCGTCACGGTTGAAGGTGTCCTGTGTGCAAAGCCCGAGGAGCTTACCCGGCGATGCGCGCGCTCGAGCGTAAACTCTTCCGCGACCTGCGGCGTATGGCGGTACAGGTGCTGGCGATCGCGCTCGTGCTCGCTTCGGGCATCGCGCTCTTCATCGGCACGATGACCACTTACCGGTCGCTCAGGCTGTCGGAAGCGCACTACTACGAACAGCAGCGTTTCGCGCAAGTTTGGTCGCGCCTGGCACGCGCGCCGCTCTCCCTATCCAGGGAGGTGCGGGCCATCTCGGGAGTCGCGGCGGTCGAGGCCCGCATCGTCACGCCCGCGATCCTCGATGTGGGCGGCCTCGACGCCCCGGCCTCGGCGCTGCTCGTGTCCATCCCCGATAAGCAGAGCCACGCATTGAACGGACTCTACGTGCGGAACGGTCGCCATATCGCGCCCGGCCGACCGCGGGAAGTGCTCGTCAGTCAAGCGTTTGCGGAGATGAACCAGCTCCGCCCGGGCGATCGCCTGTTCGCGGTCGCCTGCGGTCACCGGCTCGAGCTCACGATTGTGGGTATCGCGCTGTCGCCGGAGTACGTGATGCAAATCCCGCCCGGCGGGCTATCGCCGGACGATCAGCGCTTCGCGGTGCTGTGGATGTCGCGCAGCGAGCTCGAGGGGATCGCGGACCTGCGCGGGGCCTTCAACGACATTGCGCTCGAGCTCGCGCCCCGTGCGAGCGAGGCGGCGGTGGTGAGAGAGGTCGACCGTGTGCTTGCGCCCTACGGTGGTCACGGCGCGTACGGGCGGAAGAGCCAAATGTCGCACGCCATGCTCGAGGAGCACATCGATCAACTGCGCGGCATCGCGCTGATCGTGCCCGGCATATTCCTGGCAATTGCCGCCTTTCTGGTCAACGTCGTGCTCGCGCGCATCGTCGCGACGGAGCGCGAGCAGATCGGCATGCTCAAGGCCTTTGGCTACTCGAACGTGCGCGTCGCTGCGCACTACTTTGTGTTTTCGATGATCGTGGTCGCGTGCGGAGTGGCGATCAGCATTCCGGTAGGCGCCTGGCTCGGGCGCGTGATGTCGGTTTTTTACGCGACATTTTTCCGCTTTCCGGTGCTCGTGTTTCGGATCGAAGCCTGGGTCGTTGCACTCGCCGCTCTGGTGGCCGTGCTAGCCGCGTCGGTTGGTGCGCTCGGTACGCTCCGGCGGGTCGCGTCGATGCCTCCTATCGTGGCGATGGCGGCCGAGGTCCCGCTGTTTTCCCGAACGTCGTTCGAGCGGCTCGCTTCGCAAAAGCTGCTGCCTCCTGCGTTTCGCATGATCTTTCGCAACGTCACGCGGCGGCCGGCGCGTGCGCTCTCCAGCCTGTCCGGGATGGCCTTCGCGGTGGCCGTGGTGGTGCTCGGCAGCGCGTCGAGCGACGGCATCGAGCGCTCGGAAAACGTGCAGTTTCAGGCGGCGCAGCGCGAGGACCTCGCGCTCAACCTGGCTCACGCGCGCGCCCTCGGAACGCTCGGCAGCTTCACGGCGCTGCCAGGGGTGCGGCGCCTGGAGCCCTACCGCCTGGTGCCGGCTCGCGTCGAGCATCAGAGCACGGCTCAGGACGTCGCGCTGCTCGGGCTCCCGCGGGGCGGTACCCTGCGCCGCGCGATCGGCAGTCAGTACGAACTCGCTGCGCTCGTTCCGAACGCCGTGTTCATCACGGCTTGGCTCGGCAAGCAATTTGGACTCCGCCGCGGCGACTTGCTGCCACTCGAAATCCGGGAAGGCCGCCGACGCACGGTGACGGTGCGCATCGCGGGTTTCGTCGACGAGCCACTCGGGGAAGCGGTCTACATGGAGCTCGGCGGCCTCGGCCGGCTGCTAGGCGAGCCGGAGACCTACTCGGGCATGAACATCAGCGTCGATCCTGCGCTCGAGCACGAGCTTTACGGCGTGCTCAAGCGTACGCCGGCGGCGGTCGCGGTCTCGCTGCGCCGTGGCACGCTCGCCAACTTCCGTGGCATGTCCGCGAGGGCCGTGATCTTCATCCGGCAGATCGAGGTCGTGTTCGCGGTGATCATTGCGTTCGGTGTCGTCTACAACAGCGCGCACATCGCGCTCGCCGAGCGCAGCCGCGAGCTCGCGACGCTGCGCGTGCTCGGCTTCACGCGCGCCGAGATCTCGCTGCTTCTGCTCGGTGAGATCGCACTCTTGGCCGCGCCTGCCATCCCGCTGGGTCTGCTGGTCGGCTACGGGCTCACGGGCTTCGTGGTCAAAGCGATGTCGAGCACGCGCATGCACATCCCGCTCGTCGTCGAGACCTCCACCTTCGCGTTCGCAATCGTCATATTCGCGGTTTCAGCGCTGGTTTCGGCGTTGTTGGTCAGGCGGCGACTCGACGCGCTCGACTTGATGTCCGTTTTGAAAGCCAGGGAGTGAGGAAATGACTCGTGCACCCATCCGACGAAGCATCTGGGCCGCGATTGGTCTGGCTGTCATCGCGCTGCTCGTCCGCGCGCTCCGCCCGGAGCCGCTGCTCGTCGAGGTCGCCGCCGTCACGCGCGGCACCGTCCGCTCGATCGTGAGCAGTGAAGGGCGCACGCGCGTCAAAGCGCTCTACACGGTGACCGCGCCCGTCGACGGCGAGCTCGATCGCATCGTATTCGATCCCGGCGCGGAGCTGAACGCCGAGAGCGTCGTCGCGCGCATCAGACCGATCGCGCCGCGGCCGCTCGATGCGCGGAGCCGCGCCGAGGCGGCCGCGGCCGTGGTCGCCGCTCGCGAGGGGCTCGCACGCGCAGAGGCTGCGGAACGGGAGGCCGAAGTCGGGGTCGAGCACGTCCAGAGTCAGTTCGCGCGCACTCAGAAGCTTGCCGAGAGCGGCTCGACGCCGCAAGCAGATGTCGAACACGGCGGCCACCAAGTGCTCATGGCGCAACGCGGCCTCGAAGCGGCGCAGGCGCTGGTCCGCCAAGCGCGTGCGGATCTCGCTCGGGCGACGGCCGTGATCGCGCCGCTCTCCGAAAACGGCGCGGTCGCGGTGGTGGAGGTGAAATCACCCGTGAAGGGCCAAGTCCTGAGGGTGCTCCGGGAAAGCGGAGGCCCTGTCGCGACCGGTACGCCGCTCGTGGAGATGGGTGACGTCAGAGACGCCGAAATCGTCGCCGATTTGCTATCGAGCGATGCCGCGCTGGTGCGGCCGGGCGCACTCGCCACCGTCTCGGGTTGGGGCGGCGCGCCCCTCTCCGCGATGGTGCGTCGCGTGGATCCTGCCGGCTTCACCAAAGTGTCCGCTCTCGGCCTCGAAGAACAGCGAGTGCGCACGGTCCTCGATCTGAAGGAGCCACCTCCGCAGGGACTTGGCCACGACTACCGCGTGGACGTCGCAATTGCCGTTTGGGAAGGCAAAGACGTCCTGCGCTTGCCGTCGACCGCGCTGTTTCGTTCGGCCGACAAATGGGCGACCTTCGCGATCCGCGATGGGCGCGCGCGGCTCATCCAGGTCGAAACGGGACCGTCAGACGAGACGTCGACCGTGATCACGCGCGGGCTCGCAGCGGGCGAGAAGGTGATCCTGCAACCCTCCGACGCGATTCAGGATGGCACGCGCGTCGGAATACTGCGTGAAGTCAGCGCGCAGCCGGGTTGAACATGAACACCCGGCGGTTCCCCCTCGAGCGATGGGCGCGTCCAAGTGGGGTGATGTACAGGGCTTGGCCGCTCGACCTTGGCACGCCTACCTGGAGCTAGCCTTGCCGTCCCTCGACTGAATCGAAAAAGCTCACTTTCGCGAGACCAAATCCCGCCGACCCGGACATAGATCCATTCGCTTCGGACGGGGAGTGCGCACGCGGCCGGGCTGACTCTTCAGAATCTCCGTGCGCCAAAGGGGAAAAAACATGGCAAAGAAAAAGATGCTCGCGGGGACCATTCTCATCGTTGCGTGGACATGCTGCGCCGCGGTCATGATTTCAGGCTGTGGTGGAACGGGCGACGCAGAGCCTGGTGAAACGATCCTTCAAGCCAACGACGAGCGGATTGCGAGTACATCGGAGGCATTGACCTTCTCTGCCTTGCAGAGCTGCTGCGCTGTCGCCGGGTGCACTACGCCGGGAAGCCTGATCGTCCGCTGGACCCCTTCTGGGGCGGTCGACTACGCTCGAGGCAACTGTCGAAGAATAAACGGCAGTTGGTTCTATTCGATTTGGTCTGGAACCGCCTGTACGAGTGACATCGTCAACTGGGACGGGATTCTGAACTGCGCTCACTACTAGCCCATCTCTGCGAACTGCGAACAGTTGACTCGCCCCTGCGCAACCGCTGAAAGGCCCCGGAAAAACCGGGGCTTTTGCGTTTGTCTTTACTCGGCTGAGTGTTTTGCCGCCGCAAAACTCCCTCGAGCTCGAAGTGAGCCGGAGCGGTAACCGCTCAGAAGGCTTCGTAGCCGACGTTGAAAGTGGGCATGACGATCGTCTTCAACCCGTCCGGAGCCGTGAAGCGAAGATCCACGCCCACCATGAGGCCCTTCCGCCGTGCCTTCTGATCGCTTCGACTCATCAAGGGATACCCGCCAACGCGCAAGATTGGAGTGATACCCGCCGGATTGTTGTACACGGTGTAACCGAGGCCTGCGCCAACGAAGAGGCGGTCGATGAACGTGGCGTCCGCGACGACCGCCATCCCGAGGAGCCCGCCCGCGGCCAGACCGCCACTACCATTGGCGCTGTAGTAGCCGAGAGTGGGCTGAGCGTAGACGCCGATCAGGTTGTTGACTTGAACTCCCAAGCGCAAGTCGCTCCCGTAGTAGGTGCACGACACCTTGCCCGTGCCGACCTCGTTCGCGGCCGTGAAGAACCCAACGCCTGCTCCGACTCCGAAGCGGAAGCGAGCGCCGTCCAGCACGGTGCTGCTCGTGTCCCCTCCCTTTGCCGCAGCCGCTGCGGATGCGGTGGTCGCCGCTGGCGCCTGCTCCTCCGCCGCCGGCGGCTTTTCGGTCGCCTCCGGCTCCATTTCCTGCGCCTGCGCAAATGTGGATGCCGTGAGCACCACGGCGATCGCGAAACCCTCGATGACAAAGTGAAAGTGATTCATGATTTTCTTTGTTCCCTTCAGAGACCAGAAAGCGATCTCGAAGAAGAACTACGAATCGATCGCGGAGAATCTCCCGCACTCTTCGTGCGAACTCGAAGTCTGAGAACTCCGAGAGTGGCACCGACATGTGGCGAGTCGCCTTACAGCCAATCCGTCGGCACGCGCGGCTCGCTGCAAATCCGGGAAGATGAGCTCATTGAAGTCGCGCGCGATGAACGGCGCCCAATGTCGGAGATGATGCGCGGCTGCGCGTCGCGAGGTGCTACTCCGCGCGCTGGTGTCACGCGCACCCGCCCGCTCGGACTGGCTCGACGCTGGCTCGAGCTACTTCGAACAGGCCGACCTGGCGAGCTCGCAATTCGACGAATGCGAGACTTGCTGGCCGTCAGCGAAAACGCTCAGCCCGCGACTCAGCGTTAGTCAGGTCGCCCTGGCGACTCAGCCACGGCGGTCTCGTCGACTTCTTTCTCGAGCTCCACCAGCAGCTGTGCAACTCGCTCTCGCTCGTCGGGCGTGAGCGAGAGAAACTCACACGCTTCTTTGAGACCCGTAGTCGGGAACGCTTTGATCGACGGATTGAACAGGTGCATGGCCGCGATCGCGGCTCTGGCAAGCACTTTGTCGGTGAGGAGCGCTACGGGGCTCGGACGATTGCCAACGGCTGTCGCGAGTGCCTGGCGCTGATGTCCGTCGGGAGAGCCCCCGCGCGACAAAACGACGACGCGAGTGTCGGCGCGCGCGCTCGATGACACCACTTGCGTGACGTAGCGCTGCCATTCGAGGTTGGTGGGCGCGCGAGCCCCGTGGAAAACCACGTTCAGGCGCCCTTCCACTCGCCACGACAGGGTACGACCCATCCTGGGCACTCTGCGCGCTGAGTCCGATCGAGTCAAGCGTGCCCGGCGGTCTCGCCGCGAGGCAGTCGGGATCGATCGAAGCGAAGGCAACTCGGATACGGAGGATGCACATGTAGGAGCTCAGGCGCGGAGCCGTCCGACCACCAAGAAAACGACCGACGGCCGGCTCCGCTTCGTGCCGCGCTCGCAGCAATCATTCGTGCGCCGCATTTTCCTTTGCGGCCGCCGCTCGATGCTCTCGAATACGGCGGGCAGAGAGCTCATGGGTGCCACTTTCGTCAACCTTCAGGTTCACTCGCGGCAAGCGGAGACCTCAGCGCTGCTCGACGGAGTCGGCGCATGCCTACACAGCGTGCTCCGCAAGGAGGGCTATCTCCCCGCGGAAGCAGACCAAGCGAGCGATCGAACGATTCTCGTGCTCAGTCGGCCGCATTGGATCGGCGTGTACGACGAACTCTGTGACGAGCAGCGCCAGGACGTAGCACAGCATTTGGCTAGCGAGCTCTCGCGTGAGTTCGAGACGCATGTGGTCTCCATTCTCATGCACGACAGCGATGTGCTCTGGCTCGAGCTGTTTGGTTCCGGAACCCCGATTGATGGTTTCAACAACGCCCCGGACTACTTTGGCAAGGTCAGTTCGGAAGAACGAAAGGCTGCGCGCGGCAGCCCGGAGCAGTGGAGCGCCGTGCTCGCACCAGGCACCCCCTCCGCCGCGCTGCGCGCAGTCTGGCGCAAGCGGAGACTCTTTGCGGAGGACACGCTGCGCGAAACGGCCGACCTGCTCGGGCTCGATCCGAATTGTGCTCTGGTCGGCTTCAGGTACCTGGAACAGGGCGACGTCGAGCTCGGTGACGCTCAGCTTCTCAGGCTCGGTTTTCGGCATGCCGTGCGACCGGCGCACGAGCTCCGCGCTGAAGGGCCGCCGCGACTCGAATTCAACGGCAGCTCGGCGAACAACGTCGCCACCGTGGGTTTTGCAAAGCAATTCGGCGGCTGCTCTGTCCGCAACATGGGTGGTGCGGCGCGCGGGCTGTCAGTGGTCCTCTCTGGTGACGCGCTCGATCGAGAGCTTCTATCGATCAGCTCAATCCAGCTGGTCGCTTCGCTCGGAGAGCAGCAAACGAGGCTAGTATGTCCGACCGAAAGCGAGGGGCGTGGCGAGCAGCGGCTGAGTGTAGCTTCCTTCCCAGATTTGGAGATCGCGGCCGGACCTTCTTATGCCCATCATTACCCCAGCGCCATGAGCCTTCACGCGATTCTGTTCGGCGAAGGATTGAGTCCTGGAGCGGGTGTCGTACAGGTGGGATTCGTGCCGCATGGCGTAGCCGAGGGTGAGGCGGTCATTTCGCTCGATGCTGAAGTCTTTGCTCCGGATCGCCCGCCGCTGCGCGCGCTCGAGGCCGCTCAGTCCGCTCCGCAGCGGCCAAAGCACGTGCTGTTCGCGCGGGTCTCCATGGCCATCGAGCAAGGTGAGGCAGCAGCGGCGGCTGCGCCGATGATCGAACGCTTTTGTGAGTTTCTGGGTGCTTCGGCGGAGCTTTCAGTCGCAATTTTCCCCGGGGAAACAGACGCTCGCTCGCGAACGTCGAAGGTCAAACTGAGCAGCCTCCCGCATGGCGCCCGTTGGCAGAAGGTCAAGAACGAACTCGAGCGCGCTGCTTGCGTGGCAGGCCAGCGAAAGGCTCCCATCGAAAACGTCTTTGCTCGACACCCGAGCGATGGCTTTTCATTTGGCGGCACGGTGCTGCGCCATGAATTTGCCGGCGATCCGCAGTTGCCGACATTGCTTCTGTGGTCCGATCTCGAGCACGTGTCGGCCGAGCGGGTCGCGGCTGCCGAATCCTTGTTCGAGGCGTTCATGGCCGACGCCATGCTTCACCACTCTGGCGTGCAAGCGCAGGTCGGAAGGGTGACCACCGTGTACGGCTGGTCCCTCGATCTGAGCGAATACGAGGCCGCCTGCGGGATTCACGGCACCTGCACGCTGCGCCGGAGCTGGCTGTCGCGTTTTCTGCGGGACGTTCCCCTGGGCACGCTATGGCTCGGAGAATCGCTCACGGGGTTGATTCCCGACGTGTCGGCCTTGGAGGCCGTCGCGCAAGTCGAGCCGTTTGGTCGCGTGCTGAAAGTCACGATCGCAAGCGAAGGTGCGCTCGCGGGTGTCGAGCATGCCCTCGCGCCGCTGCTGCCCTCGCAGGCGGATGCGCGTGCCGCCACTGACCGCTTGTACGGGCGCCCTGCGAGGGATGACACTACGCCCTCGCCCAGCAGAATGTGATTCGCGGAAGGGCTCGGTCTACAGCTTGCTCGCGTGCTCAGCAAGGCGGCCGAGCGCGCGCGCGGCGTGAGTCAAAGCGGCTTGATCGCGCTGCAGAAGCTCGTGAACGCGCCGTGAAGTGGCTCGCTGAACGGCCGCGTGGTGTTGCGACGTCCCGGCGCGGATGCCGGAGCGAAGCTGGTCGCGCGTCTCCGCGACCGCCGCGCCGAGCGCAACATTGGTCAACTGGCGCACGTCGATCCCGGCCTGAAGCAGCTCTTTCCACAGGGGTGGCGGGTCGGGCAGCGTGTGAAGAATATACCACTTGCCGAGCAGCACCGATAAGGGATCCGGGACCCCTCGGCTCACGAGTGAGAGCACACCGCACGGCGGGAGTCCTCGCCTCAAGAGCGAGCCCGCGCTGCCTCCGAACGCTTCCGTGCCAGCGAGGTCACCGACGTAGCCAATCTGCTCGCCGAGCTGTGGATCGGACGCCACCTTCGCCAGCCACTCTAGGGCGTGCGAGTCCTGCTTGCTCTGCGGCGCGAGCCAGCGAGCAATGTTGCGCCAGTATTCACGGATACGGGCGTAGGTCGCCTGCCCCGCGGCACTTCCGAGAAAGCCTTTGGCCTTGATCGGTTCGTCGTTGGTCCAGGTATGCGTCGCATCATCGGTGTCGCCGATCACGTTGACGTTCACGAAATGGTGAAAGGTGGAGTCGACAGTGACGCGGCCTTGTCCAACAGCATGCCCATCCCAGGCCGAAATCTGGCCGAAAGTATCGCCGTCGAGCGGCTCGTTGTCGTCATAGGTTGGGGCGCCGGGATCGGTGTAGCTGCTGTTGGCCGAGCGCGCCACGACCTTGCCCCAGGCGACGACCTGCGGCGCCAACGGAGAGCCATTGAGCTTCGGATACTCGGCTTTCGCTGGTGCACCGGCAAAACTGTACGTCTTCGACAGCTGCGCCGCGTCGAGCTCGACGCATTCCCCTTCGTGCATGTGGTCGGGTAGCACATCAATCACCCCGCCCATGCCGCACAGCAGCGGGTGCGGATAGCGCACCACGCGTGTGAAAAAAGTGCTTCCACTGCTTACGGAGTAAACTACCGGGTCGTTTTTCTGAGGAATGTCGTCAGATTGGTTGTCGAACTCGAACCGCCCGTTGGCCCCCATCACCGTAGTCGAATGCCGGTGCACTCCCATCGCCGGCGGCGCGTTGCTCGATGTCTCGTCATAGAGGCTGTAATCGAACTTGCCATTCTTCTTGATCGCCGCATAGTCGAAGGCCCAGCGCCGCATGGAGCGGACACGGGGAACCTTGCCGCACAGGTCGATGCCCAAATCCTCATGGTCGCCTACCGCGAACACGCCTCCGCCGGCCTCCATGAAGGACGCGAGCACGGCAAGTTCAGGCTCTGTGAGCGCGTGTCCAGGAGGGTACCCATAGGCCTGCCCAGGCGTGCTGGTCGCGAAGCCGAAGAGAAAGACTTCGTCGTAGTGGCCCGGCGGAAAATGCGCGGCGTTCGTGAACGAGAAGTCTTTGATGTCGGCATCGTTGGAGTAATCCAGGGATGAGTCGCTGGGGTTTGGCGGATACACGCCCGGTGCGTACCTATGCGCCGTCGTGACTGAGAAGTTCCACAGATCGCCTGCGTCGGCAGTCAATGTTTTCACGAACTCGGTGAGCGCAAAGCGGTTCCCCTTGGCTTGGAAGCTTCCGTCACCGTCCGTCAGCACGAGGACGTTCACTGTCGTCATGATACCTCCGCAACTGAAACGTACGCAGGGAGGCAGTGACGAGCAATGGTCATTGCGACAACCAGCAGAGCCGCGACTGGCGTGCTCGGTCGCTCAATCCGTACTCGCCACGCCGATGCCCCTGATTAGCCAACTGCCACCATGCTGCTCGAACCAGAAGTGATCGGCGATGCCGATGCTCGGTGCGCGGCAATAGCAGTATGGCGCGTCTTTGGTGCATTCGAAGGTCGGGCTACCAGAATTGTGCTGCCCATCACCGAGAGTGCCGAGCCACTGCAGCTTTTGGTCCGTCATGTCGTCGCGTTGCTTGGCGCTCGTGCGAAGTGGAGCGCCGCCGCCGGTGTCGTACCAGCCGCTCATTTCGAACACGGTCGAGTTGGAGGCGGCGTTCGCGCGGAAGCCGCTCGCGGTCTGCGAGGACTTCAGCAGCGCGAGCGCGACACCTCGGGGAATGCCGCGATGAGGGATATGCCCGAGGGCTGAGATGGCATCGCCGACGCTTTTGGCGTTTGACGCCGCGGCTTCGCGAGAACGCCCGATTCGGCCAGCGTGCGTTCACTGCTGGAGGCCATCGGAAAATCTTTGGGTCCCGTGCCTCGATCTATCGAGGGACAAAGAAGCACACCGGTCGCGGGTCAGCTCCAGCGCCAGCGCCAGCGCGTCCGCGAGGCCACCCGAGTCCACGTGATCGACTTGGTATTTCGCCAAGGCACGCAACCCGGGGTCAGCGTTTCCCATCGCGACCGGAGTGCCGACGATGCGCATGGCCGAGAGGTCGTTCTGCCCGTCTCCTACGAACATCACCTCGCTCAGCGAGCAACCGTAGATTTCGCACAGTTGGCGAATCCCGCTCGCCTTGTCGATGCCGGGCGGGGTCAGATTGACGAAGCACGTGCCGGGCACGTCGGGGCTGGTCGAAGGACCGAGTTCGACTCCGGGGTGCGGCTCGCTCATTAGCGCGTCCAGCTCATCGGCGGGAATGATCCACTGGGCGCGGACGACGGGCCATCCGACCGCATCGAGCGAACGGGGAACGAAGGGAATGCCGAGGAGCTCTGCGTTGCGCGCAGCTCTTTCGCTCGTGCTCTCTACGGCGTAGCCGTGATCCGAGTACAGTTCGAGAATACGACCGGTTCGCTTGGATCTCCTCTTCAGCTCCGAGACAGTCTCGGGCCCGAGCAAGGCCGAGCGCGATTCGTTGGTCGAGAGTCGAACCAGGCTCGCGCCGTTTTGAAACGCGTGCCATCCGTCTGGATCGAGCCGCTCCGCATAACTTCGGGTAACGCCGAAGGCGGGGCGTCCTGTACAGAGCGCTACGCGGATGCCGGCTTGGATCGCGCGGGCAGCTGCGGGCCATATCCGCTCGGCAATGCGGCCTCCAGTTCCAACCAGCGTGCCGTCGACGTCGATGCAGATCAAACTCACCATGGCGCTACCCTCTCTTGCGTTCGTTGAAATGGGGTCGTGGTCCGGATCGGTCGGCTGTCGCTGGGCTGTGTGCCGAGCAGCATCGGTCCGACGAGCAACAGGCTCAGAGCGAGGACCGCGACGAGCAGGAAGGCAGCCGGGAGACCGACGCTGTGAGCGATGCCTCCGATGGTCGGAGGTCCTGCGAGAAAACCCAGGTAGCCAATGGTCGAGACCGCGGCGATCGCGCGCGCCGACGCCGACCCCAGACGGGCTGTCGCACCGAACAACACAGGCACGAGGTTCGAGAGTCCGAGACCTGCCAGCCCCGTGCCAACGAGATTGAGTGGCCAGCTGACAGCACTAGCGACGAGAGTCAGGCCCAGCGCGGTCAGCGCGGCGCCGGCACGCAGCGCTTGTTTCGCCCCCACTGCCTCGATTGCCCGATCGCCCAGCAGCCTGCCCACGGCCATCGTGCCGGAGAACACGCCGTAGGCGATCGGCGCGACTGCTTCCGAGACTCCCAGGACGCGGCTGGCGAATACGGCACTCCAGTCCATGAGGGTGCCTTCGGCAAACAGGGCAAGGAACGCGAGAGCTCCGAGCCGGAGGGCGATCGGTTCGATGGCGCCACCACGCTTCGGAGCCGGCGATGACGGGGAATCGAGGAGTCCTCGAGTGGCGGCTCCTGCCACGACCAGCAACCCGAGCGCGACGAGCTCAGTCAAGTGGCTGGCGGCGAGCCCGCGTTGGAGCGCTGCGCTCGAAAGCGCCGCCAATCCAAGACCACCGAGGCTCCACAAGGCATGGAGAGAGGACAGGATCGACCGCCCCATGGCTGCCTGGACGACGATGGCTTGGGCATTGATGGTGACGTCGAAAGCTCCCTTCAACGCGCCGAACACGAACGCGAAGAGCAACAGGAGAGCGTAAGTGGGCGCGAGCGCTGGACCCACGAGAGCAACACAGAAGGCCGGAGCGAGCACCCGAAGAACCGCGCGACTGCCGAAGCGCTCGTTGGCCCAACCCGCGAGCGGCATCCCGAGCAGTGCACCAACCACCAATACGCCCAGCGCGACGCTGAGTCGCGCTTCATCCAGGGCAAGCCGGCGCTGGAGCGATGCGAGCAGGGCCGCCCAAGTGCCGAAGCCCGCGCCATCGACCAGGAACAGCAATGACACGGCAATACGCGCGCGCACCGCCTGGCACAGTTGGGGTCCTCCGGGAATTTTCACGATGAAGTAATGGTTGGTCCTGCCGGGCGATGCGTCCAATGGCAGTTTTTCATGATGGTGATAACCTAGAGTTATGGAGCTCACCCTGCTCAGGTCATTCGCAGTGTTGGCTGAGCATCTTCACTTCGGTCGCGCGGCACGCGTGCTACATGTGAGTCAACCTGCGCTGACCAAGCAAGTGCGCCGACTCGAGCAGGAGCTCGCTGGCGAACTCTTCGAACGGGGCGCTCATGGCACGAAGCTCACGAGCCTCGGCGCGGCGTTCCTTCCGCTTGCCATCGATCTGATCCGGCGGTTCGACTACGTTCTCGAAGAGGGCAAGCGGCAAGCAAAGGGTGACATCGGTAGACTCGCGATTGGCTTCGGTCGGACGACGCTCGATCTCGTTCCTGCGCTCGTGACCCAGCTGCGAAACACCTCACCGAACGTCGACATCCGTCTTCAGGACATGTCGACAGCCGAGCAATTCGCGGCGCTCGAGGTCGGGGCAATCGACGTGGGCTTTCTCAGGCTACCGTCGTCGCTACCCGACGGATACGCAGCGGCACGTGTCGCCGACGACCGGATGGTGCTGGTCACGCAATCTCGGGTATCGCAGCGACGCTTGTCTCTCGCCGACTGCCACGAGTCGCCTTTCATTTTGCTCGATGGCGCGCGTGCGCCGGACTTTCGTGCGCATACGCTGCAGCTGTTTGCCAAATACGGTTTCCAACCGAGAATCGTCCAGGACGTCAGCGAATTTTCGACGGCCCTCGCCTTCGTTCGAGCTGGGATGGGCATGACCTTGGTGCCGGCGTCCCTGAAGGACGAACCGCTCGCGGGTCTGGGCCTCCATCCGGTGCGCGATCGAGAAGCTCGCTGGGCCGTCGGTGCCTGCTGGCGTCGCCGCAATGCCAACCCGGTTCTTCGCGGCTTCTTGAAGCTGCTTGAAGGAGCGCGCCGTCCGCTCTGACCGCGCTTTCAACGCGCCGCGGTGCTCGAAGCGACGACCCGCGCCAACGGCAGGCCGATGATCTTGCTCGTAGGCATCACGTCCGCGAAGCGGTCGGCGAGCGCTGCCAGTGCGACGCGCTGAACCGTAACCGCGTCGACGATGCCCCCGTCTATGTCGCGGAGCGGGCGGGTCGTGCACGCGTCGCTCGCGACGACGACATGGTATCCGAGGACCGTCGCGTCGCGCGCGCTCGAGTCGACCGCGAGCTGGGTCATGATGCCCGCGACCACGAGCGTATCGATGCCCGCGGAGCGAAGCAGCGTGTCGAGACCGGTCTTCGTGAAGGCTCCGCCGGACGACTTCGTGACGATCTGCTCGCGCCCGTCCGCGGCCGGACGGAGCTCCGGTACGATTTCGATCGTCGGCGACGAGGGAGCAAAGATGGGGCTCTCCGGGCGTGAGGAGACGTTGCGGACGTGGACGACCAGAAGGCCGTTCGCCCGCGCCCAGCGCACGAGATCGGCGGCGTGGGCGATCGCCCGCGCTGGGTCGGCGACGGGAAGGCGCCCGTGGACGAACTCGTCCTGGAAGTCGACCAGCACGAGCGCCGTATGCGCCGGGACGACTTCAGTCGGCGGCTTCAGTCCGTACAGCACGCGCAGCGTCGTGGCTCGAGCGGCCACGGGCGGGGTCGCACGCGCGCCTCGGCTGGAATTCCCGAAGCACCCGAGGAGCCCGCTGAATGCGAAGCTGGCGACGAGCGAGCGAAGGATCCATGGGCTCATCGCGCGCCCACCCTCGACCCGGGGGCCGGGTGTGGAAAGGTCGACGTCGAAGAGGTCAGCGAGCGGGAGCTTGGAGCGATGGGTGATCGTCTTCATGCGTCGCAGCATGGACTTTCGAGGGCGTGTGCGTGAGTACTCATCGATGCAGCAACAATGTGCAAATATGCACGTCGTAATGAATGCCGAACCTGTATCGTGGGATGACCTGCGAATCTTTCTGGCGATGCACCGTAAAGGGAGTCAGGGCGGCGCCGCACGCCTGCTCCAGGTCGCACACACGACGATCGGCAGGCGGATCGCAGCGCTGGAAGCCGCTCTCGGCGCGCGGCTCTTCGACCGCACGCCCGCCGGGATGGCCCTCACGGACATGGGCACGGCCCTTCTTCCACGCGCCGCGCGCGTGGAGTCCGAGGTCCTCGCGGCAGAGCGCGATCTGCGTGGGGCCGACGTACGGCTCGAGGGTTCCGTGCGGATCACCGCGAGCGACGGCATCGTCCACTACATCCTGTTGCCCGCCCTCGCCGAGCTCCGCCGCGCGCACCCCGGGATCGCAATCGAGGTTCGGGCCGAGACGCGTGAACTCGATCTGTCGCGTCGGGAGGCGGACGTCGCGCTCCGATTGAGCCGTCCGAAGGAGCCTTCGCTCGTGGCGCGGAGGCTCGGAACACTGCGTTTCGGGCTGTACGCGAGCCGGGCATACCTCGAGCGACGCGGGAGCCCGCGAAGCGTCGCCGACCTCGCAGGCCACGACTTCATCGGCTTCGATGCATCGCTCGACGAGCTGCCTCAGGTCCGCTGGCTGCGGAAGACGGTTCCGTCGGCCCGCGCGAGCAAAGGGATCCGCTGGGCGGTGCGCGCGACTACGACGACCGCTCAGGTGGTCGCCTGCGCGGAGTCCCAGGGCATCGCGCTGCTCGGTACTTTCGTCGCGCCGCGTGAGGCCCGTCTCGTTCCGGTCTTGCCGCGCCTTTCGACGCCGTCACGCGAGACGTGGCTGGCCGTACACCAAGACGTTCGTCCAAACGCGCGCGTCGGCGCCGTGTGCGACTGGCTCGTGCAGGCGATGAGTGCGCCGGCCACGAAGCAGTGACGCAAGGGCGTTTGGCCGTGGAGTCGAAAGTAGGCGCCGCTGCGTCGGAGTCGTGGTATCCGGAGCCCAAATGCAAAGTCGCCGCTCGAGCTTGCACTGGTCGGGAACGCTTGGGGTTGCCCTTTTCGCGCTGCTGAATGCTGCGTGCGGGAGCAGTGATCAGAACGGGGTTGGCGGGAGCAGCGCTGGCTCTCCTGGGCAAAGTGCCGGCGCTGGTGGAGTCACAGCATCGGGACTGGCCGGCGGCGCCGGAGTCGGCGGGCTGATCGCAACCGGCGGCAACGCTACCGGCAGCGCTGGAGCGCCGTCAGGCGGTACCGGCGGCGGAGGTGCCGAAAGTGGCGCAGCCGGAAGTAGCGCAGGCGGCGTTGCCAGCGGTGGCCTAGGCAATGGCGGTGCGGCAGGCGCTGCTGGTGCAGCCACCGGCGGAACGAGTGCCGGGGGAGCCGCTGGGACCACGAACTGTGCGGGCCGCTCTCTCTCGCTGGCGGCGAATGGCACCGGCACCGACAGCGACGCCGCGTATGCTCAGGTCGTCGTCGACTTGATGAGCGCACTACCCATCGGCAATGCCAAGCGCACGGTCGAGTTTTGGGCGTACATCAAAACCAGCGACTGGCACGGTGACACGAACGAAATCTTCTATTACGGCGCATCCGGGAAGGTCACGGCGTTCGGTTTGGATTTTGGCACTCCGGCGGTGGGCTCGACATCCAATCACGCCACGTTGAATCCAACCACGGATACCGGGTTCAACGATGACTCGGGCGCCGATCTGGGCATCAATTCGAACACGAACCAGTGGGTTCATGTCGCAATGACCTGGGATGGCACAGCGCTGCGCACTTACGTCAACGGGACGGTTCGTATAACTACGGGGGCGTCCGGCAGCACGACGATGTTGGCTACGGCTCAGGGCCCGCTTCGGATCGGTTGCAACCCAGAGAACAAAGCCTGCTTCAACGGTTGGTTCGATGAGTTCCGCATCTGGAACATTGCCCGGACCGACGCGCAGATTAAAGACAACTACAATAAGCCGCTGCTCGGAAACGAGGCGGGCCTCATCGGGTACTGGAAGTTCGACGATGCGGTGGGCTCGATGACCGCTGCCGACTCGCTGACGACCGGGACCACCCACAGTGGGATGCTCACGGCCGCAGCATCCAATCAGCTGCCCACGTTCGGGACTCCGCCGGCACCGCTTCCACTCACCTGCCTCTGATTCATTCACGGGTTTCCCGTTTGAACTTCGCTCGCCGCATCGAGCGTCGCGGGAAGACCCCAGGCCTTGAAATGCTCGGGCAAGACGAAGGTGTCCAGGGCCGAGATGCGGCCGTCCGGCGCGAGCGTCATGACGGTCATGCACACGGGCACGTAGGGGCCATCGCCGAACCGGACGTAGGCGAGACCCGCGGGCTGGCCGTTCATGCCGCAGGGGACGATGCGGTATCGGCCCGGGCGGGGCTCTCCGTCCCAAGTTCCGCGGCTCAGCATGGTCGCGACTACGGCGTCGCGACCGTCGAGCCAGTAGACCCACGGCGGCATCGTGAGCACGGCATCCTCCGTGAGCATGGAGACAAGCTCGGCGAAATCGCCGGTCTCCCAGGCGCGGACGAAGCGCGCGACCGTCTCCGCCTTGTGCGCCTCGAGGCGCGCGTGCGCGGTCGCCCGCTTCCCCGCCTCGCCATCGCTGGGCGCTCGCTCGATTGACGCGCGCGCCCGCTGGAGCGCGCTGTTGATCGCCGGGATCGTGGTCTCCAGCATCGTGGCGACGTCGCTGACCGCGAAGTCGAGCACGTCATGAAGGATGAGAGCCGCGCGCTGGCGCGCGGGCAGCACCTGCATGGCCCGCACGAACGCGAGCCGAATGCTCTCGTGGAGCCGCAAGGTCTCCTCGGGGCTTGCCGTCGCCGGTAGCAGCGTGTCTGGATAGGGCTCGAGCCACAGGATGTCTTCGCGCACCGCGGTCGTGGGCGGGCCGGGTGCGACGGGCGGTCCGACGTCTGGCGGCAGCACTCGCCGCTGGCGCTGCCGCAGCAGATCGAGGCAGGTGTTCGTGGCGATCCGGTACACCCAGGCACGAAAGCTCGCGGTCGGCTCGTAAGCGCCGAGATGCCGCCAGGCTTTGAGGCGCGCTTCCTGGAGCGCGTCTTCGGCGTCTTGATAGCCGCCGAGCATCCGGTATGCGTACGCCGACAGCTCGCGGCTCAAGGGCTCGACGAGCGCCCGAAAAGCGGCCTCGTCGCCGCCTTTCGCGGCGTCGACCAGCGCCTGTTCGCTTTTTTCGAGCTCGACCGATGAATCTGCCACGACGCCGACGTTTTACGGGAGAAAGGCAGGAATTCCAAGATGAGCCAGGTGTTCGTCAGCATGGGTATGTCCCTCGATGGCTGCATCGAGGGGCCGAACGCGAGCCTTCAGAACATGGGGGGTGACGGCTGGGGCGACCTCCATGGCTGGGTGTTCCAGCAGCGCGCGTTCCGGCAGAGGCTGAAGTTCGGGGAGGGCGGCGACACCGGCCAGGACAACCGGTTCATCGAGGAGACCTTCGAGCGGACGGGCGTGAGCATCATGGGCAAGCGGATGTTCGACCTCGGCGAGGTGAGCTGGCCCGAGGAGGCGCCGTTCCGCACGCCGGTGTTCGTCGTCACGCACCAGGTACGCGCGCCCTGGGAGCGCAAAGGCGGCACGACCTTCCACTTCGTCAACCACGGCATCGAGGACGCCCTCGGTCGCGCCCGCCAGGTCTGTGGCGGCAAGGACATCCGCATCTCCGGGGGCGCGAACCTCGTCGTCCAGTACCTGAACGCGGGCGTGGTCGACGAGCTCGTGCTCTCCGTGACGCCCACGTTCCTCGGCCCCGGAAAGCGCTTGTTCGACGGGCTCGATCCGCGCGCCCTCGGGCTCGAGCTCAGCGAGGTGCTGAGCTCGCCGAAGGTCACGCATTTGCGCTACGCGGTGAAAAAGAAGCGCTGAAGCCCGAGCGCCTACTACTCGATGATGAAGACGCCCTTCAAGTCCTCGGTCGCCGAAATGTACGTGCGGCTCCCGCTTCCGCCCTTGCCCATGCGATACGAAACCGCACGAAATTGATAGTAGCCCCGGGTCAGCGCTGGGCCGGAATAGCTGGCCGAAACGTCGCTCGAGCCCGTGACGCGCGGCACGTCCGTGTGCTGCACCACATTGCCAAAGTTGTCGTACACGGTGAGCTCGTAACCGTCCTCCGAAGAGTCGTCGGCCCAGCTGAACTTCGGTGTGCCACTGACGACTTCGGGACCGTTCGCGCCCGGCGAGCGCACGGCCAAGGCGCCGGTGATTTTGAAGCCGGGCACGCTGACCGCCGAGCTACCGACGGTGAGCCGTTGAATCGCCGCGCCGCCGATCGACGTGTCGGGGTCGCGTACCAAGTCGTCGTTTTCGAACGCCGCGAGGACCACGTACTCGCCGGCGGGCACATTCGCGAAGCTGTACCGACCGCTGACCGGGAATTGCCTGAGCCCGACCGGAGTCTCGCCGCGCGCGAGCGTGGCATTGAAGGTCGACGCGACCACCAAGACGACGCTGGTCTGCTGGGCTCCGGCGTTGACGAAGCTCACGTCGCCGGAAACGGAGACCATGCTGCCCTTGGACTCGGACAACAGAACATCTGAGCGCGTCGCGCCGGCCGCGACATCGACGCTAGCCGAGCTGAGGTCGAGACCTGCCTTGTAGCCGCGCACCTCGGTCGCTCCCGCTGGAACGTTGAACACGGTGAAGCTGCCGTCACTCGAAGCAACGCCACTCACGCCCCCCGCGACGACCAACGTGCCGCCGGGATGGTCGGCGTGGACGCTACCGCGAATCGTGCCGAGGCCCGCGCTGTCGTTCGGCAGAGTGTCGAGCGCAACGTCGGTCGAGTCGTTCTCGATGATCCATTTTCCGTTCGTCTGCACCGGCGCATCGCTGCCGATTGGTAGCGCCACGCGCAGACCACTCGGGAACGTCGCATGACCCGCCGCATCGGCCCGAAGGGTGACTTCGGGCGCGACTGGCCGGCCACTTGCATCGCGCGTAGCGGGGATCGCAAGCTCGTAGCTGCCGTCGGCGGCGCTCGTCACCGTGCCGCGCGAGACCAAGGCGCCGTTGATATCGCGGGCGACCACGATGGCGTCGGCGATCCCCACATCCGGCGCCGACGACTCCAGCACACGTCCGCGCACCACCAGCGGTGCAAAGCAGGCGGGGCTTTGATCCTTCACCGCCTCACACACAGTGCCAGTGTCGCAGCCAGTCTGCTCTTCCACGGAGCAGGCTGGCTTCTCGTTATTTTCGTGATCGGCGCCACAGGCCGCGAGCAAAGTAGACAAGCCAAAGACGAACGCAGCTTTACGGGAAAGTTCCATGCTCGATGAGTGGCGCGGCAGGTCCGCTTTTTCTGACTCTGCGCGCAAATCCTGGATCTCGATGCGCCCTCTGTCGCACATTCTGGAGCGAAGTCGGCCTGCCAGGTCCGCGTGTCCCACCGACGCAGCAGCAGCCACTCGAGCGTGCCCGCCGAAGCGTGGTCAGCCGAGCTTCAACTTGAGCAACAACTCAGCCCTGGTCTGGACCCCAACCTTGCGCGCCGCTCGACCGATCAGCACCTTGACGGTGGAATGCGCGACTCCGAGCTCGTACGCGATCACCTTGTTGTCCATCCCGCGCAACGCAAGTTCCACCACGGCGCGCTCACGCGGGCTCAGGAGCTCGATCCCCGGCGCGCGAGGCGCGTTCTCGATCGCAAGCAGGTAGCGGCGACCGTCGTGATCGAAATGGTCCACGAAGGTCCAGCGCCCTGCGATGAGGGCGTCGCAGCACGCGAGCGCCGCAATGGGGTCGCTGCTGCGGCGGCGGCCGCGGGCCTTCTCGCTGCGTGAGACGCATGCGGTCAACGCTTCGCGCAGGCCGCGATCGCTTCCGATGGATCCCTGCGCGTGGTAGAGCCGCCCGTTGCCATCGAGTACCGCGGCGGCGAGATCCGGATTGGGCCGTCCACCGCTGTATCTGCGGTGCAAACGATGTGCTGCGACGAAGTGTCGCGCGAGCAGCCGCAGCACGTGTCGCTCTGGAACCGGCAGCGGTGCTTGGTCGCGTCGAAAGCTGGCAAAGCCGCAGCCGGTGCCGTCCGGTTCGACGGCCACGATGTTGAGCACATCGGCGAGTCCGAGGGCGCTCAGCGCACCACTCCGCACCGGAGGGATCTCTGCCCAGCCCTCGGTCGTCGAGCCGCGCACGACACCAGGCGACAGAAACGTGCCCGACACGAACTCCGCACTCAGCTGCTTCATGCCCTCGAAAAAGACGTCGCGTACGACGTCGTCGAGCTCGTGGAAAATGAGTGGCGTCTCGGGCACGAACGAGAGCGGGTCGACGCAACGATAGAAGCCGCCGTGAACACCATGATGCTCGGGGTCGATGAGCGGCTGGGTTTGCTCGACAATTGCCTGCAGCCACGCGGGGCCATCGAGATCGGTTCGGCGCATGGTTTCAATGACAGCAATGGGGTCGAATTCCATGGCGTTCGTAGTCCCGCGTAAACCCGAAACCGCTGGGGCCGCGGTGCCGAGGAGGTGTAGAAACGAGTCGACGACGAGGCCCCGCCCTCCCGTCGAGGAGACCCATGACGCCGGTGCGACGCAAGACCGAACTCACGCTTCTCGAGTATTTCGCCGCGATTGTGGCCGTCTTGGCCACGGTTGCTTGCGAAGCGCCAGCACCAGGCGCAGCTGACGATGCCGTCGCGCTCGCGACTTTGCCGCTCGGGGTGCGTAGCCGCCTGGCAGTGAGTTCAGACTATGCTCATCCCGAGTCGATCATTCCCGCCGGCATCGCAGGCGGGAGCGACTTTCTGTTCGTCGGCTCACCCATCGATGGGCGCGTGATGGTGCTCTTGCGAAGCAACGGCGAGCAGATCGCCGAGCTGCCCCAGCCGCCCGGGCATTTCATCTTGCCACTCATCATTCACTCGATCGCGCCCACGCGCGTGGCAGTTCTCGATTGCGGCGGCTTTCCCGCCCCCGGCGTCATCGATGCAGATCCCACGATTTACGAGTACGAGTATGCGCGCAACGGCCAGACGATCGCCGCGCATCTGGCGCGCACGGTCCACTTCACCGGGCACCGGATCGGGTTTGCCGAAGAGTTCACGTACCTCGGCAACGGTGAGTACCTCGTACCCGATGCGGTGTACGGCAGCATTTGGCGCGTGCGCGCCGACGGCGGCATCGTGCCCGGGATTGTGCCCAAGAGCTTCGAGCACAGCGACGCTTTCCCGGAAATGGTGTTCTGCCCGACGATGCCCGTAGTCGAGGTCGGTGGCCTGCCGTTCCTCTTCACCGGCTCGACCATTCCGGGTGTGGCCGGCATTGCAGTGAGAAGCGGAACCGTCTTCTTTTATTCATCGTGTGCAGCGGCGCTGTTCCGCTTTCCGCTCGCTTCGCTGTTCGACGCCCGTCCACCGTGGCAGCGCGCCCAGGACATCGAGCTCATCGCATCGAAGCCGGCGCATGTCGAGGTCGAGGAGCTGCTCGAGATGCAGTTCAACCCGTACGATCCGCGGGACCCTTTCTTATACGTCGCGGACGCGCTGAAGCTCCGTCTGCTGCGCATCGACCCCGACAGCGGAGCGCGCAGCGTCGTCGCTGATGACCCAAGGCTCTTCAATTTCCCAGCGTCGCTCGGCTTCGTGCCTCCGTGTGGCCACGAACCCGCCCCCCTGCTCGTGCTTTCGAATCAACAGCATCGAAACCCGCTGACCAACGACGCCATCACCGAGGACGTCACGCAACGACCCTTCGTGGTGACCAAGGTGCTGCTCAAGAAGCGCTGACGTCGGCGAGGGCTGCCGAGACGAAGCACGGCGCCGCCTGAAGTTCTGTTGGCCGACAATTGTGGGTCGGCCACGAAGGAACGGGCGCGCCGAGCGGCAACGCGCACGCTGCGAGCTGCTCGGTCCGAGCACAACCATCGCAGCAGCCACGCCTGCCCTCCCTGAAAAGAAAGACCGCGCTGAACGAAAGAGCCCGGACGCAAGAACGAGAAACCCATCCCGAAAGTCGACTTCCAAGAGTCCCGCGTTTCACGTAGCCTCGAAAGCGCGCCGTCGTGAACGCTCGAATTCGACACGGGTTGCTGCTTTGCTTGTCGTGGGGCGGCTTCTTCAGCGCCTGTGGTGGTCATGCTGAGCGGGACAACGCGGCGCCAAACAGTCGCGCCGGAACTGCGGGGGTGGCGACTCAACACGGCGGGGCGAACGAAGGTGGAACGTTCAGCGGCGCGGGCGAGCCCAGCGCTGCGGGCAACGCAGGCAAGGCAGCTGCGCCAAACCACGGCGGCGCTACGACCGGCGGCGCTACGACCGGCGGCGCTGCCGCTGGGACGGGCGAAGCGGGCGCGGAGCACGCAGGCGAAGCGGGCGCGATCGTCGAACCGCCTCCCGTTGCCCTGCCGCTCGGGGATTATGACGCCTTTTTGGCGAAGCCTCCGGAGGTCGCGGGTTGCTCGGTCGCCTGGTATGAGCCGCGCATCAACCTCACGCTGTCCCGGAACACCCGCGGCAGTCTGGAGGCGGTGGCATACGCGGACTTTTTTTGGCAGGCAAACGCGGGCAAAGAGCCAACCTTTGGCAGCGACACCCTTCAGTTGTACGTACTCGCGGACTCGCCACAAATCACGCTCACCCCGGTGCTCGAGCTGGGCTGGGACGCGCGCGGCTTTCACGGCCCGCCCTCGGCTGAAATCCCCTACACTTGTCAGAGCGGTGCGAGGACGACCCGCACGGTGCCAGTGACCCTCGAAGTCGACCGGACTTCACCCAAGCTGCGAGTCGACCCGGTCGGCTTCCTGCAGTTCGGCTACACACCCTTTGGCTTCACGTTCTCGGAGCCCGTCGCGCTGCCGAGCGGCGACTTCGGCGCGACGTTCAGCGATCCGTCCGATGGTAACGTCGCGCTCGAGCTCTACGATCTCGACACCAAAGCAGCGCTGCCCACGAGCTGGAAATGGTCGCTGGCCGGCCCGGTCGCACAAGCTCGTTTCCTCGACCCCGCAGCGGTCGAAGGCCGAACGATCGCGACGCGATTGCTCGCCCCCCTGGCCGATCGCGCGGGAAATCCGCTGCTCGCGAGCGAGCAAACGTTTGCCATCGCGCGCTCCGCCGTGCTCGAAACGGCGCTCGACTTCGACCAGGAGCCAGCCGCCGGCATCTACGGCAACGCCAGCTACCACGTGGTCGCAGGCGCTGGCGCGGCCTGCGAGCAAGGGGGTTGCTTGGTGCTCGATGGTCCGGTCGTCAGCTGCTACGGCGCGCCGCGATCCACATTCGCTGTTCGGCTGTCGTCGGCATGGGATGAGAGCATCAAGATCCGCTACCGAGTGTGGTCTTCCACGGCTTCGGTCTCACCGCTTGCGATCGGGTACGCCTCCGGTTGCACTGGCTCCGTCTCCTTGACCCTTACGGCGCTCGCCCAGCCGGACGGCGCGTTCACCCACGCGAGCGATTGGCGAACAATCAGCGTCGCGCCCTGCGGCGGGCCGGACTACGAGAACGGTTTCAGCCTCTCGTTGGACTGCGCCGAATCCGAGCCGCCACCGGCCGTCCGCGTCATCGTCGAGCGCATCGAGCGGTCCGGCTCTCCCTAGTCAGAACGACGCTGCATAGGTGATGTCGATGTCGTACTCGAGGGTGCCGGTCGCGGGCACTTCGACCAAGCACAGGCCGTCGCTTTGCGCGCGATTGCAGTACCAATCGTCCCCGTCTTTGACGAAGGCGCTGTACTTGCCGGGGCGCATCGTGACCATGTATTTGCCGTCCATTCCCGAATAGGCCTTGGCCCGCAAGTTGGCGCGAACTGTCGAATAGAGCTGCTTGTAGGCGTTCTGCCCGGTGGCGGGATCGACCAAGTCGGAGGTGACGGGTCCGTAGAAGCGGATCTCGCGAGCGACGGGCGTCGTCGTGCCCGTGATCACGCCAGTCGTGGGCTGGTGGTTGCCTTCCAGGAAGTTCACCGTGCCGAAGAGGCCTGTCGTGGCGTCTTTGGCGGGGCAGTAGATGGTGTCGATCCGCCCCTCGGGGCACGGTTGGCACCCGAAATTCTGTTCCTCTCCACCGCAAGTGTCGACGCAGATGTAGGGGCGCAAACACTCCTCGGGCACGGATGTGGCTCCACCCTTCGAGCTCGGGCCTGCTCCACCGCGGCCCGCTCCACCGCTACCCGCACTGCCCAACGCGCCACCGCTGGAGCGCCCGGCATCGCCTGCCGTCCCCGACCCGGTCGAGAGCCCGGCATGGCCTCCTGCCCCCGCTCCGCTGCCTTGTCCACCGCCAGCTTGGGTCGCCGCGCCCCCGGTTCCGGTGGGCTGGCTGGTGCCGGTTGTGCCATTGCCGGCTGTGCCTCCCGAGACTCCGGGATCAGGCCCTCCGCAACCCACCAGAACGACAACACAAGACAGCGCAGCTCTCCATCTCATCGGACACCCCATTTTTCTTCGCTTTCACGCCCGGTCATGCGGCTCCGTGCCACGAACGACGTTAGCGAAAAGCAAGCACCATACCAGTAAACCGATAAACGCCCTTGGCAACTTGGGGTGTCCGCTTCGCCGAGTCGAAGCTCCCCCGCAGCCGCCGCGCTCGACGCGCTTCGCTGATGACGACGCCCCTGCACGACGCACCGTAGAGCTCGACGACACAAAACCATTCGGTATATTAAACCATATGGTTTGCATAGCTCAGCCCGGCTCGACCGCGTCTTTCACGCGCTCGCTCACCCCTGCCCGCCGCGCGATCATCCGCCAACTCGCCGAGGGGGAGCGCAATCTCAGCGAGCTCGCCTCGCCCTGCGAATGACCTTTCCCGCCGCCACCAAGCACGTGCGCGTGTTGGAGCAAGCCACGCTCGTGCGCCGGCGCGTGGTCGGGCGGGTGCACCTGTGCCGTCTGACCGCTGCACCGCTCAAGGGCGCAACGCTCTGGACCGAGCAGTTCCGCCGAAACTGGGAAGCTCGCTTCGAAGCGCTCGATGCGCTCCTCGATGAGATGAAGTCCGAAGAGCAGGCGCGTTCTCGCCGCCGTTGAGGCTCCTGCCACCATCGCCCCGTTTTTTACGATCGAAAGGACCCCGACCATGAAATGCGCATCAGTCAAACGTATGGTTCGAAAGGAAGAGCGCGACGGCGCGGTCGCTTCCGGCACGGACCAGGGGCTGGAAGCCGGCTACCAGCGCCTCGACGTTTTGCTCGACCAGTCCTGGTCCGGCACGCTGCCTCACTGAGGGCGACGCTAGCGCTCAGCGAACCCAAGCCGAGTCGAGTTGAATCGACTGCCCGTTCCTCAGCTGCAGCCGCGCGTAAATACGATCTTCATTGCCGGGCGCGAACTTGACCGCGACCACGTTCCAGTGATCCCAACTCGTGCTCACCGGAGTTGCGGGGAACTTGACCTTGCTGAAGATGCGCAGCGTGTGCCCGTTAGTGCCGTGCTGAATCCCAACCTTGACGACGGCGTGCGGTCCATCGGATTCGGGAAGCGAATAGCGAATGTAGAGCGTCGCGCTCTTTTTGCCCGCGACGCTCAGCCGCTCTGAGCGAGCCACGCGATTGTCCCCGTCGAGGCGCATTAAGCGGTCCGCAAAGAAGCCTCTGCCGTCAATCGCAACCGGCGCCGCATCGTTGAACGGCACGCTGCCTTCGGGCGCAACCGCGCGGTAGACTAGGCTGACCTTGGAAGCGATCGGCGCGCAAGCGAGTGGCAAGCCGAGTGAGGAGTGCTCCGGCAAGAGCAACGGAGCGCTCTCATTTCCCGGCTGAGCCGGACGCCCCAAGCTGAGCAGCTGAGGCTCACCGGACCCTTCCGCGCAACGGTAGCTCGCCTCGCCTTGGAGGAGCAGAGGATAATCCTGCTCATTGGCCACGAGCACCGCTCGAGATGCATCAGGCCAGGCAAAACCTGTGCTCGGAAACTGCGGCAAGGCCTTCACGAAGGCGCCCGTGCTCCAGCTGGTATTTGCGTGAGTCCACAACACGCCGTCGCGAGTCAGATCGGACGTGTTCCACTTCAAGTCTGCCGCGCTCTTGGCGACCGACTCATCTTCACCCGGCGCGAGCTCCGCGATACTGCAGGCGCTGCACATCGACAGCGACAGACACGCAATCCGAAGTAGTCGCATAGTCGATCATTGTCACGGATTGCGCGCCGCGTCCACACTCCGGAACGCCTTGAAATTGCTGCTCGATCACCGTAGGCGCAGCCGAAGCCGTAGGCTAAACTCGAGAGCTCCACCGAGACGACTCTGGATCTTCGGTGCCGTGCGCCAGCGTCATCGACGGGGCCAGATCGGGGAGTGGCGCGCTACCACCGCCCGCGTGCGAGCTTGGTGCTCGAGTGCGAGACGACGTTGACGTTGACGTTGACGTTGACATTACCGTCGCGCGAGCTCGGCGGCAGCGAGCTCGCCGAGCGCCTTGGGAACTCCACCGCGGTCCGCAGCGGCGTCCCGTCAAACGTGGAACTTTTCGTCGCTGAGGAAAACGAACGCGATGACGGAATCATCGGTTTGACGTCACTGCGCCCGCGTCTGGTGATCGCACGAACCACCACGCCGATGTGCGTGCCCGCGCCAAGCGGCGTGCGTTGAATCCAGATCTCGCGTCAAACGCGTCAAACGGAAGCCCCTAAAAGAACGCGCTTCAAGGAAAATTTCGATGAGGTCACCTTCGCTGAAGTCACTGGGTCACATCGCAGCCGTGGCACTGATACAGTTGGGTTGCGCAGGCGAAGAAGCTCAGCCTCAACCGAGCACCAGCACGGCCGGCAAAACCTCCTCGGGCGGTAGCCCGAATAGCCCGGGCCCGGTGACCACGGTGGGCGGGACGACCGGCGCCGCCGGAAGCGCCCCCGTCGGGACCGGCGGTTCGAGCGTGGGCGTCGGCGGCGCCCCAACCACTGGCGCGGCGGGCGGCAGCGCGGTGGGCGGCAGCCCAACGATCCCCGCGGCTGGAGCGGGCGGAGCGGCTGGCGGAGCCGCCGGAGGCGGAACCACCGAGGTGGGCGGCCCCATCAATTGGGGCAAAGAGGAGGACCCGAGTTCCCACTGCCCGGTCACCGCGAAGCTGCCGGAATATGCCGAGCTGAAGGCCGACGGTAAGCTGCCCGATCCGTTCACGAAGCTGGATGGCACTCGCATCAAAGACAAGAGCGAGTGGGCGTGCCGGCGCGCGGAGATTGTCAAACAGCTCGCCAAGTACATCTATGGCGAGAAGCCAATCCCCGCCAAAGGCTCCGTTACCGGTACGGTGAGTACCACCAAGATTTCCGTGAAGGTGACCGAAGGGAGCAAGAGCGCTTCGTTCGACGTCACCGTGAGCATGAACGGCGCGACTGCGCCCGCTCCCGCCATCATCACCTACGGCGCAGGCGCGCCGGTTCCCAGCGGCGTTGCCAAGATCACGCTCACCGCAATCGAGTCACAGGGCGGAAGCGGCGCCAAGATGGGCCCGTTTTACACCTTCTACGGCAGCGATCATCCCGCGGGCTACATGGTGGCTCAAGCCTGGCAGGTCAGCCGCATCATCGACCTTCTAGAGCAGAACCCAGGCACCATCGACCCGTATCACATTGGCGTGACGGGTTGCTCCCGCAACGGTAAAGGCGCGTTCGCCGGCGGCGTGTTCGACAATCGCGTGGCGCTGACCATTCCCTGTGAGTCCGGCATTGGTGGCACGCCCGCGCTGCGCCTGAAGGAGCAACTCGATCCCGGTGCCAACGATACGGCGGAGTGGCCGTATCACGCCATCAGCTACGTTCGCTGGTTGTCGGAAGTGGCTCTTGGCCCGTTTGCCACGGCCAACACCGCGGCCGGCGACAACACCGATCGCTTGCCGGTCGATATGCACGAAGCGATGGCGCTCATCGCACCACGGGCACTCTACATCGTCGACAACCCCAGCATCACCAACTTGGACCCCAAATCCGCCTACGTGACGGGCATGGCCGGCAAGGCGATCTTCACGGCGCTCGGTGTGCCCGACAACTTCGCTTATCAGGGCGCTGGTGGGAGTCACTGCCAGTGGCGGACTCAGTACCAACCCTCGCTGGACGCGATGATCGACAAGTTCTTGAAGGGTAAAGACACGACCAAGACCGGGAACTTCGACACCGACCTGAGCAGTAAGCCCACCCCGACCATGTACTACAGCTGGGACACGAAAGAGTTGCCGGGCAAACTCTGACGTTCCGGCAAGCTCGAGCAGGCGGGAGCCAAGAGTTCCCGTCAGCTCGACGTGGAAACGTCCGACAGCACAGCGCGGGCCTCGCGACTCTATTTTGCGGCGCCCTGCGTCGGCGCTGGCGCCCGCGTTTCGAACAGCGGTAAGCGCAGGCTGAAGGTGGTGCCCTGGTTCGGCTCCGACGCAACGGCGATCTGGCCCCGATGCTCTTCGACCACGGTTTTGACGACGTTCAACCCGAGCCCGCTGCCCTGCCCGCCTTTGGTGGTGAAAAATGGGGTGAACAAGCGTTCGCGCAGCGAGGGCGGGATGCCCACGCCGGAGTCATGGACGCTGAGTGTCGCCAGCCCGCTCTCCACCGCCAGCGCAACTTCGATAGCTCCGCCGTTGGGCATCGCATCACGCGCATTGATGGCGAGGTTGAGCAGCGCTTGTTGGATGCGTGAAGGCCGGCCTTCGATTTGCACCTGGGCGACTCGCGGCAACTTCACCTCCAAGCGGTGGCGCCGCCCCAAAGCGTAGCCGAGCGGTCGCTCGAACTCGCGCAGCAGTGTCACCAGGTCGACCTTTGCGCTGCCGGTCGTGGGCTCTTGCCCGAAGCGCAGCAGGCCGCGCGTGAGCTCAGCGGCGGCACCGAGCGCGCTCTGCACGTTCTTGAACGCCTCTGCGTGCCGAGCATCGCCTTCCAGCTCGGCCGTGGCCGCATAGATGATCTGCAAGAAGTTGTTGAAGTCGTGCGCGGCACCGGCGGCCATCTGCCCGACGTGCGCCAGGCGCTGAATGCGGGCGAGGCCATCGGCTGCAGCCAGCCGCTCGGCTTCGGCCTCGTGCTCGAACGTCACCTCTTCGAACAGCAAGAGCGCGCCCGGTGCTGGGCAGTCGGGATGCACCCAGCGCCGGATCGACCAGCGAAAGTGGCGCCTCCTGCCGCGCTCGTCCTCGCCATCTTCTTCGGCAAAGGCAGGCTCGCTTTCGCTCCCCTCACGCAGGGTGTCTTCGAGCGCGTGCAAAAGCCGCGGGAGCCGCACGGGGAGCAACGTCATCAGCGCAACTCCGCTGCGTGAACCCGACAGCGCCGTGGCCCACGCTCGACTGAAGCCGAGTACGTTTTGGCCCGCATCGATCCACGCGACGGCGGCCGGCACCGCCTCCAGAAAGAAACGCACCTGTTCGTCGCTCGCGCGCAGCCGGGCGGAGAGGTAGACGCGGCCGCTCTCGAGCAGGAACAACCCCCACACGAAGGGCACCAAGGTGGAGAATTGATCGGCAATGGTATCGGCCCATTGCAGGCCGCACGCCTCCAGCACGTTCGCCAGGTGCCCGAAGGCCAAAAGCCCCACCAGGCCCAGCAGCGCACGCTTCAGCAAAGTGGAGGACGCGCCCGGCGAGACAGCTGGAGCGCGCGCCACGAGCACGATTGTGCCGAAGCTCGCCACGAGGCCGAGCACCTCGAGGATTGCGATGATCACGCGCGCACCCTTCGCACACGCACCGCCCACAGCGCCAGCATCAGCGACTGCGCGAGATAACCCATGTGTTCGAGCGTATTGAAGACGTCGTAAAGCACGAAATGCTCGACGATCGTGGCGGTGCTACCGATGATCAGACAGCAGATGCCGGCGAGTAGAAACCGCCACTCCGGGATGCGCCGCAGATCTCGATGGTAGTAGCCGCTGAGCGCGGCCAGCAGCAGCGCAGCGAACAACACCGCGAGCTCTCGCTTGTCGAAAGGAGGATGCCCCATTGGACCTGCCGACGGTCGGATACTCTGCCTCGCGCAGTAAAAGATTACGTCAGCGAGACGCTGCGTCTGCTGAACACCCGTATACTTCTCGCATCGTCACCTCAGGCGGGGCGTCGGTTCGTGCCGTCTCGACCGACCCGCGCGGCCGAGCTGGCGAGGTGTGCCATGTCCGCGGGCGAGAGCACGTGCGCCGCGGCGCCGCACAAGATGGCTGCGCGGGGCATGCCGAAGACGACCGATGACGCTTCGTCTTGCGCCATCGTGAGCGCGCCGTGAGCACGGAGCAGGCGCAAGCCTTCGGCGCCGTCGCGGCCGATACCGGTGAGCAGGCAGGCGATGGCGCGATCGCCCATGCTCTCTGCCACGGATTCGAACAGGACGTCCACCGATGGGCGGCAGGAGTGCCGCTCCGCGTCGCGCGTGAGGTGGAGCGTGCGGCCTCGCAAAACCAGGTGCCGTTCCGGCGGGCACACGTGCACGTGTCCTGCGCGGAGCTGCGCCCCGTCGCGGGCCTCGACCACCGGGATCTTGGACATGGTGCCGAGCCAATCTGCAAAAGCAAAACCGAAAGAGGGACCGATGTGCAGGACCAGCAGGATGGGCAACGGAAACGTGGGCGGCAGCGCACGGAGCAGCTCCACGACCGCGGCCGGTCCCCCGGTGGAACCGCCGACCGCCAAAAGCTCACGGCGCGCGCTCGGCCGCGGCAGGACCGCCGGCTCAGGCAGCGCTTCGAGGCGCGAAACCGGCTTGCGCCGAGTCACCACAGGCACGCGCGCCACGACGCGCACGGCGCGCAGCAGGCGCGTGTCGAACGCTTCGTCGCTCTCGTCACCGCGCAGCTTCTCGATGGCGTCCACCGCGCCCGCGGTGAGGGCGCTCATCGAGTCGATCGCGTTGCCACGTTGGTCGTGACCGCTCACGATCAAGATGCGGGTCGGCGCGCTGGCCATGATTTCTTCCGTGGCCTTCACGCCGTCGAGGTGCGGCATCACGATGTCCAGCAGCAGCACGTCCGGTTGCAGCTTGCGGCAAGCGTCCACGGCCAGGCGCCCATTGCCCGCTTCGCCGACGACCAGGACGTCGGGAGCGGCTTCCAGCGCTGCCACGAGCCGCTTTCGCACCGTGAGCGAGTCATCGGCAACGACGACCCGAATGCGCACGTCTCCGGGCGCGCGCACTCCGGGCTCGAAGGCCACGTCGATCATCCGAGCCACTCGCGGACGGCGCCCAGAAACGCGCCCTGATCGAATTCGCCCTTGACGATATAGGCGTTGATGCCCGCCTCCGCCCCACGCCTGCGGCTCTCTTCGCTGGCCAGCGAAGAGACCATGATCACGGGGATCGCGCGCAGCTCCGGCCGGCGCCGCGTCTCCGCCGTGAACTCGTAGCCGTTCATGCCCGGCATCTCGACGTCCGTGACGATCAGACCGTATTGACCCTGTGCGGCTTTTTCGAGCCCTTCCTTGGCGGACGAGGCCAGATCGACGTCGTAGCCAGCGCCCTCCAGTATGCTCTGCTCGAGCATGCGGGTCGTGAGCGAGTCGTCGACCACCAGAATTTTCCGCGGTTTCTTGCGCGGCGCGGGCTCGGCGCGCGGCGCGACTCGAGCCAGGACAGCGAGGCCTTGCGGATCGAGCACCAGCTGCGGGTCGCCCTGCTCATCGAACGCCGTCCCGAGCAGTAGCGCAGAGCCGAAAGCAGCCTGCGGAAGCGGCCGAAGGAAGATGTCGCGCGTCCCGCTGAGCGCATCGGCGGCGAGGGCGGCCAGGCCGCCCCTCGTCTGCAGCACGAGCGCGAGGCGTGGCTCCTGGCACTTGGCATTCGGGTCGAGCCAGTTCGTGAGCTCGTGGAGTGGCACAGCGGCGCCCTCGTGCAAGAGCGAACGGCCATCGCCGCGCACGGCCCAGTTGGACGCAGACAGCAGCACGGTCGACACGACCGAATCGAGGGGGATGAGCAGCGTGCGA
>DASSMT010000251.1:0-2102 GCA_035688655.1 Polyangiaceae bacterium | reverse complement strand
GCGAGGGATTTGGAGGAGCTGTTCAACGCCGCGGGGCGCCTCGACGGCCAGTCGATCCCGCGGCGCGTCGTTCCGCTCGCGCCGGGCGAAGAATTTCCGCTCGCTAAGCAGCGTTGGGTGCGTCCATTCCAGACCTACCATCGCGTGCCCAGCCAGGGCTACACGATCTGGGAACGTCGGCACCACCTACGCGCCGAGTTTCACGGCCTGCCCGGCACACAGCTCGGCGAGCTGCGCAAAAAGGGCGTCTGCATCGACGAACCTCACGACGTCGCGCTGCTCTCGTTCACCGGCGACACGCGGATCGAAGTGCTCGAGCGAACTCCCGAGCTGCAGCGCACCGCAACGCTGCTCATGGAGACTACGTTCCTCGACCAACGCGTGAGCGTGGCAGACGCGCGCAGCACCGGCCACATTCACCTGGATGAAGTGTTGGAACGCGCCGAGCTGCTGCCCCGGGGGGAAATCGTGATGAGCCATTTCTCGGCGCGCTACACGGACGAAGAGGTGCGCCGCATCGTCCCGGAACGGCTCTCGGACGAACTTCGCGGCAGTGTCGAATTGTTCGGCGTAGGGGCCAAACACGGCTGACCCAGCGCACCGCGCTCGTGGCAGACGCAGCCGCCAAGTGCAGTGGGGCGATCACTTCACGGTCTCCCGGACTTCACAGACAATCTTGTTCCCTTCGATGCCTGTCACCCGTCCTCCGCGTGCGCCGCAGTCTTCCTCGGCTTTGTGCTGAGCAGCCTCGTCGTGCGCGAGAGCCAAGCAGGCACCCGTGTCGAACGCTGCCTTGAGCATCGCCAGACCGGAGGTGAGGGAGCTCTTGCTGGCCCCAATGGCCAACACCATCGCAAGTTCGCTCGGTGCGCACTTCAGCAGAGCCTCGCCGCTGACGAGGGGTGCCGGCGTTGCCGGAAACACGGTCCTCGAGACGAAGCGCGACACCAGCGTGGACACCCCCGAGTCCGAGGCGGGCGCGGCGGATTGCGGCTGCGCGGACGAAGCTGACTCAGCCTGCACGGGCGCTGGCGATTCTGTCTGTGACTCTGGCGCCGGCGCCTCACACATGAGCGTTTCGGGTTCCGAAACGAGCCGAACGTCGCAACTGAACGTGTGGGGCGAAGTTTCCGTACAGCGAACCGAGTCCGTCAAAAAGGGCCTCCTTCCGAGGGAATGCAGGAAGGTCGGCGCTGTCCAGTCGCGAGTTGTGCGCTTTCACGGCGCCGATGCGGATACTCGCTCGAGGTGGTGCACTTTCATGGTGCCGGTGCGGACACTCCCTCGAGGTGGTGCACTTTCACGGTGCCGGTGCGGACACTCCCTCGAGGCCGGGTTTGACTGCGCGAAGGAAATCGGCGCCGGCGCGGGTCACGAACACGCGCCACGCTTTGCCGGACATCGAGCAGCCGCGGCTGACGAAGCCTCGATGGTCCAATACTGCCATGGCATGCCAAATCGTCATCGCATCGAGCTCGAGGTCTCGCGCAACTTCATTCTGACTCACGGCGTCGCCCGTGCGATGAACGAGCGACCAGGTTGCATCGAGCACCAGCCACTCCGTAAAGGTAATGCCCGTCGAAGCCAGGCAGGTCTTCATCCGTTGACGCCAACGGAGTGCCGCCAGCCACTGACGCTTCTTCAGCTCCAACTGCAGCTCCGCGAGCTCGTCGGCCATCGCCTGATCGCTTGCATCGGCCATTGTGTCCGCCCTTCGTCGTTTGCCGTTCTGCCGTGAAATGGGCGCCGCGCGGCTTCCAGCCAACGCTCGCCATGAACACTATTCGGCCGTGCCAAACGCCGGTTTCGCAAAAAAATGAGCTCGCGCCGAGGCCCAGCACGGGCGGCGCTCGCGAGGCGAATGCGAATAGACTTCTCTATTCACGATTCGCGCTCGCGGCGCGCGCGCAGCGCAACGGCTGGGCAGCCCGAAGCGCGAGCTCGCTCTGCCCAGCTTTGCGCCCGACGCCGCTTATTTGATGATGGTGAACTTGCAGTTCTGGCAACCATTGTTGCCTTCGCACTCTTCGCCGAAGGCTGCCTGCACCTTGCCGTCACCACAGATCGGAGCGGTCTTGCAGGCCTTGGTGCACACGCCGTCG
>DASSMT010000237.1:0-58064 GCA_035688655.1 Polyangiaceae bacterium | reverse complement strand
GACTTGGACTGGGAATCCTTCGCCAGCTGAGCGCTCATTTCCGGCTCAAATACTGCAGCGCTCGGCGGCTGGGCATGAAGAAATAGGCGCCGCCCCGGGTTTCGACCACGCGCGGCAGGTTTCGCACGCGCCGCACGGGACAGCCCTGAATCGTGAAATCCCGGGCGCGATACGGTAACTCTCGATCCGCACCGAGCAGCGGATCCGGATCGCTCGTGAGCCCGGCGAACGACGGGTTTTGCACCCAGTTCGATTGCACGAATTCGAACTGCCGGCTGAGGTTTCCGTTGAAGCACAGGAAATGCAGGCCGCGTTCCTCGTCCTCGTCGCGCGTGCGCAGCTCTTCGATATCGTAGTCTTCGGCGATGGGCGGGCCGTAAGCGCGGCCGCGGCGCAAGATGCGGTGCCGATTGCTGAGCTGCAAGCGCTCTTTGCGCACGCTCGCGTCTGCTGGATCGCCGCTGAGCTCGGGATCGTGGGGCACGGGCAACGCGGTGTCGCGCGGATTGCTGCGGCGGATGTGCGAGCCGATCGGGCAGCGATCGCCGAACGAATCATGATTGAGCCCATACAGGAAGGTGTCGAGCTCTTTTTCGACCGGCGCTCCGGGGGCGTCCGGGAAGCGACTCAGCGGCGTGCCGTTCGTCCAGCGGCCGACGAACTTGGCCGCAAGCCATTCGCGCCCCGCGCGTCCGGGCGGCGCGTCCGGAAGCTGCTGACGCGCTTCTTCGATGTACTCCCAGAATTCGCGAACTTTCTGCGAAAGCTGGCGAAACACGAGGTAGCTACCATTCTTGCCGAAATCGTGGCGCTCGGGTCGACCTTCGACGCTCGGCAAGAGCGCGCCCGGATCGCCCTCCGCGGGAACCTCGGGCGAGAACGGCAGCTTGCCGTACTCGTTGAGCTGCCCGAGCAAGACCTCTCCGGCGGCGAGCAAGTCGTCGCTGCGATCGCGCGGTAAGCCTACGATGCGCGGGTTGGCGATCCCGTCGCGGAAACCGAAGTGCTCTTTGCGGCGCGTCAAGTTCGAGGCCACCGTGTCGAGCACGGTGATCGCGTGCGTGCCGTGCGCGCGGCACAGCTCGGAATCGATGAACTCTTGAATGCGCACCCAATCTTCGGGCTGAGCGTCGCCGTCACCCGCGAACACCGCGAGCAAGCCGTGCACCGGTTGCTCGGGCCGACCCCAGCGCCAGTTCCTGGGGTCACTCTCGCCGTCGTCACCCAAACGCCGAGCGCGGTTTTCCTCGCACATGCCTTCTTGGAACGGCAAAGCAAAGCCGGCCAGGGCCGTCTCGTGCAACTCGAGCGCGCGAAAGCCCTGATGGGTGAACGCGACGTTGAAGCACAAGTCACCCAAAAATGGCGGCTCTCGCCGGCGAGTGCCGCGGAACGAACCGTATTGGATGCGCTCGAGCGCTCGGCGCAGCCAACGGCGCGCGTCGTGCGCGTTCACGATCTGGAAAATCGCGTAGCGCGCAGCCGGCTTTCTTCCGTACCCGCTCAGAATCAGGCCCTGGATATCTCGTAGATCTTCGGGGGTCATGACATACCGATGCTGCCCAGCGCTCAGCTGAGGCGACGGAACCACGCGCGGAGCTCGGCCGCGCCGGGAGGATGATGCAGACCCCAGCGGATCCACGTGTTGTTGTTGAGAGCGGCGATCCCGAGCTCCGGGTACGCCGTGTAGAAAACCTGGGTCGGGCGTTGGTAGTGGCGAGTCCACGCCTTGAAGCGCTCTTCATCGTTCGCGCCGAGCCACGCCAGGTAGCGCGTGGTCGGATATTCTTTGGTGAGCGTCCAGGCCAAATTCAAACCGACCGCTGCGCGATCGACGAAATCTCCCAGGTAGCTCTCCCAGCTCGAATCGTAGTTGCTGAAGAACAAGAGCCGCTTCCCTTCGTCGATCAACAGCCACTTGGCGAAGTGAATCGTGGGGATCCCACCGAGTTGACCGATGGCATCGAAATGGTTCTTCGCCATCTTGTCGATGTAGCCGTGTGAAAGCAGCAAGAGCGAAAGGCGCTCGGCCCCCTTCAGCGGTACGACATGGGTCAACGGGTTCTGGAGCGCGTAGTCTTCGGTCGCTGCAATCTCCAGGAACGTACGGCGCTCGCGCTCGCTCCAGGCTTCTTGACGCGCCCGTTGATCGAACTCTGGATCCTGCCGTTGCCAGCGGCGAATGTTCTCCAGCTGACCGAGCAGCAACGCGACCAGGTCGGTCGAGATGTTCTCGATCCAGGCGAATATTCCGGCTCGCAGCCCCCGACTGCGAATGGCAGCATCCGGCCGCGGCAGCGGCTGATCCAAATTCAAGCCGGCCAGCCCGGGGTCACTGCTTTCGCGCAAGCGCACGTGTTCACGCGCAGCATGGTACAGCTCGCGCAGCGGCGCCTTCGGGGCTCGGGTGAAGAAATCCAAGAGCACGTCGCGCAGGTGCTGTTCGAGCCGGATCCGCTTCAGGTCGCGCTCGATGTGACCCTGATAGCAGGCACTGGAATCCACCTGGTGCTTTGCCAGCAGCTCCGCCAGCTGTTCGGCGCTCGAGAGCTGCGCAAACCCCGTGCAGTGCCGGAATACCGAGAACAAGGGCGCGAAGCTCGCGCTGGCTAGCGACTGCAAGTGCTCGTGTCGTGCCGCGTGTGGGTCCTCGAGTGTCGTATCGAAATTCGACTCGAAGATCAGAGACGAGCCGTGCTCGGCATCGGCGGGCTCTTCCAAGAGCACCAAACGCGCGAAGTGAATGCCGAGCTCCGGAGCGGCGAAAGCACGTGGCCTCGCTCCTGCCCCGGGGATGCGATCCGCAGCGATGAGTCGTAGCGCCGTATGCAATGCAGTGAACGGCGGGACCCCGGCCACCCGCGCGACGACGGTGAGCGTTTCCTGACGCACGAGCGGTATTCTAAGCCTGGTTACTCGTCTCCGAGCAACCAGTGCGCTTCACCCCAACCCGCCCGCTGCCGCCGCGGAGGGCTCGAAACTCAGCGGATCGCCCGCGGCTTGGTCAATTTTCCAGCCAGTTTCGCAGACCGGAAACAATCCAACCAATGGTCGTTCACCATGCCGACCGCCTGCATGTGGGCGTACATGATCGTCGAGCCGACGAAGCTGAAGCCGCGCTTCTTCAGATCTTTGCTGAACGCGTCGGACACCTTCGTGCGCGCGGGAATGTCCTTCCGTGCCCGTACCGCCGTTTGCAGCGGCACGCCGTCCACGAAGCGCCATTGGTATTTGGCGAAGCTGCCGAACTCTTCTTGGACCTTCAAGAAGGCGCGCGCGTTCTTCACCGTCGACTCGAGCTTCAGTCGATTGCGCACGATGCCGGGAACCTGCATCAGCCGTTCGAGCCGCCGCGCACTGAAACGCGCGACACGCTGCACGTCGAAACCGTCGAACGCCACTCGGTATGCTTCGCGCTTGCGGAGGATGGTGAGCCAGCTCAAGCCCGCTTGCGCTCCCTCCAAGGTCAAGAACTCGAACAACACGCGATCGTCGTGCACCGGCACGCCCCATTCGCTGTCGTGGTAAGCGATCATCAACGGGTCATCACCCGTCCACCAGCAGCGCGTGCGTACGGCTGTTTTTCGAACTGCCATGTGTATCGAGTTTGCCCAAGACGCGCGTGCAACGGGCGCGAAATCAACTTCGCGCTCGTGCTCCTGCGCCCGCAGGACCTGCGTCTCGCCTGACACGAGTGCCAGAGTCCGAACACGCGGCCCACGCCAATTGGTTCGCTGCTGAACGACTGGCCGAAACCGCCGGGCGAGCGCAAGTTCCCAAGAACGCGGGACGTTTTCCAGACCTACCCAAGCTCGCAACTGCGAACCGGTGCTCGAGGCACGCACGTTGCAGCACGCGGGCTTACGAGGCGCGCCTTTCGGCCGTTGTCATCGAAACGGAACAAGAACCCGCATGCACCCCATCCAACTAGAATTCGCGAATCCCGGAGATTGGTTGACCCGACTCGCCGAAGAAAGTGACGGCTATCGTCGCTTGGTGCGTGAGTCTGGCGGCGCCACGCGTGCTGCCTACCGGCTGGCGCGCGCGCGTTGCAGCGCGACGCTGAGCCGGAGCCGTGAACCAGAGCTGAGCGATCTAGAAGCTGCCGCGCAGCTACTGGCCGAGAAGGTGGGCAGCCACGGCGCGCTGCCGATCAAGTCGCTCTTGCCCAGCGCGAAGTCCGCGCCGCCGGATGCGAAGTCCGCGCCGCCCGGCGCGAAGTCCGCGCCAGTGATCAAGGCGGCGGCACCAGTCGTGAGCTCCAGCCCGCCCGCGCCTCCTTCACCGGAACGACGCGCCGTGAGCAAGGCTCGCGCGCGACAAAGCGCCCCCACGCTGTAGAGCTCAGAACCCTTCGCTGCGGATCCGCGCTGCCGGAACCCCGTGGGCGATGAGCTGCGCGACTACGTCGCTTACCATTTCGAGACGGCCGCAAACATAGGCGTCGAGCGCGCCGAGCGAGCTCACGGCCTCCAGCAGTTGAGCTTGGACTCTGCCCTTTCGCCCGAGCCAGCCGCTGCTCACTCCGCTGAGCGTCGGAACGAAATGAAAGCGCGAGTGCTCTCGGGCGAGCTGTGCGAAGTCAGCGGCGAACAGCACGTCTTCCGGCGCGCGATGGCCCGCGAGCAGCCAGAGGCGTATCTCGCTTTCGCGCGCGAGTTCGGCCTGGATCAGCGCGCGCAGCGGGGCGATCCCGGTGCCGGCGCCCACCAGCAGCGCAGCCGGGCTCGGAGCGGGTTGCCAGGTGAAAGTGCCCGCCGGACCTTCCACTTCCAGCTCGGCACCGATGGCGAGCGTGTCCATCACGTCTGCGCCGGCTTGAATCGCCACGGCGAGCTCGAATTCCCCGGGTTTTGCCGGGTCGCTCGCGGAGGCGATGGAATAGGGTAGAGATAGTGCTTGGCCCTCTGCCGCGACGATCACCAAGTACTGCCCCGCCTGCCACTCGAAGGGCGGTCGCGCTGCGAAGCGCAGCCGATGCACTCGGGCGGAAAGCGGCGATCGAGCCAGGAGTTCGATCACGAAGCGGCGAGCAGGCATCGCCAGGTCATAGAAGGTTACGCACGCTCTTTGCCATGAATTTCTTTGGTCACGCATTGCTCGCGCAACGCGACGAGGTAGCTCGCGGGCCGATCCGCGCGGAGTTCGTGCTCGGGGCGATGCTCCCGGACTTTGCGTCAATGCTGCGCGCGCGACCCCCCCTGTCTACTTTTGCGCCGCTGAGTGCGGGCGTCTCGTTTCATCACCGAAGCGACGATGCGTTTCACGGTTCGCAGGCATTTCTGGAATTTTCACGGCAAGCAGCCGCCTTCCTGAGCGCTCGCAACGTGGCGCGCGGCACCGCGCGCGCAGTCGCGCACGTTGGCGTCGAATTGCTCTTGGATGCGGCCTTTGCCCACGAGAGCGGCGCAAACGAGGCGTACTTGTCGGCTCTGAGCTGCGCACCCACGGAGGCCGTGCAGCGCTCCCTGCAGTGGCACACGGACGATGCCAGCGACCGTTTTCAGCATCTGTGCCACACCTTGCGCTCGCGCGGGCGCTTCCAAGTCAACCCTGAGAGTGAAACCGTCGCGCAGCGCTTGCGTGTGATTTTGCAGAGCCGCCCGCGTCTAGCAATGGACGAGCACGGGCTATCCGTTGTACGGGAGTGGGTCGAAAGTGCCCGCTCACAGATCACATCCGCTGCGCCGCAGCTATTGCGAGAGGTCGAGCAGCGCTTGCAGCTTGGTCGCTAGGGATGCATCGCCACTAGTAATTCGGAAAACACACTGATGCGCTTCACGCAAACTTGCGTCGTGCTCGGCCTGCTCTCGCTGCCGGCGCTGGCCTCGGCTCAAATCAAACAACCCGGTGCCCACCCCCGCTACTCGGTCGAGCTCGAGCCGCACCTGCTCGTGCAATGGAACGAGTCATGCGCCAGCGATGGCTTCGGCCCGGGCTTTCGCGCGACCATTCCGTTTTTGGACAACGGCCCGATCCCGCGCATCAACAACAACATGGGCATCAGCTTCGGTTTGGATTGGGCACACTCCGGCATCAATTCCCGCTGCCCGGCCTATTATCGAAACGGCATCTACTACGGTGACGGCTACACCGCCGACATTTGGGAGATCCCCGTCGTCGTGCAATGGAATTTTTTCCTGGTGCCCAAGGTCAGCGTCTTCGGCGAGGCCGGCCTGGTGCTGCAGCACCGTCGCTACGACGTCAACATCGACTGCGGCAACGGCTACGTCTGCGGCACGGGCAGCGACAACGGGGTCGAGCCCTCCTTCGCCGTGGGCGGGCGCTTCTTGGTCAGTGATTCGGTCGGTTTCCTGCTTCGGCTCGGCTATCCCTACTTTTCGGCCGGCGTCTCGATCTTGCTGTAGGCTTGCCGGCGAGCCTCGGCCGGGCCGAGACTCCGCTCGCCATGGACCACCGCGCGCCCCCTTCGACCAACATCGCGGCCACTATTTTTCGCGATCTGCGCAGCCAGATCTTGAAGGGAACGCTCAAGCCCAGTGAGCGGTTACCCGGAGAGCGCGAGCTCGCCGCGCAATACGGCACCAACCGCAACACGCTGCGTGAGGCGGTGCGCATGCTCGAGCAAGCGCGCTTGGTGACCGTCCGCCACGGCCAGGGCGTGACGATCGCGGATTTTCGCAAGACCGGCACGATGGAGCTCTTGCCACCGTTTCTGGAGAACACCGGCAACGCGGCCGAGATCCACGCGCTGCTCGAGGACATCCTGCCCGCGCGCTTGCTGGTGCTGGAGTTTGCGACCCGCTTGGCCGCCAAGCGCGCCAGCACGGACGACATTTCGCGCCTGCGCGACATCACCGAGCTCTTGATCGCAGCCTTCGAGCGCCGCGATCCGGTGGTCATCGCCCACGGTTTTCAACGCTGGCTCGATGCACTCTTGGACGCCGGTCACTCGGTCGCCGTGCGCTGGATCGCCAATCCCTTCTTGGACGCCTATCGCGAGCTACTCGATCGCTTCCCCGCGTTGTGGATGCTGGAGCCGAGCTTTCCCCAACATTTGCGAGATTTGGTCAAGACGCTGGAAGCAGCCGACGAAGAGAAATCGATTGCCGTGACGCGCGAGTACTATCACCGTGTCGACACGATGTTGATGCGAGCGCTGGCGAGCCTGGTACCCAAGGGTTAGGACCTCAGCGCGTCGGCTCGCTTCTCAGCACGTGCTGTGCGCGCGAAAGCCAGGCCCGGATGCGCAGCGGGCTGTCACCGAGCGAAGCTTCTGCATCGACCGCAGCGGGCAGCGGCACGCTGGACTTGGTCGACCAAAACAGGACCGGCCCCGCTTCGCGCGCGCGCAGCCCGAAGAGCAAGCGCGCCGCGGTTTTCGCGCTGTACGTGCCGTCGAGCGCGGGCAGGCCGAGGCGCTGCCAAATGGCCTCCGCTTGGCGGCCAGCCGGGCTCGGCACGCCGTAGCCCGGGCCGAGGTAGCGTCCATCGACTTCGAAACGCGCGCCGAGTGCGGCGCTATCCAAACGCGGGACGGTCGAGCCGGCGAGGTCACGCAGCAGCTCCGCGGTGCGCGCCGCGAGCCGAAGAATGCGTAGGCGGCTCGTCACCGGCCAGGGTGAAACCCGCACCGACGTCAAGCGCGGCAGGGTGGCGGGCTCGATACCGATGCGAAAGCGCGCTGCGAGCGCAAGGCCCACGAGCAGACCCGCCGAAGTGCAAGTCGATCCGACGCCGACGATGATCCGACGTGGGACGGGCAAAAGCCCGGCTGCGATCTGACGCCCGAGCTCGAGCCCAGCGGAGACGTAGCCCAAAGCGCCGAGCGGCGTCGCGCCCCCGGGAACCATGACGTACGGCGCGGGCCGCTGCTTGATGCGCGCCCAAGCCACGCCGAGCGGCAGCACGCTCCAATGGGGAAGCGCGTACAGCTTGGCGCCGCTCTCTGCCAACGCGCGCAGGTTGACGAGCGCGCTGTCGGACACGGGTTGAGGAAAGAGCATGGCGCCGGGTGACAGCCCGACGCGCGGGGCATGGAGCGCGGTGGCGAGCGCGTGATTGGAACCGAACGCGCCGGTCGCGACCACGGTCGTGTGCCCGAGCGCCCGCGCTTGCCCCAAAAGCAGCTCCAGTGTTCGCACTTTGTTGCCGCCATAGATGGGCGAGGAAATGTCGTCGCGCTTGATCCACGGCTCGCCGCTTCCGCCGAGCTCCCGCGCCACGGCTTGCAGCGACTCGACCGGAGTCGGGAATTCGCCCAGAGCCACGCGAGCCACGCGCTGCGAAAGGTTTGGAAACAATTCGAACAGCGGAAAGCTCACGAGCCCGAGCCTAGCCGTCCGAGAGCCGAGCCGAAGCGTCTGAAAGGCGAGGCAAAGCTGTGCCAGCTGGAGAAGAGGCGCGCGCGTCAGCATCTGCAGGCGAAGCCAAATTGAGGCTATGCATTTGTGCACTGTACTTCTGTCACGGACGTGTTAGGCGTATTCGCTTAAGTCCGGGAGCGCGGCATGCCGCAGAAATCAAAGAAAAGGCCGCTCGATAAGGCTGCTCGGCGCGCCTCGAGCGCAGCGCAAGCAAGCAAACGCACCGCTGGCAAGGCGCCGCCGAAGCCTGCCAAACGTTCAGTCACCGCAACACCCCGAACCAAGGCCGAGAGCCAGAAGGCCGCGAAAACAGCGCCCAAGGCCACAGCTGCCAGCAAGAAGCCCGCAAAGAAGGCGCCCAGGACCAAAGCTGCCAGCCCGAAAGCCGCGAAGACGGCGCCAAGAGCCAAGACGGTGCGCAAGAAAGCCCCCCAGCTCGCCGCGGCACCCGCGCGCAAGCCGACCCCCAAGCGGCAACCTGCGATGCACGCGCTGATCCTGCCGCCGCGGCCGAAGCGGCTCGCTGCGCGCTTGCTGGTGGCACGCGCACCGCGCGCCGCGCGCGTCGAAGAGCAAACCCCAGACGTCAGCGCCTCGGTTCCCACGAGCAGCGCTGCGCGAGCCACGGTCAAGCTCAGCGCGGTTCAGCTCAGGTCGAGCGCGCCCACGCCTGCGTCACCTTCGGCCCGTCCCACACTCACCAGCGAGACCTGGCGCAGCATCGACGCCTTGTCGACGCGCCTCGGACGCGCGCCGCTGAATGATCAGCAGCGCGTCGCCATCCGCGCCGCGTTGGAAGGCAACGATAGCGTCGTCGTGCTCGCGGACGAAGAGCGCGCGCTCAGTTGCTATCAGCTGCCCGCGTTCCAACTCTCGCAGCCAACGGTCGTGATCTCCCCCGTGCCTTCCGACCTGAGAGCGCAACACGAGGTGCTGAGCGCCCATCAGCTGCCCTGCGTGTGCGTGTCGGGTGAGCTCACGGAGCCGGAGCGCAACGCAGCGCTCACGCGCATCGCGCGCGGCGGTACGCTCTTGGTCTTGCTCGGTCCCGAGAGCGCGAACGCGCCGGATGTTCGCCAGGCTTTGGCCCAATCGGGCATCGCCTTGCTGGTCGTGGAAGAGGCGCATTGCGCGTCCGATGCGTCGCACGAGTGGCGTCCTTCGTATGTCGAGCTCGCCGGCACGCGGCGCGCGCTCGGTGCGCCGCCGGTCATGGCCATCACTCGCGTCGCGACCGCTGCCGTGCGGCGAGACATTCGCGAGCGCCTGGGTCTGGAGGCACCCGTCACGATCCAATCACTGCCAGTGCGCGAGAACCTGCAGCTCGTGACCAAGCTCGCGCGCGGCGAAGGGCGTCAGGCCTCACTGGTGCGCTTGGTCGAGCGCCTCACGCTGCCCGGCCTCGTGCTGTGCGCAACCCCGCACGACGCCGACAGCGTGTACTCGGCGCTGCGCGCGGCTGGCATCCCCACACATCGCCACCACAACGGCATGACCGCCAGCGATCGCGCAGCGGAGCTGCTTCACTTTTCCTTGCCGGGTCAGCGCGCGGTGATGGTCGCGGTCAGCGCGTTCGCACCCGGCAGTGGCTTGCCCGGCATCGGTGAACAGGCCGAAGCGAGCAGCGGCTTCGGGCGTGGACCGAACAAGCGAGACCTGCGCTTCGTGGTGCACTATCAATCTCCCGCCTCAATCGAGCAATATTTGCGGGAAATTCAGCGCGCGGGTGCAGACGGCCTCCCGGCGACGTGTGTGCTTTTGCACGAGTCGAGCCATCGCAGCTTGAATGAAGTCATGCTGGCGCAGCAACGCTTTCGCGCGACGCACTTGGCTGAGCTCGCGCGCGCTCTCGAGACTCCGGCACGGGAAGGCCGCGCGGTGTCGCTCGAGGCGCTCGCACTCGGCACGGGCCAAAGCCGACGCACGACGGATCGACTCACCGCGCTCTTGGCTGACGCGGGCGTGGTTTCGCGCACGGCGGGTTGGGTGCGCGTCCTGTGCACGGCTTCGGAGTTGGACGAAGCCTGCCGTCGACTCGGCGCCCGGCTGTACGCCCTGCGCGAGCAAGACGCGCGTCGGCTCGCGTCCGTCGGCGCACTGGCTGAAGCCGACGAGTGCAAGCTCTCGTGCCTGAACCAATACCTCGGCGAAGGCGCGAGCGCGGCTTGCGGTCAGTGCAGCGCCTGCGACCGTGAGCTGCTCGCGCCGAGTCCGGAGTCGCTCCCGCTCCGAGCTCCCGCGCGGCGCGCAGCCGCGCCCGAGTTCTCGGTGCAATCGTTGAGCGCGCCGCCTGTCTCCGGTGTGGTTCCGATTGGCGGCGGTGCGGCGGTCGAAGACCCGCTCACGGCGAAGCTCGCTGACGTCTGAGATCGCCGAACAGCGTGGCTCCATTCATCCATGGGGCCTGGACGACTGTTGCAGGCGCGCCAGCGGCACTCCTCTTTTCGCATGTCGACGGCAACGAGCGGACGAAGCGCGCTGTAAAATAACGACGGAGCGCGTGACGATTTTGCGCGCGTGCGACGTGCGCGCCTAGTCCAGCGAGAGTAGATCTGGTACTAGTTCCAGATCGACTGGATTGCCGCTTTGGTAAAGTCAATTCTCCAACCTCGAGCGACCTCAATCCCTGCCCGCCACCGCCGCCTGGCCGCGGGTGCCTTTTGGCTGCTGCTTGCGACCCTGGGCTGCGGCACCGCCGACCCCAACCTGTTCGGCACGGGTCAAACGCAGGCCGCAGGTAGCTCGAGCGCCGGCAGTGCCAGCTTCGGCGGCAGCGCGGGCCCTGAAGCGGGCAGCAGCAACGCCAGTGGCAGCGGCGGCGAAAGCGCGCTTGCGGGGAGCACCGGCTACCCGCCGGCAGCGGGGAGCGGCGGCAACGGCGCCGGTTGTGCGTTCGCGTGTGGCGAAGGCGGGCACGGCAACGCAGGTAATGGCGGCGGTGCGGGCGAGGCCGGTGCGAACGAAGCGGGCAGCGGAGGCGGTTCGCCGGAATGCGCGCTCCTCTCCGCAGACGCGACTTACCTGCCCTCGACCAAGCATTGCTACTTGGTCGACCTCGAACAGCGCACGTTCGACGCCGCACAAGCGCATTGCACCGAGCTCAAGGCGCATCTGCTCACGCTCAGCAGCAAAGAGGAAGACGAGTTCACCTGGAGCCTCCACCCCGACGAACAGTGGATCGGCGCGAAGGACGGCAAGAGCCCCACGCAATCCGGCGTCGGCACCTACACCTGGGTCACCGACGAGCCCTTCGACTACACGAATTGGTCGCGGGACCAGCCCAACGCGAGCAAGACCGACTGCGTGAACGGCGGCTCTTGCTACGAGCATTGCGCCTTTCAGTGGAAGAAGGGCGAACACGACGGCCAGTGGAACGACCGTTACTGCATGCACACCATCGCTTCGGTCTGCGAGTGGGACAAGCTGCCCTGAGATTGCTTCGCGCCCCGCGTCAGAACGCGATCGGGGCGCCCGAGTAGTGCAAGAACTTTCCGGTCTGCGCCATGGTCAGGCCGAGGATCAAGTCCGCACACGGGCGCGCCGACTCCTCCGGAGCGAGGTGCGCGTTGGGGCCGCCGAGATCGGTGCGCACCCAGCCCGGATCGAGCGCGACCACGCACACGTGGTCTGCCTTCAGGTCGAAGCTCTGGGTCAAGGAGAGCATGTTGAGCGCGGTTTTGGATACGCAATAGGCGTAGAACATGCCGTTGTCCTTGCCGGCCATGGAGGCAACGCCGGAGCTGACGTTGATCAGGCGCGCGGGCCGCTCCGCGCTCGCCGCGGCGCGCAGCAGCGGGGCAAAGGCCTGCGCCGTGCGCAGCGGACCGAGCACGTTGATCTCGTAAGTCTGTCGACACTTCGCGAGATCCACCTGCTCCAAGCGGGCATCGTGCGGCGCTGGCGAGACACCCGCCATGTTCACCAGTACATCGAGCCGCGGCGTGAGGCTCGCCACGCGCGCGGCAGCTCGTCGCACTGAATCGTCGGAAGTCACCTCGAGCTCGACGAGCGTCAGCCGCTCGCGCTGCTCGGCAGGCAGATCACTCAGCGCGCTGGCGCTCTCGGGCTGCCGAACGCCGGCGAACACGCGCTGCCCGAGCTCCAGGAAGCGCCGAGTCAATGCCAGACCAATGCCGCGATTGGCTCCCGTCACCAGAATATTTTGCATGATTGCGGCCGAGCCTAGTCCAAACCTGGAACCGGTGCCAGGTCGGCGTCCGGGCCTCCTGTGAGGCGAAGCCGAGCTCGAGCGGACTGTCGACACGCGGCCCGGCAGGTACCATGCTCGGACGCATGAAAGTCCAGGCTGTGGTCTTCGACTGGGGCGGAACGCTCTCCGAGTACGCCCAAATCGAGCTTCTCGACATGTGGCGGCTCGCCGCCGCGCATCTTTCGCGCGCCACCGGGGTGCCCGAGGCCGAGTTGACCGCGCAGCTGTTCGCGGCCGAACTGCGCTATTGGGAAGGCGTCAAAACCTCACAACGGACCGGCACCCTGCAGGAAATTCTGGCCGCTGAATCGCGTGCGCTCGGCCTCGACGTGAGCGAGGCGGTCGTTGCAGAGACCGCGCAGCGTCACCTGGACGCGTGGACTCCGCACATCCGCCACCATGCCGACGCGGTCGACACGCTGCGCGCGCTACGCGAAAGCGGCGTCAAGCTCGCGCTGCTCTCCAACACGCATTGGCCCGAGGCATACCACGAACATTTCCTCGAGCGCGACGGCCTGCTCGAGCTGCTGGACGTGCGCGCGTACACCTCGACCATGAGCCACAGCAAGCCCCACCGAGAAGCGTTCCTGCACGTCCTCGATCGCCTCGGAGTGTCGCCCGAACGGAGCGCGATGGTCGGCGATCGACCGATCGACGACGTGTGGGGCGCGCAGCAATTGGGCATGCGAGGGGTATGGCGGCCGCACGCCGGCTCACCGCCGCTCGGCGAGGTCGTGCCCGACGCGGTGATCCAGCGCCTCGACGAGTTGCCCGCGCTGCTTGCGCGCTGGGCCTGAAACGACGCGTGGCTTCGAGGTGCGCTGCTGGATCGCGAGCGCCCCAACTCTCGCAGCGCAATCGGACGCTCCCTCGGACGTGCGCGGCCGCTCTGCGCGAACCCCCAAATCTTCCCGCCTCCCCTCTTCTGGCGTTTTTGGCGTTTTGGCGTTTTGGCCGTTCAAGCTCAGCGAGCTGGGCTGCGTTCGAATCGGGGGGCCGCGCGTGGAAAAATCCGCTGCCCCCGCTAGCTTTGGCCCGGCTGGGGTCGGCCGGCGCAGGGCCTTCCCAGGGCGGCGGGGTCGAGGTTAATGTCCGGGCATGCAGCAGCGATATTTCGGTTTGTTCGCGTTGGCCGTCGTGGCCTGTGCCCATGGTGAACCCGGTGAAGTGAAGTCGCCCGACCAGATCCTGGCCGAGCAAGAAGCCCTGGGTGACGAGCAGCTCAAGAAGGAGCAAGCCAGCAAGTCCAACGTGGACACTTCGCAGTCGACGGAAGAAGAGAAGAAGCGTGAGTGGGACGCCAAGCAGGCGGACCTCGAGCTGCATCGCGCGGCGCACTCGGCCGAGACGTGTCCGGAATCGGTGATCGAAGGCGACAAGGCGATCGACCCGAAGACGGGCAAGCCGCCTAAGGGTTCGAAGCCGCCCACCAAGGGCAAGGACACGAAAGCCAACGTTGCGATCACGTTCGCCAACGATGGGCACGTGAAGTCGCTCACGGTCAGCCCGCCGTACGACGAGAACTCAGTGGGCAAATGCGTGCAGCGCGCGCTGAATGCGGTGATCGTGCCCGCTTACAACGGCGACGAGCACACGGAAGAATGGGTGATTGATCTCACCGGAGGCAAGAAGTCCGGTCCAGCCAAGAGCGACGCGCCCAAGTGAAGGGGCACCGAGGCGGAAGTCAGGCGCGGGCGCCTCGAGCGCGCCCTCACCTGACTTTGCTCGGGGATTCAAGCCAGCCAGAGGCCGAGCACGACCAGCACGCTGAGCAGGCCGACGGAGAACATTGCCAGCACTTCCCAGGGCTCGCTGCGCGGATCCGTGAAGCGCAGCTCGAGCGAGGTGATGCGGTGGACCTCACGGCGCTTGCGTCCGGAGAGCGCGAGGTTTGCGGCGCGCAAGCCGGGGTCATAGTGCTGCTCGGTCTCGATCATCGGGACTATGGACGTGCCACGACTTTCGAGTTTTGTCGACAGTAGAGTGGGGCTCAGCGAAAGCGCGCTTTGCCTTTGCTCTCCCACCATTCCTGATAGCGGTCTTGCGCGCGCTGACGCTCTTTCTTGGGCAGATCGTCGTAATAGCCGAAATATTCTTTGGTCAAGCTCTTGAGCTCGTCGCCGGCCGCGCGGCGCAGGTCTTGATTTTCGTGCATCAGTGAGTCGATCAACCACTCGATGCGATGGCGGCTCGAGTTCGCCAGCCACCACTCTTCCCAGAGCGCTGCCTTGGTGCCGAAATCTTGTCGTGCGATCACACCGAGCGCCCAATGCGCGGAGCGCACGATGTCCGGGGAGCCGTCTTCGAGCAGTCGGATCAGGGTAGGGATCACCAGCGGCGCGCGCAGCTCGGCCAGTGCCTCGATCAGCGAATGGCGGCTTTCTTCCGGGCGCGTGACGTCGCTCACGGTCTCGGCAATTTTGGCCTGCAGGGCCTCGGCGGCTTCGGGATGGTGCAAGAGCATGTGGCCCGCCGCGAGCGCTGCGCGTTGCACGTCCGCGTCGTCGTCGGTGAGCCGCCGCACCACCGCTTGCGCCGATTCGGCGCTCGGCATCTCGCCCAGCAGGCGCGTGGCCCAAGCGCGCACCAGCGGGTCGCCGTCGGCCGTGCGCACCGCGACGAAAGGCACGGGGCGAGTGCCCATGCGCGCGAGCGTGCGCAATACCGGACCGCAATCAGAGGCCTTGCCCGGGCCATCACCGGAGCTGCGCCTGAGCTCGGAGGTGATCGGGCCGGGGAAGATGCTGGCGAGCACCGTGATTGCCGTGTCTCCGATCTGCACAAGTTTGTCGCCCGCCGTTGGATCGCCTTCGAGCAAGCGATCCACGAGCGCTTGGGTGTCACTCGCCAGATCGACGATCACCGTCGGCAGGCCCACGTCTTGAGAGGTGTCGCGTGGCGGCAGCGGGCGAGCGCTGTACGAAAGCGCGCGCGAAACCGGCGCGAGCGGCACGCCACTTTGGCTATCGATCGGCGAATATTCGCCCTCGTCGAACAGCTCGCTCGAGCTCGGCGCGACATCGATGTCCGGCGCATCTTCCGGGGACGCATAGGCGGCCTTCGGCAAAGGCGGTGGTCGATCCGAGACCAATTGCAGGCGAGGCAGCGAGCCCGTGCGCATGGAAACCGGGGCGAACTCCGCGGGCGGCATCTCGGGGATGGTGTCGGCAGCCGTTTGGGCGATTGGGGCCGGGGGCTCGGACGTATTGGGCTCACTGCCGACGCCGGGCTTCGTGCCGCGTTCCACTCGGGCGAAAGGCGAGGCCGCAGCCGGCTGATCGGGCGCGTGCGGCTGCGGTGGCTCAGGCTCGGCCCGGCGCGTGGCCGGGGCGGACGCCGGCGAGGGGGCCGACGTGGGTGACGAAGCCGCGGGCGGCGAGGGGGCCGACGCTGGCGAGGCCTGGCCGTTCGCTGCGGGCCGTCGCGAAGACGCTGGGCCGATTGAAATCACGGGAATGGCGACTGTGGGCGCGGGCGTGTAGCGCGGCGTGGGCGGCGTGATCGGATCCGACGGTGGCAGCGGCGGTGGCGGTGAGCGCTTGACGGTCGCTGGCGCCGGCACCGGCGGCGCCGGTGCCGCGGCGGGCGACGGAAGCGGCGGGCGAGAACTGGGTCTGACCGAGGGGATCCCGCGCGTACTGTCGAAGCGGCCCTCGATCAGCGAAGCCAGTGTGGCCGCACGTTCGCCCGCGTTGGGCAGCGGATGCGCGGGCTCGCGCGGTCGGGCGCGCATGCTGACAGCCGCCGGTTCTCCACCCTTTTCGCGCAAGCGCTTGCGCAAAATCAAACGCTCGAAAGCGTTCGCCACCAGCGGCGCGAACGAGATCACCTCCCCGACCGCAGAAAGCTCCACATCGCGCTCGCCGTGATCGCCGTACAGAATCAAGACCGTGCGATTGCGAACTTGCACTGGCAAGAACAGCACCAAGCGCCCCGGGCGGCGCTCGAGATCTTTGGCGAGCGCGCCATCCAGCCCGCCGCTCGACAAGCGCGTCAGTTCATAGCTGGCGCTGTCGCGCACGCGGGACATCGCGCTCGGTAGATCCAGTGGCACGCCGACTGCGAGGATGCGTGAACGCTGAGCGCCGGCGCCTGCCGCGTCGCGGCCTTCAGCGAGATCGCCCTGCACCGCAAACAGCGCGGAATAATCGAAATATTGGCAGGCAAAGTCGAAGAACGCGCGCAGCACGTCATCGCGTGTCTCCGCCTCGGCCAGGCCGCGCTCGGCCATCGCGGCGGTGAACGGACCCAGCCGGCGCTTTCGACCGCTGTCTGCCGGCTTGGCCAAGCTCGAGAAATCCGGCAGCGCGGGCGCGCGCGGCACGCGCGGCTGAATGCTGGGCGGCTTCGACGGCAACTTCTTCGGCGCAGACGGCGGTGGTGCGGACTGGGCCGGCGCGGGCTGCGCTGGCGCGGGCTGCGCGGCGTCGGCCAAGGCGGGTGCCGGGGGTTGTGCGGGGCTCGCCGTGGGTCGTGCTCGCTCGGGCGCCTGCCCCTCGGGGCGACTCGGCAGCGAGCTGGGGCTCGGATCGGGGCGACCGCTCAAGCGCGCGAGCACGCGCAGCGAGCGACGATCCATGGCGCTGCCGTAATCGCGAGCAATCGCTTGCCGCACGCGCACCAAGAGCGCGACCTTCTGCACGATCTTCGCCCCCAACGAGAACGACAGATCGTGTTCGACCTCGCTCGGAAGGGGTTCGGCGACGGCCAAGGTCAGCGTGCCCTCTCGCTCTTCCAGTGGGTAGAGCGCAAAGCGCTGCGCGATGTCTGCCGGCACGAGACGACGCACGTACTCCGCCGCGACCGGCAGCTCGCCCGTCGGCGCAGGTTCCAATTGGTGACTCTCGGCGAGCACCTTGCCGAGTCGCTCTTCACTGACCACGGCGAGCTCGAGCAGGTTCGTGAGCAGATCGCCGCCATATAGGGACTGGCGTGACAGCGCCTCTTCCACGTCGCGGACCGAGGCGACCTGCTGGTTCACGATGCTCGAGCTGAGCGAGGGCATTTCTCGACCGAAATGCTTACTCGCACCGCCTTCCGTTGGCCAGCGCTCCCGACCGGCGCCAGGGCCGAAAGCCCGCCCGCTCTTATCGAACTTATCGAACTGCCGCTTTCGGCCGGGCGCTTTGGCCGCGCTACTCGACGCCCGGGCATCGTTAGGGCGAGCGAATCGTGTACGTGATGTTCGAGATCGCAGTGTAAGTGGGCAGAAAAATGCCCACGGCATCCACGGGCTCAGCGGGCACGTCGAACTCGAACGTAACGAAGGTGTCTGTCGTCAGCACATTCGTGGGCGAAAGCACGGGCAGCCAGTGGCCGTCGGGTTTCCCCAGAGTCAGGCACGTGCTTTCGGCGACGATGGCTTTCGCATTGGCCAGCCCGCGTAGGTCGTGAGTGATTGACACGGTCGCGAGCAGCGTGGGAACACCGTCGGCGAGACCGGAGGGGTTTGCGGTCATCATCTCTGGGCGCGCCCCCGCACAAGTGGCGCGGGTATAGAGGACCAGCAGCTCGTTCGGCCCGCTCGGCTCCGACGGACCGCGCATCACTGGCGGGAGCAGCGTCCCGGTGAGCGGAAAGAACAGCGTGTCGTTCGCGAGCTGGAGGCTCGGCATCAGGTCGAGCGAAACGCTGACACCGCTGCTCTGGCTTGCGCCGCCTTGGGGCGATGCTCCGCCAGCGGCGCCGAGCGAGGAGTTCCCGCCGCCGCCCGCGAGCGCGCCGCCTGCTCCGCCAATGGCATCACTGCCGCCGGCACCTACGACGACTCCGCCCGCGCCCGCGCCCCCGCCCGCGCTGGCGCCCCCGCCGGCACCCGCGCCCGCCCTGGCAGCTGGGTCTGCGGCGCCGGCGCTGGCGAGCGCTCCGCCAAACGCGGAAGCTCCGGCGGCAGATGAAGTCCCGCCCGTCAGCCCTGCGCGCTCGTCGCTCGAGCGCCCACAGCCCAGCACCGCGATCGTCGTCGCCAGGGCCACTCCGAAAGCGACGCTGCCCGCCATGACTACGAGTTTAACACGGGCCGGTCGTGACCGGCATTCGCCACTGGCAAACTCGGTCATTCGCGGGCAACGAGACAACGATTCTCGAGCGCACAGCGCTCGAGAACGGGCAGCGTTCGCTCAGGCCGCGCTCTTTTTGTCGACCCTGCCCGCCCCCTCACTCTTCTCCGGCGCAGCTGCTTTCGCCAGGTGCTGCGCGCGTGACGGCAGGAGCTCGAGCGTCTTGTTACGCACCGCTTGAAACAATGCCGGCTCGGTCAAAATCAAATCGCGGATCTTGTCCCGGCCTTGACCAATACTCTTGCCGTCGAACACGTAGTGCGAACCGTTCTTCTCCAGCGCGCCGGCCAGGGTGGCGGCCTCCACCAAATCCGCAGCCACGTCGATGCCCGTGCCCCAGCGAATGTCGAACTCCGCCTCGGTGAACGGAGGCGCGCATTTGTTCTTCACCACCTTCACCCGCGTGCGATTGCCGATCACGGTTTCCGCGAGTGCGACTTTGCCGGTACGCCGCACGTCGAGCCGAACACTGGCGTAGAACTTGAGCGCGTTTCCGCCCGTCGTCGTCTCGGGATTGCCGAACACCACGCCGATCTTCTGCCGCAACTGATTGATGAAGATCAGCGTGGTGAGCGTCTTGCTGGCGATCGCCGTCAACTTGCGCAGCGCTTGACTCATCAACCGGGCTTGCAAGCCCATGTGCGCGTCGCCCATGTCTCCCTCGATTTCGGCTTTGGGCACCAGGGCTGCCACGGAATCGATCACGATCAGATCGACCGCGCCCGAGCGCGTCAGGGCTTCGGCGATTTCCAGCGCTTGCTCGCCGCAGTCGGGTTGCGACATCAGGAGCTTCTTCAAATCGATGCCGATGCCCTGCGCGTAGCGCAAATCGAAGGCGTGCTCCGCGTCGATGAACGCCGCGGTTCCACCCGCGCGTTGCGCTTCGGCAATCGCGTGCAGCGTGAGCGTGGTCTTGCCGCTCGACTCGGGACCGAAAATCTCGATCACGCGACCGCGCGGGTAACCGCCCACTCCCAGCGCTTCGTCCAGCACCAGCGCGCCGCTCGGAATCACCGCGATCGGCTCGAGCGGCCCAGTACCAAGCTGCATGATCGTGCCCTGACCGTAGGTCTTTTCGAGTCCTTGGACGACTTGACGCAGAGCTTCTTGTTTTTGGATTTTCTTGTCTTCACTCATTGACTGCCTCGACTTCCTGCATTTCGCCGCGTGCAGCGAACAGCACCGCCCGCGCCAAAGACTCCGAATTTCTCCCGCTCACTCGGCCTCACTCGCCGGAGTCGGGGTCCGCACGCAGCGGCGCTTGCGCTCGGCCCAAGATCCGACCTTGAATGGCTTCGGCGACGTGCGGCGTGCGCACGCGTTCCTCTTGCTCCAGATCGGCGATCGTGCGCGCCACGCGCAGCACTTTGGTGAACGCGCGCGCGGACAACCCCAAGCGTCCGATCGCGGCTTCGATCAGCCTCCGGCTATCACTCTCGAGAGTGACGACACGCTCCAGCTCCGGCCCGGACAGCAGCGCGTTCGAGCCGTGCCGCAGCTGCAGCCGACGCGCGCGTGAGAGCTGAAGCGCCCGCGCGCGGCTGACGCGCTCGCGCACGGTGGCCGAATCCTCTCCCTTGCCGCCGCTGACCAAGGCCGAGACCTCCACCGGGGGCACGGCGACGTGGATGTCCAAACGGTCGAGCAAAGGACCGGAGAGCCGCGCACGGTAGCGTTCACGCGCGGCGTCCCCGCAGCGGCAGGGCAAGCGCGGATGCCCGAAATAACCGCACGCGCAGGGGTTGACCGCGCCGATCAACAGCGGTCGCGCCGGAAAGCGCGCGCGTGCCCGTGCTCGCGCGATGTTCACGAAGCCGTCCTCGAGCGGCTGACGTAACGCCTCCAGCGCCGAGCGACGAAACTCAGCCAGTTCATCCAGGAACAACACGCCGTGATGCGCGAGGCTGACCTCGCCGGGACGCGGGACGTCCCCCCCGCCAACCAGGCCGGCCTCACTCACGGAGTGATGCGGCGAACGAAACGGGCGCTCGCAAACCACGCCGCGATCATTCGGCAACAGACCTGCTACGCTGTGAATCGCCGTGCAATCGATGGCTTCGTCGAAGCTGAGCGGCGGCAGCAGCGTGGGTAGCAGCCGGGCGAGCATGGTCTTGCCGCTTCCCGGCGGCCCCATCAGCAGCAGGTTGTGTCCGCCTGCTGCCGCAATCTCGAGCGCGCGCCGGGCCGTGGCTTGGCCGCACACGTCGGCCAAGTCGCAGCGACTGGTCGGAAACTCCGGCTTGAATTCGGTGCGCGCGACCTGAGGCAACGGGCGCTCGCCCAACAAGTGCGCGACCAACCTGGCGAGCGATTCGGCCCGATACACGGTGATGCCGGTGGCCAGGCCGGCCTCGGCCGCATTGCCCGCCGGCACCACGGCCAACGATAGCCCGCGAGCCCGCGCGCCATCCAGCTGCGGCAACACTCCGCGCACGGGACGCAAACTGCCGTCGAGCGATAGCTCGCCCACGAGCAGCAGCCCTTGCAGCGCGTGCGCCGGGACCACCCCGATCGCACCCAAAATCCCGACCGCGATCGCCAAATCGAGCGCGGCCCCGCCCTTTCGCACGTCTGCCGGCGCCAAATTCACGGTGATCGCGTATTCGTCCAGCAACACGCCGAGCCGCGCCAGCGCGCTCGCCACGCGCACCCGCGCTTCGCGCACGGCGGCTTCGGCAAGGCCGACCAATTGAAAAAACGACGGGCCTCGGGTCGACGACACCTCCACGTGGATCGGATGCGCGTCGAGGCCGATCAACGCGCTGGCCTCGGCGATTGCGAGGCCGAGCTCTGGGCCGCAGATGGTGGCGGTATGTGCTCCGTCCGGCATGCCTTCCGAGGTTGCAGGGTACGTGCCGTGGAAGAGTGCCGAGGAAAGTCGGTCTCAGGCCTGGCGATCGCCGGCGCCGGCTGGCGGCGAATGGCCAAACCAAGCTTTCGCCGTGGCCGTCGAAGCTTCGAGGGCTCAATACGTCGCTGTCGCTCGCAACGTCTCGATTGAAGTCTGCTCCAATTCGGCCAAGAGCAGCGGGCCGAGGATCAACAAGTGCGAGAGAGTCGAACGCGCCTCTTCGATCTGATGCCGTTGGGCAATGTCCTCGAGTGTCGATGCCAGTGCGCCGAGCGACGCCGAGAAGTTCAGCAGCTGCCCGCATAGCGAATGCGCGATCTCTCGTAGTAGCTGAAAGTCTCGCGCTCGAAAGGCTTTCTCGAGGCGCTCGAGCTCGGCGGGCAGGCTGGACCGTAGCCAGGAACGGAGCTGGCTGAGCAGCGCGGGGTCCTCGTCGCACACGGCGAGTACCGTTTTCGCTTCGACCAGCTGGGGCCCGTAGCTGCGCTTCAGTTTCGCCACGCCCGCGTGATCGATCACGGCCCACAGCGCTTCACGGTCGATGGGTTTCGCCAAGAAGTCGTCCATTCCGGCGGCTAGGCAACGTTTGCGATCTTCGGCACGGGAGCGCGCGGTCAGGGCGACGACGGGCAGGTGCGCGCCGGTGGTCGTCTCGCGTTCACGCAGCGTTCGAACCACCTCGAAGCCATCGACTCCGGGCATATGCAGGTCGACGAGCAACAGGTCGAAGCTCTGTGCCGTGAGTTGCCTCAGCGCGTCGTGCCCATTCGTCGCCGCGCAGACCGTGTGGCCACGACTGATCAGCAAATGAAGGATGACTTGAGAGTTGAGCGGATTGTCTTCGGCAACCAGGACGGAGAGCGGAATGGCGGCAAGGTTCGGCCGGCGTGCTTGACTCTCTTCTACTGGCAAGCCCGAGGGATAGTCGGGGCCGGCAACGCCTTCGTCCAAAACGCGTACGATGGCGTGCCACAGCTCGTCCTGGGTCACGGGTTTGGAGAGCTGAGCGCTGACGCCGAGCTCGCGAATTTCGTCGCTGTGGCTGCTGCGATCGCCTGAGCCGAGCAGGATCACGCGCGTGGCTGCCAGGTCCGGTTCCTCACGGATTCGCACGGCCAAGCCGAGACGAGGAGCGTCTTCGAGACTTTCGTCGAGCAGAAGCAGCGAAAAGGGGCGCAGCGACGAGGCCGCGTCCCGCAGCGTCGTCAGTGCGGACACTTCGTCCGCGGCCGTCGCACATTCCATGCGGAAAGCGCGTAGCCATTCCGTCAAAACGTCGCAGTTGGCGGCGTTGCCTTCGACGATCAAGACACGCACACTCGCCAGGTCTGCCGGAACTGCGGCTCGGTGTTGCGCCTGTGGGAGCAGCGACTTGAACGCTGCGGTGAAGGTGAAGGCGCTGCCTCGGCCCGGTTGGCTATCGACGGTGATTTGGCCGCGCATCATCTCCACGAGCCGTGCCGCAATCGTCAATCCGAGACCAGTCCCGCCATACGTGCGTGTGGTCGACATATCGGCTTGCTCGAATGCCCGAAACACCTTGGCCTGCTTGTCGGGCGCAATGCCGATCCCCGTGTCGCGCACGCTGAAGCGCAATATGACCTCTTGGCCCGGAGACCAAGGCACGCCGAGCTCGACCTTGACGATCACCTCTCCGTGAGTCGTAAACTTGATGGCATTACTGACTAGGTTGATCAGAACTTGGCGCAGGCGACCGGCATCGCCCGTGAGCCGATCCGGCACGTCGCTCGCGACGTCGCAGATCAGCTCCAATCCTTTTCGTTGAGCACGCACTGCCATCGCCCGAACTGCTTCGCCGGTCGCGGCCCGCACCGAAAACTCCGCGAGATCGAGCTCGAGCCTGCCAGCCTCGATCTTCGAGAAGTCGAGCAGATCGTTCATCATCGCGAGTAGACTCGCGGCCGCCGATTGCACTGTCTTCAGACCTCGCCGCTGGTCTTCCGCGAGCTGGCTATCGAGCACTACCTCCGTCATACCCAAGATGGCGTTCATTGGCGTTCGGATCTCGTGGCTGACGTTGGCCAAAAACTCGTCTTTGGCTCGGTTTGCCGCCTCTGCCAGCTCCTTCGCGAGCAGTCTTTCCTGCTCGGCGCGCTTCCTTTCGCTGATGTCGACCGTGCTTCCCACCAGCCGTAGCGGTAAGCCCTGGCTGTCGCGCTCTGCCTTTCCGCGCACGAGCAGATCACGATACGAGCCGTCCCGGTGTCGAACACGCACCTCCACTTGGAAGTCTTTGGTTTGTCCGGTCACATAGGCTAGATGCGCTGCCTGGAGCAGAAGGCGATCATCCGGGTGAATCAGGTCACGAACCACGGCATCATCGAACACGAGCTCGGGCTCGGTGTAACCCATGCGCCGGAGCACGTTCGAGAAGTGTCCGAAGCCACGCCGGTAGTCGCCGTCTGGGTAGTCGATCTCCCAAATTCCGACGTTCGAACCTTCTAGAGCCAACTCGAAACGCGCGTTCGCTTGCTTGAGCGCTTGAGCGACTTGCGCTTCGCGGCGCTGAGTAACGTCCCGGAACACCAGCACCACACCGGTGATCATGCCGCTGTCATCGACGATCGGCGCGCAGTTGTCTTCGATCACGATCTCGCGTCCGTCGCGCGCGCGGAGCACCGAGTTGCTCGGAGAGCCGAGCCCGGCTCCCAAGCGCAACACCCTCCTTGCCGGATCCTCGACCGCTTCGCGAGTGTGTTCGCTGACGATCCGAAAGACGTCCGACAATGGAAGACCCAGCGCTTGCTCCAAAGACCAACCGGTCAGGGTCGCGGCAGCAGGATTCACGAATACGACGCGCGCGCTCTCGTCAGTGGCGATTACGGCGTCACCGATGCTCGAGAGAGTGACTGCGTAGCGGCGCTCGCTTTCACGGCGATTGCGTTCCGCCGCATGCTTGTACAGGGCAATCTCGATGGCCGTGCGCAGTTGTGCATCCTCGAAGGGCTGCATCAGGTAGCCGTACGGCTCGCTGAGCGTGGCTCGTCGCAGCGCCGAGCGATCGGCGGTCTTGGTGGTCAGGTACACGACCGGGATCTGACAGGCGTCGCGGATCTGGCGTGCGGCGGTCACCCCGTCCAGCTCCCCGCTCAAGCCGATATTTACGAGGACCAAATCTGGTCGCTCGGTCCGAGCCAGGGCGACCGCTTCCGAGCCTTGTCTCGTCGTGGCCACGACGATGTAACCGCTTTCATTGAGCCGCTGCTCGATGTCCCCGGCTGATCGACGTTCGTCTTCTACGACCAGAATTCTTGTCGTTGGCATCAGCGAGCGTCGGCTTTGATGCGAGTCGTGTGCCAGCGCGATTCGCGCGAGGCGGCAGCGCGCTTCGGCACTTTCGTTGCATTATTCAGCGACAGCGAGCCGATCATGCTCATCCGTGCCTGCAATTTGGCTACCGAGCTTCGGCGACAGAACGGACTCTGAACAATTGTTGGTCTTAGTGGCAAAAATTTGTTCACACCCAGCGCAGGCAGCAGGCCCGTGAGCGATCCTCTCTTCCCGGGCAATCGCCGATTCACCTGGTTCACCTCGGCCGGGCGCCGAGCGACGCAATACGAAGCCTACACCATCGGCCAACAACCCAATCTGGAGCCCTGGCTGCACGTCGACTGGCCCGTCCGATTCGACGATGGTCGACCCCCTTGGGCCGCCGAGTCTACCGCGGCGCGCTGTTCACGCTGGGGCGAGTTTCGCGATCCGACGCAGACTTGGCAACGGCCCTACGTCGCACAGCACAATCACCATGAGCAAGCGCTCGCGGCCCTCGTCCCCGAAGCCATGCGTTGGGGACTTTCGGAAACCATCGTCCCTGTCTGGCGCGACGTCGTCCTCGGCAGGTACTACGCCGCGTGGCCGTTCGTCGAATATGGAGAATTTCGCTGTCTTTGCTATGCCGTGCGCCAAGCACTCGCGGACACGATCACGTTCTCGTTGGCGTTCGAAGTCAGCGACAAAGCCCGTCACAGTCAGGACATCATCCACTACCTGCTGACATTGAAGAAAACTCACGAGGGGTTCTCGGACGAAAGTGCTCGTGGCGCGTGGCTGACGGACCCCGTGCTGGTGCCGCTGCGCGAAACCATCGAGCGCGTCCATTCGCTGAGCGATTGGGTCGAGATCGCGGTGGCAATCAACCTGGTGCTGGAGCCGTTGGCAGGTGACCTGTTCAAGACCGAGTTCCTGGCCAGGCTGGCACCGCTGAATGGCGACGCCGTTACACCCATTATTCTCGCCAGCGTCCGTCGCGACGGCGAGCGTCACATCGCAGCGACAAAAGCGCTGGTGCGGCTGTTGACGGGCGACCCAGTCCATGGCGAGTCGAATCGGGAACTGGTACGCGCCTGGGTTGCCAAATGGCAGCCTCATGCCCATACGGCTGCTAACGCGCTGGGCGCGCTGTTCGTGCTCGACGGAATCACCTCGATCCCCTTCGCGCCCCAGCTCGAGCGCGTCCTCTCGCGTCAACGTGAGGTGCTCGCCGGCCTCGGGCTGGAGATGGGAGATTCAACCTGACTCCCACGCGCAGCTCGGAAGGCGCCAGCGTGCGCTGCTCCGTCGGCATCTCGCTCATGGTGAGCCCCGAGACGGAGGCGACGGTCGAATACGTGCGTTCACAGATGCCGAACGCGATCATCGACTTCCGCGACATCTTCTACAAGATTGAACGCGAAGGTTACCTGGAGTTTCAGATGAGCGAGATCTCCGAGTACCTCGGCTACGAGCTCGATACGAACGTCTTCCTGGTGAGCATGAGCTCGTATTACGGGAGGATCGTCGTTTCGGATGACAAGGTAGAAATTTTTTCGGCGATCGTGCCGAGTCGATTTCAAGACTGATTGGAGCACCCATGTCGCCAAGTCGCACCGAGCAACACGAGAAGGCAAAATCATACGATTGGGAGTTCACTGTCGGCGATTCTCGCCCAAAGTTCGAAACCAAGTACACGATACCGGCCAAGGGCAAAGACCCGTTCCGGATGTTGGTCCGCGAGTATTTGAAGGCGGAAGCCGAGAAGGACGACCGGACGTATGGGTTTCTGGAGGGCGCACTGCGCATGGGGATCGCCGAGAAGGCCGAACCCCGCTTCAACGAATGCCTCAAGCTCACGCTGCCGGATCTGACGAACGCCGAGTTTCAGGCCGTCTCGGCTTGCGGCGGGATCATCGCTTCCGTGCAAAATCAGGAGATTCGCCAGGGATATCACGCGCAGATGCTCGACGAGATTCGCCACACGCAGCTGCAAATGGCGTTACGCGAATACTACGTGCGCCACTCGCCCGATCCGGCTGGCTGGGACATTTCACAAAAAGCGATCGTTCAGCATCCCGGAGGCCTGATTTCAATCGGCGAATTCCAGCACTTCAACACCGGTGACCCAATCGATTGCGTGATCGATCTGAACGTGGTGATCGAGACCGCGTTCACCAATATCCTGCTGGTTGCCGCCCCGCAGACGGCGGTCATGAACGGCGACCACGCGCTGGCAACCACGTTTCTATCGATCCAGTCGGACGAAGCGCGCCACATGGCCAACGGTTACGGCACGCTGCTCGCCGTGCTCAGCGATGATCACAACTTGCCCCGCATCAACGACGCGCTGGAACGGTATTTCTGGCTCGCACACAAGGGCCTCGATGCGCTCGTGGGCTGGCAGAGCGAATACGGGGCACGCCATCGCCCATGGGCTTACAAGGATCAGTGGCAGGAGTGGGTGGTCGACGACTTCGTGGGCGGCTACCTCGAACCGCTCGCCGAGTTTGGGGTGAAGCCACCTGCGCGCCTGGCTCGAGCAGTCGCGGATCTGGACTGGATGCACCACACCGTGGGTCTCGCCTTGGCGGCGCTTTGGCCGCTGAACTTCTGGCGTTCGGATGGCATGGACACACGCGACCGCGACTGGTTCGAGCGCCACTATCCCGGCTGGAATGCGGCCTATGGCCCGCATTGGGACATGCACAAGGAACGTGCAGATCCGGCTGACGCCCGCCTCTTGTTACAAGAGCTGCCGGCCCTGCCGCCCTTTTGCCAGGTCTGTCAGCTGCCGTGTGTGGTGCCGCGGATGGACCAGAACGAATTTCGGATGGCCGACATTTCCGGCAGCAGGTTTGCGGTGTGCAGCGAAGGCTGCGAATGGATCCTCACGAAATGGCCAAAGGCGTACACTGGCCGGAAGCAGTTCTGGTCGCGTTACCACGGCTGGGATCTCGCAGACGTGATTGTCGATCTGGGTTACATCCGCCCGGATGGTATCACCCTGATCGGTCAACCCCTGATCGAGCAAGAGCGCCTCTGGACCATCGATGACATTCGCAGGCTGCGCTATGAAGTCAAAGACCCGCTTCAAAAGTAGAAGCGAGCCGCTCCCGCTCGAACACCGTTGCTTCGTTGCCGGAATGGATGGCTTCCTTGCAAAGCCGATCAACAGCGCCGCGCTGTGGGCGGCCGTAGCACGCGTCCAAACGAAGGCGAGCTGAGTACCTCGTGCCGTGCTGCTAGTTTCTACCGCGGCCCGCGTAGCCCGCGGGCACGCTGGCCGGGCCAGAGGCGCGTGGCTCGTCTTCGTTGGCCTCGACTGCGTGGGTCACCTGCAGGCCGAGCGCGCGCATCTTCACGCGCATGGTTTGACGTGAAATCCCCAGGAGCCGTGCGGCATCGCGTTGATTGCCACGCGTGTAGTCGAGCACCAGCGTAAAGAGCAAGCGATCCACATGGTCGTGAGTCTCGGCGTAAAGATTCTGTGCATCTGGCGAAAGCGAGGCGCGGATGAACGCTGGCAAGTCGAGACCGCGGCTTTCCGTTGCGGTGGCGGCTGCGGTTTCATCGTCTTGCGGCAAATCGGGCAAAAATGCCGGCAGCAAAACGGTGCCGCTGGCCTGCAGCAGCGCTTGTTTGAGCACACTCTGCAATTCTCGGATGTTTCCGGGCCAGCGATGCGCTCGAAGCAAATCGAGTGCCTCGGGGGAGATCTCGGTGACCTCGCGCCCGAGGTGGCGGCTGAAACGCTGCAGATAGTGCCGCACGAGCATCGGTAGATCGTCGCCTCGCTCGCGGAGCGCTGGCAAGTGAATCGTGAAAACGCCGAGCCGATAGTAGAGATCCGGCCTGAACTTCTCCTCGGCGAAGCGAGCCTTCAAATCTCGATGGCTGGCTGCGATCACACGCACGTTGGTGGAGATGGTTTCGCTCCCGCCGACTCGCTCGAAGGTCTGTTCTTGCAGCAAACGCAAGATCTTGGGTTGTAGGGCAATCGGCATGTCGCCAATTTCGTCGAGCAGGATCGTGCCCCCGTTGCATTGCTCGAAGCGACCGATGCGCCTGCGATCCGCGCCAGTGAAGGCGCCACGCTCGTGACCGAAGAGCTCACTCTCGAGCAGGTTCTCGGGAATTGCCGCGCAATTCAGGGCGAAGAACGGCGCCTTCGCGCGGGCGCTGTGTTGATAGATGGCGCGGGCAACCAACTCCTTACCAGTGCCGCTTTCGCCCGTGATCAATACGGTTACGTCTTGGGCGGCGACGCGCCCGATCGCCTTGTAGGTTTCGAGCATGGCCGGGCAGCTGCCGAAGATGGCGCCTTCACCATCCAAATCGAGTGGGGTTTGCGCGAGTACGACCGGCGAGCGCATGCGCGCCGCAACCTCCAGCGCTTCCCCGACCACGCGGCGCAGTTGCTCCAGATCGAGTGGCTTCGGTAGGTAATCGAACGCACCTTGTTTCATGGCCTCGATGGCAGCATCGGCCGTCTTGGTCATGGTGACGAAGATCACTGGAATGCGCGCGTCGATGCGACGCAGCGCTTCGTGGACCTCGAGCCCGGATTGATCTGGCAAGCGCAGGTCGAGCAGAATTACGTCAGGCGGATCGTCGCGAACGCTGGTGATGCCCGCAGCGCCGCTCTCCGCAACTACTACCCGATGTGACGTTGCGGGAAACGCCAGCTGAACCTGTTCGCGAATCAATGCTGGATCGTCGTCGATGAGCAGGATGTGAGCCATTTTGCGAAACGAATGCTGCGGATGGCGAGCGCGCCGGAGTGCGGCACGGACCATAGCGGTCAATCGCCTGGCTCTAAAGCAAAGAGCGAGCCGCGCATTTCTTTGTCTGTGAAAGCGCGTTGCTCTTCGGCGGCCACAGCGACGGCGGTAGTGATTTGAGCACGGTGACCAATTTGTGAGCACGGCGATGCCCAAACCGCCAACCCAACGTAAACGGAAGTGTTGGAACTTCCAGTGTTTCAGAGAAATGACCGCGCTTGCCGTAGCTCCAGGGCTTTGGCACGCTGCTCGCTTCGTACCGCCCGACCTAGCGCCTGCCCGATGCCCCCCTCAATCAAAGCAGTCGCAGTCGAAACGATCTGGGAAGACGCGGAGTTCACTCTGTTGCGTCGTGCGCGACCGGCGCCGCCCTATTCTGAGCTCACGCTCTCGCCCGTCGCGTTGCAACCGACTCCAGCGAGCATCGCTCGGCTCGAGCGTGCCTTCGCCTTGCGTCACGAGCTCGACCCCGGTTGGGCGGCGCGACCGTGCGAATTGGTGCGTGAGGGAGGCCGCCCCACGCTGCTCTCCGAGGACCCTGGCGGCGAGCTACTCGCGCGCTACGTCGGTCGACCGTGGAAGGTGGAACCGTTCCTCAGGATAAGCATTGCGCTCGCGGTCGCCCTCGGCAAGCTTCACGAGCGCGGCATCAACCACAAGGACGTCAAGCCCAGTAACGTACTGGTCGATCTGGACACTGCGCAGGTCTGGCTCACCGGTTTTGGCGTTGCATCGCGGTCGAGCGCGAGCGAACCAGCTTCACCCAGCCAAGAACTGGAGGGAACGCTCGCTTATATGGCGCCCGAACAGACGGGTCGCATGAATCGACAGGTCGATTCGCGGAGCGACCTGTACTCGGTCGGCGTGACTCTCTACCAGCTTTTGAGCGGCGAATTGCCCTTTGCCGCCAGCACGCCAATCGAGTGGATCCATAGTCACGTCGCTCGTCCCGTCGCGCCCCTCTCGTCCAAGATTCCTGAACAGTTGCGCGCGATCGTGCTCAAGCTCTTGGCGAAGACTGCCGACGAGCGATATCAAACGGCGGCAAGTTTAGCCGCTGACCTCCGGGTCTGTTTGGCGGACTTTCGGGCAAGCGAGCAGATCCAACGACGCCCGCTCGGCCAGCAAGATGCCGTCATCGCGCTGACGATCCCGCGCCGCTTGTACGGTCGAAGTGACCCCAGCGCAAAACTGCTCGCCGGCTTCGAGCGCGTGACGCGCGGTGCGACCGAGCTGGTGCTCGTGTCGGGCTACTCGGGGGTGGGCAAGTCCGCGCTCGTAGACGAGCTGCACCGGGCGATCGTGCCTCGGGCGGCGCGCGTGGCGTGCGGTAAGTTCGACCAATACAAGCGCGACATCCCGTACGCGACGCTGGCTGAAGCCCTGCAGAGCCTCGTGCGCCAGATCTTGAGTGAAAGCGAAGTCGAGGTCACACGCTGGCGAGCGGCACTCCGAGACGCCGTCGGCATCAACGGCAAGCTGGTCGCCAATCTCGCCTCCGAAATCGAGCTACTGATCGGTCCGCAATCGCCGGTGCCGGAGGTGTCGGTCGAAGAGGCCAAGCACCGCTTCCAACTACTCATACAGCGCGTGCTGTCGGTCTTCGCGCGGGCCGAGCACCCACTGGTGCTTTTCCTAGACGACTTGCAGTGGGCCGATCGAGCGACACTCGAGCTGCTGCGCTACATTTTGGACACGGGCGTCAGGCACCTGCTCGTGGTCGGCGCCTATCGGGACAACGAGGTGAGCGTCGGTCATCCGCTATTGCGCACGCTTTCCGACATTCGCAAGGCAGGCGCCTCGGTCCAGCTGATTGAGCTGCAGCCGTTGCCGCTGGGCGACGTTGGGCAGCTCCTGGCTGACGCGCTTCGCGACGAACCCGCTCGGGTCGAGCCGCTGGCCCGGCTCGTTCACGAGAAGACCGGAGGAAATCCCTTCTTCGTGATCCAGTTCATCCTGGCATTGCAGGACGATGGGCTCCTGGTTTTCGACGGGTCCGCTTGGCGCTGGCAGCTGGACCGAATCGTTGCCCGCGGTTTTACGGACAATCTGGCAGACTTCATGATCGGCAAGATTGGTCGTTTGCCGGAGGCAACTCGAGAGACGATCAAGCAGTTCGCGTGCCTCGGCCGCACGGCTGCCGCTTCGACTCTGGCCGCACTTTCTGACCGCTCCGAGGCAGCGGTCGAGGCTTCATTGTTGGAGGCCATTCAGGCAGGCCTGGTCGCACGAAAGGACGCAAACTACGTCTTCCCGCACGATCGAGTGCAGGAGGCGAGCTACGCGCTCGCTGGCGAGAGTGAACGCGCCGCGATCCATCTGCGCATTGCCCGGCTATTTTCCAGCCTCGAGCCTGCCCTCCGGGACGAGCGACTATTCGAGGTGGTCGATCACTATAGCCGCGCGGCCGCGGCTATAGAGTCGGCAGAAGAGCGTCGTCTGGTCGCCGAGATCAACCTGCTCGCCGCCAAGCGTGCCATGGCCTCGATCGCGTTCGAGTCCGCGTCCGTCTATTTGACCTGCGGATGCGAGATACTCGGAGAGTCGGCCTGGGACGACGACTACGCTTTGATGTTCGCGCTGACCCTACAGCGCTCGAATAGCGAATACCTCACGGGTAGGCTCCAAGCGGCCGAAGATAGGCTCAGCTCGCTTGCGGAGCGCGCGACCAATCGCCTCGATCGCTGCAGCGTTGCGTGCCTGCGAGCGGCCGTCTATTTGACGTCGAGCCAACCGGCAAAATCGATCGGCGTTTGCCTGGATCAGTTGCGTGAATTCGGCATCGACTGGCAGCCGCAACCGTCGGACGCAACGGTCGCGGCCGAGTACGAATCATTGGCGAGCCGCTTGCCCAATGGATCGCCCGAAGCGCTGCTGATGCTGCCCCTGATGAACGACCCGGACTGGCGCGCCTGTATGGACGTGCTGGTCGCGCTCGAGCCGGCCGCGGTCTTCTCGGACAGGGCCTTGCACGATCTCGAGGTCATACGCATGGCAAACCTCAGCATCGAGCACGGGAACAGTGACGCCTCGCCGCTCGGCTATGCCGAGCTCAGCATGGTCCTGGCATCTCGCTTCGATGCTCGCGAGCTCGGGTACCGATTCGGTCAGCTCGGTCGTGATCTCGTCGACCGCCAGGGTTTCATCCGCCACAGCGGTCGTGTCTTTACGGTGATTGGCTATCACGTTTCGCCTTGGGTAGAGCCGATCTCTTCGGCGAAAGCGTTGATCCGCCGAGCGCTGACCATTTCGATCGAAAGTGGCGATCTCACGTTTCAATCCTTTTGCTTGGTTCACGTAGTCCAGCTGGCCCTGGCAGCCGGTGATCCGCTGGACGAGATCCAGAGGGAGGCCGAGGCAGGACTCACCTTCGCGCAGAATGCGCGTTTCGAGCTGATCGTGCTCTGCTTTACGGGCTTACTCACCTTGATCGAGTCGCTTCGGGGCGTGCCGTCCAGCGTCGTCGTCGACCAGCAGCAGCTCGAGGAGCCCGGCAACGCCATCGCCGCTTGCTTTCATTGGATTCGGCAGCTTCAGGCAGCGGTCTTCGAAGGCGAAACCGAGGCCGCGCTTCGGGCCCTGGAGCGCGCCAAGCCCTATCTTTGGAGTGTTCCAACCTTTTTCGACGAGGCGGAATACCATTTCTACGGTGGGCTCGCGCTGGCCGCGGCCGGCCAGCGTGACGCAGCGTCGCAGCACCACGAAGTCCTCGCGAAGTTGCCGGCCTTGGCTGAACGCACGGCGCTGCTGGCAGCCGAGATCGCGCGCTTGGAAGATCGCAAGCTCGACGCCGAGGAGCTATACGAGAAGGCAATCGAGCTGGCTCGAGTCAACGGTTTCGTCCACGAAGAGGCGCTCGCGTACGAGATAGCCGCGCGCTTCTACGAGGCGCGCGGCTTACGTACCAGCGCGCAAGCGTTCCGCAGCAATGCGCGCGCGTGCTTCGAGCGCTGGGGCGCCTTCGGCAAGGTTCGCCAACTCGATCGAAACCATCGCGGATTGTCGCCCAGCGATGCACTGACGCTGATGACACCCGCTCGGCAACTGGATCTCACCACCGTGCTCGAGATGTCCAAGGCGGTTTCTAGCGAAATCGTGCTGGAGCGACTGATCGAGCGACTGATGGCGATCGCGGTCGAACACGCGGGCGCCGCACGCGGCCTGCTCATCTTTCCGACTCGCGAAGACGGTCACCGAATTCAGGCCGAAGCTCTGGCCGGACCGGCGGGCGTCAGCGTGAAGTTGCTGCGCAAAGTGGCGTCGGCCAGCGAGCTGCCGGAATCGATCTTGCACTATGTGGTACGGACTCAGCAGATCGTCAATCTGGACGATGCTTCGAAGCCGAATCCATTCGCTTCCGACGCTTATCTCTCGCGCAGGCGCTCTCGTTCGGTGCTCTGCTTTCCGCTCGTGCGACAGGCAGAGCTGACTGCCATCTTGTACCTGGAGAACGACCTCACGTCGCACGCCTTCACGCCAGATCGAATCGCGATCCTGCGCGTGCTGGCCTCCCAGGCTGCGATTTCGTTGGAGAACGCGCGGCTCTACAGCGAGCTCCGGCGCACGGATCAATATCTCGCCGAGGCTCAGAAGCTCAGTCATACCGGGTCTTTCGGCTGGCCCATCGGTCCCGGGAGTATCGTTTGGTCCGACGAGGCTCGCCGCATCTACGGCTTCGCGCCGGGTACGAAGCAGACTCCGGAGGACGTGCTTCGGCTCGTGCACCCAGAAGACCGAGCGTTTGCGGAGCGACAGGCACATCTCGGCTCGGTCGAAGGGCAGGATTGGGTGAGCGAGTTCCGTATCACCACCGACGCTGGTGTGCGCAAGCACGTCCGCGTCGTCGGACACGCGGTGCGGACGGAGTCCGGTAGGCTCGAATACGTCGGTTCGGTCATGGACATCACTGCCGCGAAGGTCGCGGAAGCCGAGCTCCGACGCGCGTATATGTATTTGGACGGGGCCCAACGATTGAGCCGCACCGGCTCCTTCGCCTGGGGCGTCGAGACCGGGGAAGTGTTTTGGTCGGACGAAGCGTTCGCCATTTACGGCTACGACCGGACTGTCAAGCCGACGCCCGAGCGCGTCCTGGAACGCGTCCACCCGGACGACGCCGAGCGCGTCCTTGCTCAGGTACGGCGCTTGGGCGAGCAGACCGACTGGGTCAGCGAGTTTCGATTGCTCATGCCAGATGGCGTGGTCAAGCATGTGCACGTTTCGGCCAAAGCGGTCAGAAGCGACCTGGATCGCCGCGAGTACATCGGCGCGCTGATGGACATCACGGCCGCAAAGCGCGCCGCGGAGCAGCTCCAAGCGTCGCGACGACGCTACGCATTGACGTTGTCGAGCATTGGAGATGGCGTGATCGCGACTGACGAGCAGACGCGCGTCGCGTTCATGAATCCAGTTGCGGAAAACCTGACCGGTTGGACACAAGACGAAGCGCTCGGACGCCCCTTGGACGACGTATTTCGGGTGACGGTGGACGAGGGTTACTCGGCGCTGATCGGACGGGATGGCAGCCGCCTGCCGATCGACGAGCGGCGGTCGCCAATCATCGACGACGGCGACACGAGCGGCGTCGTGCTGGTGTTCCGTGATGTGACTCAGCGGCGGCGTGCAGAGGCGGCTGAGGCCTTGCAACTCGCAAACGATCGCTTGGAACAGGCGCTGCGCGGCTCGAACGTCGGGATTTGGGACTTCGATCTGCGTAACCACAGTGTGCAGGACGCGCCCGTTTATTCGACCAACCTCTGGGAGTCGCTGGGTTACGAGCCCGAGAATCAAGGAGACGACCACCGCTCGCCTCGATTTCATCCGGATCGCTGGCACCCGGAAGACCGGGCGCGCGTGTTCGAGGCGGTGAATGCGCACTTGCGCGGCGACACCAAGGAGCTCGACGTAGAAAGTCGGCTTCTTCACAAAGATGGCTCCGTTTGCTGGCGACTCAACCGGGGCTTGGCAGTGCGTGACGCGCAGGGCAAAGCGATTCGGCTGATCGGCACCAGTGTCGACATCACGGATCGCAAACGGTTGGAAGAGGAACTGCGTAGCGCCAAAGAGGAAGCGGTGGCCGGCAATCGTGCAAAGGATGCCTTCCTGGCCAACGTCAGCCACGAGATTCGAACACCCATGAATGCCATTTTGGGCATGACGGAGCTCGTGCTGGATACCCCGCTCGGGGATGAACAACGTCAGTGGCTTCAAACCGTCAAATCAGCAGCCGACAACTTGCTGCTCATCATCGATGATTTGCTGGACTTCGCCAAGATCGAGGCCGGCAAGCTGGAGCTGGACACCGGGGATTTCTCGCTCCGCGCAGAACTGACCGACACGTTACGTGCGCTGGTGATTCGCGCTCACGCCAAGGGATTGCAGCTCACTGGGAACGTCGCCGAAGATGTTCCCGATGATTTGACGGGTGATGCCGTCAGGCTGCGTCAGGTGTTGATCAACCTCGTCGAGAATGCCGTCAAATTCACGGCTAAGGGTGAGGTGTCGGTACGCGTGGAGGTTGGCGAGACGTTCGAAGCCGGCAGAGAGCTGGAATTGCGCTTCATCGTGCGCGACACGGGAATTGGCATCCCGCTGGAAAAGCAAGCGGTCATCTTTCAGGCCTTCGCGCAGCAAGATACATCCACGACACGAATGTACGGCGGCACCGGTCTTGGTCTCACGATCGCGACGCGCTTGGCCGCGCTCATGGCAGGCGGGATCAGCGTCACCAGCGAACCCGGTCGAGGCAGTACGTTCACGTTCACCGCCCGTTTCGCTCGAAAAGTGGAGGCAGCACCAGCCTTCGCACTTGGCGCACCGACAAGCATCGTGTCCGCGACGAGCGGTGCGACTCGCAGCTTGCCTCTCCGGGTATTGGTTGCCGAAGACAATGAATTCAACGCGCAACTGATCCGACAATTGTTGCTGCGGCGAGGGCATCAAGCGACGGTTGCGAACAACGGACTCGATGCACTTTCGCTCGCGACGCGCGGCGGCATCGATCTCATGCTCTTGGACCTGCACATGCCGGGTATGGACGGCTTCGACGTGATTCAGCGGATCCGCTCTCGCGAACGCTCGACAGGTGGGCACCTGCCCGTGGTGGCCTTGACGGCGCGCTCACGAAAGGAAGATCGGGAGCGCTGCCTAGCGGCGGGCATGGATGATTTTTTGGCGAAACCCGTGCATGCCGATTCGCTTTGGGCAGCAGTCGAGCGGGTCTCTCCGCTGCTGTCGTCGGAGGCGTCGTCGGTACTGATCGACGCGCAAGTGTTGCTGGCGGCTTGCGGCGGGGACGCGATGATATTGCAGCGAGTGGGCGCGGCCCTGCGAGCGCATCTGCCAACCGAGCTCGGTCGCGCCGCCGATTGTCTGCAAGCTTCGAATGCACAGGCTCTGCGCGAGGCGGCACATCGCGTTTACGGGATGATTTCTGCCGTATCGAGCTTGGCTGGCGGGGTAGCATCCGAGCTCGAAGACCAGGCGGCCGCCGGACAACTGAGCGACGCTCGCGCCACCCTGGAGCGGCTGACGCGCATGTCGGATGAGCTACTCGCCCACATGGAAGACATCTCGGTCGAGCAGTTACGCGCGCGGCTGGAGCGAGCTCAGAGCTAGGCGCGTGACCAACGATTGGTCCCGGTGCTCACGGACTTGCGTCGCGCTGACGTGCGCCGGTTGATTGGCGACGGGATGAGCGCCGTCGCGCGCGGTTAGGCCGCTGGCACGCGGCGTGCTGTTCGTCAGGCAGACGCCAGCTGCAGAAGGAACGAAGAATGGCCAACCGATTTGCATCTCTCCTGGCATTTATCGCGCAATTTACAGGTTTGTGCCTGGTCATTGCGCTCGGCCTGGAGGCAGCACTCACGCGCGACCCCGCGTGCCTCACCGTCTTCTCGATCGCGCTCGGAGTCGTGATTGCGTTGTCGATTCCATCGGGACCCGCGAGCGAACCGCTTCACACACAAGAAAGCGATGATCCGAACGCCTTGCCGCATCGGTCTCGCGCGTGATGACGCTCAGTGCGCTGAGCGATCGCAGTGACCCACGCGTGCGGCACGAATCATGCTCTGTTCGTCGGGACGGTGCGGGCGATTCGGCACGTGTCCGCCGCCACAATTTTCAATCTCAATCATCGGAGGACATCGTGAAATGGATCGCACTAGCACTGGTCAGTGGACTCATCGCGTGCAGCACGGTTCCTCGGCAGCAACCCAAGATCGAGGCCGCGAGTGTCGCATCGCCTCACGCCTCGTTGCAGAGCTATCAGACCTTCTCGTTCGGCCTGTCCGATCCGCCCAAGGTCGGACAGGCCGAGCACAGCGCGGACGATCGAGCGACCGACCGCCGCAACGGGCTCCTCGCGGAGTTTCGAAGCGGCGGCCGCGCCGTTGCTGAGTAATTACCAGAGGGTGATGAACGCCCAGGGCTGGTTGCCAGCGGTGGTCTGGACGCAGTAGCCGCCGTTGCGAGCGGGTGGAATCGTAGCCCAATTGAGGTTGTTACATGGCCGCGATTGACCGTTCACCGTCAGAGAGCGCGGGCTGATGAAGTTGCCGCAATTGCCGCCGTGTACGACCATCGTCGTTTGCAGGCACACCGCGCCCGTGCCGATTTGACCGGACTGATAGCTGCCGCTCCAGGTGATGTTCTTCGGAGGAGAGCACAGGCCTGCACAAGGTCCGCCGCTGCCGCCCGCGCCGGCAGCCCCTGCGGTGCCTCCTGCACCTGCTCCCGCAGTGGCTGCGCCTGCCGCGCCCGCGGTGCCTCCTGCACCTGCTCCCGCAGTGGCTGCGCCAGCCGCGCCTGCAGTACCACCGGCGCCAGCGCCTGCCTGACTCGAAACGCCCGCCGCGCCGGCAACCTGGACGGTGCCGCCGACACCCGCTCCTCCCACATCCGAAGTGCCGCCCGCACCCGCGCCAGCGACCGCAACGACCCCGCCAGCGCCGGCACCCGCAGTCGCGGTGGCGCCACCTTCACCGCCACCGCAGGTCACCTCTGCAGTGGGGGACGAGATGGACAATCCTTCACGCGGCGTTGAACCCTCCTGCGTGCCGTTGTCCGAGGCGCTGCAAGCGCCGATGGAGAGCGAGACCAACGGCAGGAGCATCCCGGCCCACTTGGAGGTTTCCAGAAGCTGCAGACGTCGCGACTTTTTCGACTCGATACGACTTGCCATGACCGCTCCTCGATTTTTAGTTTTGGTTGTAGAGATACCGACTCAACGGTTGAGGCGGCAATATCGCAACACGCACACACCTTCGGATTGATACACCGCCGCCTTTGCGCGAACGCGCTCAGCAAACTGTCTTCGTTTCGACACAAATCTTCCGCACGAATCCAAATGGACTCGACGGTTGCCATTCCCCGAACGAATTCGAACTACACCTCAGCGGTGCCAGTGCGGACGAACACGAACCTCGAGTGCGCCGCACCCTCCGCTCGATCTCGATGCCTGTGAGGGCTCGAACGGTTCACAATTTTCACGGATGATTGGCTATCATCTGCCTCCCGACGTTCCGAGCGGTGATATTCGCCTGTTGCGAGTCTCCGCTTCCGAATCCCCAATGCGGCAAACGAACAAAAACGCAGCTACCCCGGAGCGCGGGCAGACCATACGCAGCACCTGATTCGAGATCAAGACAAATCTCGTGAGCGTGCGCGCGCGTTTTTTTCGGCAAACATTGACTGATCGAGAGCCCAATTTTTATCGGCCGCTCAACGGTGACGAATTGCATCGCCATTCGACCGCCGCTCCACCGCAACTCCGCGACTCGCTGAGCCGGACAAGTGGTCGATTCGAAGCGAGCCGTTCGCTTCTGCTCGCGCGCGCACGTTCGTACAATGAAGTTGGGTTTCAGGGCTGCTCAGAAGCGCAGCCATCATTCCCGAGCGCGTGCGCGGGTGCATCGCTCCCGTGGAGCCGTCGACAAAGCGCGTTCGTGAAGCCGTGAGCTCGCGAGCCGAGTCGCTCAACCGGAAGAGCGCTTGCGGCTGACGCTACGGCGCTCGATCAATCTCGCACCGCCGCGTTCCTTGAACCAGCTCGAATTCAAATGTCGCGGGAGCATCGATGCGTAGAGCACGTCACGCAGGGCGTTCGTTTCCCAGGTGACCGACGAGTGAGCTACACCTGTGCGCACGAAGACCGCACCGGCATGCGATAAATCTCGCCGCGAAAGCGCGCCTTCGCGCAGCTCTTGCGAAACGCGCACCCCCGAGCGCTCGAGCGCCGCGCGCAAGCCTTGGTTTTGCGTTTCCGTCGCAGTGCCGACGGTGAAGTAGCTCACCAATTTGTGACGCGTCGTCGCGGGGTCATCGCGCCGCTCGAGGACCCACTCGCGGAATACTTCGCTTTCGGCGTAGAGCGCGTCGAACAGATAAGTCTCCGAGACATCCACGCCGCCATCGCGCAGGCTGCAGGCGGCGGCGTGATAGCCACCGGAGTGCGCCGACAGACACACGCGGCCGAGCTGTGGGCGCTCGGGGAAGCGCGAATCACCGAGGCTTGTTCGTCCGACTCGCGCTGCGGTCGAAACGGCTCCGCCCAAGAGACGCGCGAGCGCGCCGGCCGAAGCCAGCTTTCCGCACGAGGAGTCGGCCGCGAACAAGGCCAGTTGCGGCACGACCAGGATCGCATTCTGACGGCTGTCGACGAGCTGCTCGCGCAACGCGTGCGCCGAAATCGCGCGTTCGGCGCTGCTGTTGTGGCCGTGAAAATGCACCAGCGCAGACACGCCTTCATCGGCCTGAAAGCGATACTTGTCGGGCACGAACACGATCACCGTATCGTCCCCGTGGCCCGTCCCAGAGAACGGCGCCTGCGGTAGGCCGAGCACCAAGGTCGTGCCGAGCAAGTCGCGCTCCAGCGTCTTGAGCCGAGCTCGGTTCACGGCCCGTTCGCTTTGCGCGAGCCCAGTCGCGGAATGCAACGAAATTTGGGCCAATGCAGCCAAAACGGTGCGGCGACGCATGGTGCTTTCCCCCATGCCTGAAGCGGCGAGCTCGGGCCAAGTTCGCGGCTTCCGAGCAGATGAGGCCAGCTGCCGCGCGCAAAAAAATGCGTGATCAGCAGAGCCGGCTGCTGCCATCTAGGCCAGACCGTGTGCTAACTGGCGCTCTGCGTCGGGTCAGCGGCTCCGTGAGAAAGATTGCTCCCTTAACCATGAAAAAGACTCTCCCGTCGAACCCCTCCCGCCCCCTCCGCACGCCCCGCTTTTCAGCCGGCAGCGTGCTCGCCTTGACCAGCTGCGCACTGTGCAGCGTGGGGCCGGCGTGCGTGCCGAAGCGCGCACAGCCGAACGCGCCCGCCGCGGCGGCCCCTACCCCCTCGGTCGTGCCCTCCAGCACTCCGGCGGGTGGCGAGCTGCTCGGACGTTCGACCTTCGACGGCGACCGGACCTTGCCCTGGATGCCCTTGTTCCTCGAACCTGCGACGGGCGACACCCTACTCAAAGACGGCGGGTATTGTGCGCGCATCGATCATCCCGGAAAGAATGCCTGGGACGTTCAACTTCGTCATCGTGAGATGACGATCCAAAAGGGCCACACGTACTCGGTCCGCTATTCGCTGTGGGCGTCCGCGCCGATCCAAGTCCGCGCTCAGATCGGCATGTCGGGGCCACCTTACACGAGCTACTGGTCGGACGTGCCCCGCGTCACGAGTTCACGCCAGACGTTCACGGGCAGCTTCACGCCGAACGCGCCCGACGATCCCACCGCAGAATTTGCATTCCATTTGGGAGATCCGGGAGCCAAAGGGCCGGTGACGATCTGTATCGACGATTTGCACCTCACCGATCCGGCGTTCACCCCGGTGGCCAAGGCACCGGAGCCACTGATCCCGGCGATTCGCGTCAATCAAGTGGGCTATTTTCCCAAAGGCCCCAAGCGCGCTACCTGGGTCGTGAAAGGAACCGATGCCGAGCGCATCGCGAAGCAAGCCGTCCCGTTCGAGCTCGTGAGCAGCGCAGGCTCGGTGGTTCACCACGGCACGACTCAGCCCTTCGGCAAAGATCCCACGAGCGGCTCGTTCGTCCAGCGCATCGATTTCTCTTCGTACAACGGCACGGCAGAGGGCCTGCGCCTTCGTCTCGGCGCACCCGACGCGAGCGGCAGCGTGGTCACGAGCGACGCATTTTCGATCCAGCCGGCCGCGCTCAAACGGCTCTCCCGAGACGCGCTGCGCTATTTTTACTATACGCGCAGCGGCATCGCGCTCGAGCAGCCCTTCGTCGAGCAGCAGCACTGGGTGCGGCCCGCCGGGCACCCGACGGACAAGCAGGTGCCCTGTGCACCAGACGCCAAGTGCAGCTATGCGCTCGACGTCAGCGGGGGTTGGTACGACGCCGGCGACTTCGGCAAGTACGTCGTCAACGGTGGCCTGAGCGCTTGGCTGCTCTTGAATCTCTGGGAAGCCACTCAGCAACTGAATCTGCCGGTCACCGGCGCGAAGGACTCCGAGCTCCACTTGCCAGAAAGCGGCAACCAGGTGCCTGATTTGCTGGACGAAGCGCGCTGGGAAGTGGAATGGCTGCTCAAGATGCAAGTGCCCGCCGGCGACCCGAACGCCGGCCTGGTTCATCACAAGATGCACGACACGGATTGGAGCGCACTCGGCACACTGCCGGTGCTCGGTTCCACGCCCCGATTGCTGCGACCCGTCAGCACCGCAGCCACCTTGAATCTGGCAGCGACCGCGGCCCAAGCCGCACGCGTGTTCGCGCGCTTCGATCCCAAGTTCGCAGAGCGCTGCCTGGCCGCGGCCAAGCGCGCGTGGGCGGCGGCCGAAGCACATCCCGCTCTGCTCATTGGCAAGGACGACAACCACGGCGGCGGACCTTACGACGACGCAAACCTGAGCGATGAGCGCTTTTGGGCAGCGTCCGAGCTGTTCGCCACCACCGGCGACCCGGCCTTCTTCGCGGTCGTGAGCAAGAGCCCGCACTACCTTCGCTTGCAGGCGCACGAGAGCGCCACACCCGAAGCCTTCGACTGGCGAACCACCGACGCGCTCGGCACGCTCACGCTCGCACTGGCAGCGCGCAGCACGCCCGCGGTCCGTGAAGCCAATCGCAAGAGCGTCGTCGCGGTTGCGGAAAAATACCTCGCGCTCTCCAAAGCCGATGGCTTCGGGCAACCGTACACCGGGTCGCACTATGTCTGGGGTTCCAACTCGTTCATCGTGAACAACGGGCTGATCCTTGCCTACGCCCACGCCTTCACCAAAGATGCGCGCTTCCTGGAGGGCGCCGTGGCCGCAATGGACTACGTGCTCGGTCGCAACGCGCTCGGAAGATCTTACGTCAGCGGCTATGGCACGCGAGCGCTGACCAACCCGCATCACAGGCTGTGGGCGCACTCCATCGACCCCAAGTTTCCACCGCCGCCGCCTGGAGTGCTCGCGGGTGGCCCCAACTCGGATCTCCAAGATCCGTACTCCAAAGGCATGCACCCGCATTGCATCGGGCAGACCTGCTACGTCGATCACATCGAGGCCTACAGCGCCAACGAAGAAGCCATCAATTGGAACGCCGCGCTGGCCTGGCTGTCGGCTTACCTCAACGCGACCTTGTGAAGAGCAGACTCGATAGCTCGGACTCAGAAGTTCTGACCCACGGTGAAGTAGAACAGCGTGCCTGATTTGCCGTACGCCACCGTGGCGCGGGCGCGAATGTCCTGCTTCTCCATCACCTTGAGCGTGGTGCTGCCCCAGACCCCGGGCAGCCACGCCGCATCGGGAAAATCTGCGAATTCGGCGAAGACCTTGCCGACCCCGGTGCCAGCCTCGAGCCCGAGTCGCCACCAGGCCAGCCAGCGGATCTCTGCCTCGAGGCCGGCCATCTTCTTGTCGATGTATTCGCCCGACTCGTAACCGAGCGTGGTGCCGCGCATGCCGTAGTGGGCGTAGGCAGAGATGGGTAAGTTGCCGAATCCGAACTGCCCAAAAACGCGATAGGCGAGGACCAGTTTGTCGGTCCCACCGAGCAACGGAAAGTACTGGTTGAAGCTCGGCGCGAGGAGCACGTACTCCTCGTCCGATTTGAAGCTTCCGTTCACGCGCAGGTTGAAGGATACGCCCTGCGACGGGTAATACTTGTTGGCTCGCGTGTCGTAAGCCGAGAGCAGACCGACGTTGGGTTGCGCGCGCCAGTCGGCGCCGGAGCCGAGAGCCTCCAAGGTCGCTTGACCCGCTGGATCGTCCGTCTTGGTGTGAAACGCAGTGAAGCCGAGCAGGCCGCCCACATAGAAGCCCTTCCACAAGACCTGCCGATACAGCTGAGCAATGGCGATCACCTGCTCCAGCCGGTAGCTGAACTGAGCGTTCGAGGCCACCGGGTCGGCACCACCGCCGACGCCGTAAAACTCCTGAAAAAGGTTGATGTAGCCGGCGAAGCCGACGACGCGCCAGCGGTCCTCGTCGAGAAACAGCCTGCTCGCCGCGGTAACGACGAAGCTCTGTCGTGATTTCGCTTCGTCGAACGGCGGCTTGACGGCATAGAGCAGGTTCAATATCGCGATCGAAGGCGGCGAGACTGTGTCGCTCTTGTTCGGATGGAACATCAACATCGGAATGACGTTGAGGCCAAGGCCGAGATTCGGGTTGTAGAAGGGCCCAGGCACGACCGCGAAGGTCGGCTCCTTGCTCTTCTTCTTGTCTTCCGCCTTCTTGTCCTCCGCCTTCTTGTCCTCCGCCTTCTGGTCTTCCGATTTCTGGTCTTTGTCGCCCGCCTTCGCGTCGTCCGGCTTCGCGGCAGGCGTCGTCTCCGCGGCTGGGGGAGCGGCCGGGGCGGTCTCGGCCGATTGGCTGTCAGCGGGCGTTCCGGCTGAGGTTGCATTCACGGCGGGGGGCGGCGGCTCCCCTTCAGCGAGCGCGAGCGAGCGTCGTCCAAGAACGATTGTCATCGCGAGCGCGGCAACGGCAACGCGCGAGCTCGTCGAGGTGGAACGCGCACCGGGCACTCGAAACATCGTCTCCATCGGGTCTCCCGCGGGCGCGCGTGCCTCGTGCCGAGCGCATTGCCTCGGTTCTTGGCCGTCTCTCGCCCGGGTATAGTATTCACTGTACATGCTAGTCAAGCTGGGGCCGCTGCTCGCCGATTCGTCATCGTGCGCGGAGCTGCTGGCGAAATCCCGACGAAACTGATCGAGAACGCAGGCGTCGCTGCTGTTGCAAATGAGCTATCTGCGGCGACGGTCGCGGCCAATTCCGCGCATGATGAGCGCGAGAATCTGATCCGCGTCAGCCTCGGTGTCCCAGGCTTGTTCGGGGGCGAGCACCAAGCGCATGACCAAATAGCCAACGAGCTGCGCGGTGATTGCGCGCAGGATCGCCTCCGTGGGCAGTTCGCGGATCTGGCCGCTGCTCTTGCCCCGCGCGATGAACGTCTCGACGATGGGTTTTCCACGACGAGCCAGGACTTTGCGATGAGCGCTGCGAAATGCCGGGCGAATCAACAGCTCACGCCACATCATGATGACGATGGCTGGATGCTCCACCGCGATTGCAATGCGGTTGACGAGCAGCGCCCGTAAGGTCTTGCGAAAATCTCCACGACGGGCCTCGAGCAGGTTCGCGGCGGGCTCCGCAATGGTAGACGTCCATGCTTGCAAGAAGGCTGGGAAGACCGTACGCGCGAAAAGCTGGTCCTTGCTCTCGAAGTGTTTGAAGAGGGTGCGCTCGGTGGTCCGAGCGCGATCCGCGATGGCCTTGGTGGTGGTCCCCTCGTACGAATGTTCGGCAAACAGCTCCAGCGCGGCGCGAGCGATCCGCGCGGGGGGAGAGCTCGGGTCAGTGAAGGTCTCGAATTTACCCGTGGCAATCACTTGCGAAACGAGTTTTTCGAGGGACTTTTTCAACTCTCAGCCAACCTTCTAGGCGCGTTTCGTGGGCTCCGCCGCGCCACTTCGACGAGGCGTCCGACGACGCTACCGCCTCCAGTGCGAATTCATCAAGTGCGCCCGATGCGCCGCGGCCACCCGCGTGGGCCAAAGGCCCAATCGCTCGCGTGGCGATGGATTGGGGGTTGATGGTCACGCGAGAACGTCGAACCCCGTCGCAGCCTTCGGCGTCGCGTTGCGGCCGCAGCCAGAGAGCGAGCCCACCGCCGGGCGGCGCTCGTACCCACTCGCTCGACCGCAAGACTCATGTCGTGCACGTACTTCGACGTCGAGTTTGGTGCGCGGAGCACGAAGTGCTCGGCTGAGGCGCCTCCCGCAGAAGAAGAAACGTATCCGTGCACGAACCAATGCCGTTCGGTTAGCACCCAAGCTCGGGATCGCCGCGCCCAAGGGTTGAAGGCGGCGTCTTGATGTGCGAGGTGCCCATTACACCTGAAAAACACAGTTCGAATTCGACGAATTCGAACCGAATCTTCCCGCGCGCGAGAGGACCGTCGCGGTTCTCTCTGTAGCGAACGAGCGATCTATTCCGCGGTCGCAGCCTTGACCGAACGGCATTGGTGCACGAACGACTTTCTGGCGCGAAGGATCCCACCCCCGAGAGTGCCAATTGGCGGCCATGGTGATCACGAACACTGGGCGGGCACTCTCGAGTGAGCTACGGCTGCCACCGACTTCCGGCGCACCGCGCTGGCCGGAGGCCAGCGCTTGGGCAGCCCGGCGCCCGCAGCGCGGAGCGCGAGGACGCCGGTCGCGAAGCGTCGTCTCACGCACGGGGCAGCCCATCTGGTCCCACAAATCGATCGACTTCCCCGTTCGCGGGCCCTAAGGTTCGAGCAATGGTCCGCGGGTGGTATCAGTACGCATTGCCGTTGAGCTTGAGTGTGCTCGTATTTTCCTGTCAATCACCTGCAGTGCCGAACAACGCTGCCAAACCAAGCATGCCCTCCCCGACACCCCAGTCCTCCTCCAAGACCTTCGAAGAAGACGTCGCGTTCTTGTCCAAGCACGCTCCGCTGAAGGTGCTGACCTCGCCGAGCGGCGGCCGGATCGCGGTGTCCGGACAATACCAAGCGCGAGTCATGACGAGCGCGGTGTCGGCGGGTGCCGCGAGTCTCGGTTTCATCAATCGTCAGTTCATCGAGGCGGGCCATACCGGTACCGCGTTCGACAATTACGGCGGTGAAGACCGCTTCTGGCTCGGGCCGGAGGGCGGGCAATACGGTCTGTATTTTCCGACCTCGAAACCGTTCAGTTTCGAATTTTGGCAAACGCCCCACGAGCTGCAAGAGGGCGCTTGGCAAGTTCGCGCCGAGAGCGCCACGAGCGTCAGCTACGCGCACGCGTTTTCGGTCGTAAACTACGAGCAGCGCGTGTTCAAGGTCGAAGTCGAGCGCAAACTCACCGTGTTTTCGACCGAGCAAGCGAGTCAACGGCTCGGGCTCCCACTCCCCTCGTCACTCAGCTGGGTTGGCTTTTCGAGTGAAAACAAGCTGACCAACACCGGCGCCGAGCCCTGGCAGGAAGCGAGCGGTCTGCTCAGCGTGTGGATCTTGGGTATGTTCGCGCCGGTGCCGGGGACCCAGGTGATCGTGCCGTTCGAGACCGCGGCCTCGGGTGCGATCGTCAACGATGCGTATTTCGGCAAGGTGCCCGCGGACCGTTTACTGGTGAACGAGCAGAAGGGCTTTCTCGCGTTCCGCGCGGACGGCCAATATCGCAGCAAGATTGGCTTGGGGCCAACTCGCGCCAAGCGCGCGCTCGGCAGCTACAGCGAGGCCGCGCAGCTCCTCACCCTGGTCTTGTACACCAAGCCGAGCGGCGCGACTCAGTACGTGAACAGCATGTGGGAACGCCAAGCAAAGCCGTACGCGGGCGATGTGATCAACAGCTACAACGACGGCCCACCCGCTCCGGGCATACCGCCGCTCGGTGGCTTCTACGAGATCGAATCGAGCTCGCCGGCGGCAGCGCTCGCGCCGGGTGAGTCGCTGAGCCACGAACATCAAACGTATCACTTCAGCGGCCCGCGCGCGGAGCTGGAGACGCTCGCGCGGCAGGTCCTGGGCGTGAGCCTTTCGGACCTGCCGCACTGACCCCTATCCGAATGCGTCGGTGTCGGCTCGTCGGAGCTCGACTACCTGCTCGAGTTATTCGAGCGCATCACGCCTGCGCGCGTTCGAGGCGGGCTTCGGCCGCCAACACCGCTTCTGCATACGATGCAGCGACGGGTGCCACGAGCGATACGACGTCTTCCGCGGACGCACCCGCTTCGAGCGCGGTGCGCGCAGCCGCCGACCCGGTGAGCAAGTCGAACGCGGGCACCTCGGTCTCGAATTCGTACGGCGTGTGGCGAAACGCGAAGGCTTCGGGCGCCTGCGCGCGTGCCAGTGCGATCAACCGCAAGTACGTCGCCACCGGCCTAAACAACTGCGGGCTCGTGACATGGAGCATGACGCCGCGACAGGTTTGGCCAGCGTGCTTCTCGAAGCTCGGACGGAACGCGACCGGCCGCACTTGAACGCCCGGGGCACCCGAAGCGATCAAGGCCTCTGCCAGGGCTTCTCCATCCAAGAACGGCGCGCCGATCAGCTGAAACGGCGCGGTGGTGCCGCGACCCTCGGACAAGTTGGTGCCCTCCACCAAGCAGCCACCGGGATAAACCAGGGCAGTTTCGGCCGTAGGCATGTTGGGCGATGGCATCACGAACGGTCGTCCCCAAGCCTCCGCGCCGCGATAGCGCTCCCAGCCCAGCAGCGACACGACCGACAGCGCGCCCTCTGGGCCGAGCGCTTTGCCGTCACGCTCCATGAACTGCGCGAGCAGCTCACCGATGCTGAGTGCGTGACGGATCGGCAATGCCTCCAAGCCTACGAAGGACAAGAAGCCCTCTTGCTGCGGTGCGCCCTCCAGAGTCGCAGGATCGCCGGAGATCGGATTGGGCCGGTCGAGCACGACGGTGTGAATCGAGGCGGCGCTGGCAGCGCGCGCGGCGAGCAGCGCGGTCCACACGTAGGTGTAGTAACGGCTGCCCACGTCCGCGAGATCGATCAACAGCAGATCGATCTCCGCGAGCTGCTCCGGTGCCGGAGTGAGCGCTGCTTTGGTCTTGCCGTACAAGCTGAAGATCGGCGTCTTGCCGTCCGCGGCCTCGGAGCCCACGGCCTCTTCGGCTTGCGCGGTGGCTTCGAGCCCGTGTTCCGGCGCGAAGATCAAGCGCGGCGAGGCGCCCAGCTCTTCGAGCACGCTGAGTAGGTGTCGCCCACGCCGATCGACGGCGGCCGCGTGCGTGAGCACTCCCAAGCGACTGCCGCGCAAGCGACGGCGCAAGCCAGAGAGCTGGCCGGTGAATAGTTGATCGACTCCGCAAAGCATGGGGGTGGGTCCTTGTTTGGGGTGGGCGTCGGGGGCCGGTTTGCCTCTCCGGGAGCCCGTGCCGGGTTCCGAGAACCTGGGCGATTTCCTATCAGATTCGCGGGGATAACGAAACGAAACCCGCTCGAACCCGACTACGCAGGAGTTGCTGGATCCGGCCTGGTAGGCTAGCATTTTTTGCACAGTGCGCCGAGTCCTTGTTGTCGATGATGAAGAGAATCTGCGGCTGGTTTTGCGCACCCTGCTTCGGCGGCACGGTTATGAGGTGGAGACCGCGGAGAGCGGGGAGGACGCCCTGACCCTGGTCGATTCGTTCGGTCCGGACGTGGTGCTGACCGACGTGCGCATGCCCAAGATGGGCGGGCTCGATCTGCTCACGACCCTGAAGGCCAAGGGCAATGAGGCCACGGTGATCGTGATGAGCGCCTACGGCAACATGGACCAAGCGCTGGAGGCGATGAAGGCCGGCGCCTACGACTACGTGCAGAAGCCGTTCAAGCCCGACGAGGTCGTGCTCACGTTGCGCAAGGCCGAAGAACGCGAGCTGCTCCGTCGCGAAAACCGCGCGTTGCGCGACGAGATCCGCAAAGAGCATCGCTTCGACGACATCTTGGCCAAGAGCCAGAAGATGCTCGACATCTTCCGCACCATCTCCAAAATCGCCGAATACAAGACCACGGTGCTCGTGGCAGGCGAGAGCGGCGTCGGCAAGGAGCTGGTCGCGCGCGCCATTCACCACCGCAGCACGCGCAAGGGCGGTCCGTTCGTCGCCGTCAACTGCGGGGCCATCCCCGAGAATTTGCTGGAAAGTGAGCTGTTCGGTCACAAAAAGGGCGCATTCACCGACGCTGTCCAAGATCGACGCGGGCTGTTCGAAGAAGCCGACGGCGGGTCCTTGTTCCTGGACGAAATCGGCGAGCTGCCGCTCGCGCTGCAGGTGAAATTGCTGCGCGTGCTCGAAGACGAGAAGATCCGCCGCGTGGGAGACACGCGCGATATCAAGATCGACGTGCGCATCATCACCGCGACCCACCGCGATTTGTTGAACGAGACCAAGGCCGGGCGTTTTCGCGAGGACCTCTTCTATCGCCTGAACGTGCTGCCGATCCAGGTCCCGCCCCTGCGCGATCGGCGCGAGGACATCCCGCTTTTGATCGATCATTTCGTGGCGCGCAACAACGTGCGCCTCGGCACCTCGATCCGTGGCCTGGACACCGAGTCTCGCCGCTTGCTCTTCGAGTACCCTTGGCCCGGCAACGTGCGTGAGCTCGAGAACACGATCGAGCGCGCGATGGTCTTGGCCGAGGGCGATCAAATCGTGGCCCAAGATCTGCCGGAGCGGCTGCGTGAGGCGCGCGATCCGGTGCAAACGCAGCTGGCCAGCGGTGAGCTCAGCGTAAAAAAGACGATGCGTATCGTGGAAGAGATCTTGATTCGACGCGCCTTGCAGCGAACCAAGGGCAACCGCACGCGCGCGGCGGAGGTCTTGGAGATCAGCCACCGCGCGCTGCTGTACAAGATCAAGGACTATCAGATCACCGATCTCTGACCGCGGCCTCGACCTCGTCGATCGTCTTCGGGATGGCACGAGTCAGCACTTCACAGCCATCTTCGGTGACGAGCACGTCGTCTTCGATGCGAATGCCGCGCACGTCCGCGAACTCGGCCAAGCGCTGGCGATCGAGCGCCGATTCGAGCTCTGCCGTCTCGGAGACGTTCGTGAGCAGCGCGGGGATTTGGTAAAACCCGGGTTCGATGGTCACGCACATGCCCGGCCGTAGATCGCGGTCCAAGCGCAAATAGCGATCGCCGGGGTTCTTGCTGCGCTCGCGCCCCGGAGCGTAGCCCGCGCGATCGCCCAGGTCTTCCATGTCGTGCACGTCCAGGCCCAGCAGGTGACCAATGCCGTGCGGGAAGAACAATGCCGCGGCCCCCCGCGCGTACAAGTCTTCCAGCTCACCGCGGAAGATGCCAAGCTCGATCAGTCCGCGCAGCAGCTCCAGACCCGCTGCCCGGTGCACGTCCAGGTAGCGCACCCCCGGCTTCACCGCGGCGATGGCCGCCAGCTGCGAAGCGAGCACGGCGTCGTAAATTGCCCGCTGTGTGCTCGAGAACTGCCCGCGCGTCGGCCACACTCGGGTCACGTCCGAAGCCCAACCTTCCGGCGTTTCCGCGCCCACGTCGGCGAGCAACAGGTCGTCCTCGGCGAGCAGCCCGTCGTGGCGTTCGTTGTGCAAAACCTCGCCGTGCACGGTCACGATCGAGTTGTACGAACAGCCGCAACCCGAGGCGACAATCGCGCCTTCCATCGCGGCGCGCACGCCGAATTCACGCATCCCCGGCCTCGTTCCACGCATGCCGGCACGATGCGCGCGCTCGGCCACGCGCGCGGCAAAGCGCAGCTGCGAGATGGCCGCCGCGTCGTGTTCGAGCCGGAGCTCGATCACGGCTTCGCTCAGCGTGCGATCCGCGCCTTCGAGCTCGAAGCCCGAACCGTGAATCACGTCGCGGCCCAAGATCTCGCTCTGCCAGGTCGCGCTCTCTGCGTCCTGCGCCGGCAGGGTCGCGACCGATCCGGGGACCTTCAGCTCTGCGATCGGTCGCACTTCGAGCTCGAGCTCGCGCGACAATTCGTCGAGCCCCGGCTGGCGTCCCGCCCACAGCTCGGCCTCGGGGTCGGGGGTCGGCGCAAAAAGCGTCGACTTTTCGGGTTCCACTAACAGCGCAGCGCCCTCGATCGCCCGACCCACGAAGTACAGAAAATGACTCTCTGCCCGGAACGGATAGCGATTGCCCGCAAAATTCCGAGGTCGGGCGAGTCCCGAAACGATCAGCGCAGACTCGCCGTTTCCGGCGCCAGCGAGCGAGGCGAGTTGCGTGAATCGAGCGGAAAGTCGCTGTCGACGCGCAGCGAACGCAGAGGGGGCCGTGACCGGAGGCAGCATCAGCCGAGTCTACCCGGAAATATGGCGGGCGTTCTCGGAGCCCGGGGACATGCGCAAATTTCGGTAGCCCAGGGAGCGCATTCCTTCGCTTATTTAGCCGGCGATTAGCGGCTTCCGAATGCTTGCGCTGCGGCGCACATCTTGCTACCGCATAGTGGTGGGACCCGTCTCGACTCGCATCGAAAATCTGCGCCGCGAGCGCGGGGTCTTGCTCATGGGAGTGCTCAACGTCACTCCTGATTCGTTCTTCGATGGCGGTCGCTACGACAACGCCGAAAATGCCACGCAGCGCATCGATCAGCTGCTCGCAGGCGGCGCTGACCTGATTGACATCGGCGCCGAGTCGACACGCCCGGGTGCCGCGGCCATTCCCGCCTCAGAGCAAATGGCGCGGCTCGAGCCAGCGTTGAGCTACGCTTCGGCGCGCGGGGCTCTGATCTCGGTCGACACTGCGAGCGCCGTGGTCGCTCGTCATGCGCTCGCCCGGGGCGCGCACCTGGTGAACGACGTCTCGTGCCTGGCGGACGAGGACTTGGCGCGTGCCTGCGCCGAGCACGGCGCGCCATTGATCATCATGCACGCACGCGGGCCGGCCGCGAGCATGGCCGGGTTTTCCGTCTACCCCGACGCGGGCTATCAAAACGTGGTGGAAGACGTGCGCCGTGAATGGCGCGCCGCGCGCGCCCGCGCGCTGGCCGTCGGCATGTCGGCCGAAGACATCTACTTCGACCCCGGCCTCGGCTTCGCCAAGAACGCCCAGCAATCGTACACGCTGCTCGCGCGCCTGGCAGAGTTCCAGAGCGAAGGCCTGATGGTCGTGGGCGCGAGCCGTAAGTCGTTCCTGGCGTCGGTCGACGGCGCGCCGCCGAGTGAGCGGCTGGGCGGCAGCGTCGCTGCGTGCCTGCTCGCTGCGGCGCGCGGCGCAGCCATCCTGCGCGTGCACGACGTTCGCGAGGTCGCTCAAGCGTTGCGAGTGGCGGCCGTGGTGGAACGCGCAAGCCAGCTCGGGCGCGAAAGCCAGCTCGCGACAGAGGCGGCACATGCTGGGTAGCCTGTACGCGTTCTTCGAATCGCTCACGCCGCTTCAGGTCGTGCGCGACGTGCTGGATATTTTCCTGGTTTATTACATCGTCTACCGAGCGCTCCTGGTCTTGCGCGGCACGCGCGCGATGCAGGTCGGCATGGGCTTGGCGATGGTGTTCGTGCTGTACATCGTCGCGCAGGTCCTGCAGCTCGTCACCGTGCTCAACATCATGGGCGCGCTGATCTCGAGCATGATCTTGATCATCGTGGTCGTGTTCCAGAACGACATTCGGCGAGGTCTGCAGCGCGTCGGCAGCCGCGCCTGGTTCGGCGGTTTGGCCCGGACTCAAGAATCCAAGCTGATCGACGCCGTGGTCGAGGCGGCCACGGATTTGGCACGGCACCGCATCGGCGCGCTGATCACCTTCGAACAAGACGCGAACCTCGACGAGTTCGTGGGTGTCCACAAGGGCCACGTGCTCGATGCACAGGTGACGCGCGAGCTGTTGGTGACGCTGTTCATCCCCGAAGGCGTGAACAAGCTGCACGATGGTTCCGTCATCATTCGCAATTACCGCATCGCCAAAGCCGGCGTGTTCTTCCCCATGCCCGAAGGGCGCGTGGTCGACGACAGCTTCGGTTCTCGCCATCGCGCCGCGCTCGGCATCACCGAAGAGACCGACGCAGTGGTCGTGATCGTCAGCGAAGAACGCGGCACGATCAGCTTTTGCTTCAACGGCAACATCGCCAGCAACCTGGACGGCGCAAAGCTCCGCACCATGCTGGAAGCGATCTTCAGCCCGAAGGTGCGCAAGAAGACCCGGAAGGCGCTGCCCAAGACACTCCGCGACGGCGCCTCGGCAGAGGTATCTCGTCGCTCGCTCGACACCGTCAACGCGCGCCGCAGCAGCGTCGACTCGGCCGACGCTGGGCGCCTGTCGCGCCGTTCGGTCGAGTCCGAAACCGGCGCGCATCCCCGCATCAGCTTGACCGAGCCCGAGCCCTCACCCGCGCGCCCACGCGTGCGTCCGACGAGCGAGGCTCCGCCGCCGTTACGCCCATCGATCCCGCCGCCGGTGGCGATGCCTCCGCTGCGCACCCCGCTCACCGCCTCCACTTCGACCTCGACTCCGGAGGCGCTCTCACGGCCGGGTAGTGATCCGGACGCCAGCGACGATCCCGATGGCGATGATGGCTCCCGTCAGAGTGAACCGTGATGCTGTCGTCCCTGCTCAGCAGCTTCCTGGGCTTTCTGCGTGAATCCTTCACCGAAAACCTCGGGCTCAAGGCGCTCGCGCTGACGTTCGCGCTCGGGCTGTTTGCGTTCTTACAGGGCCAGACCGACGAGCAGCAGCGCACGATCCCAGTGCCAATCGTGATGCGCTTGCCACCGGAGAGCGCAGAGCGGGAGCTGATGACGCCGATCCCGGCCAGCATTCACGTGACCCTGCGTGGTCCGGCTCGCGCCATCGATCGCCAAATTCAGACCGGCATCGTGCCGATCGAAATCGATTTGCGCGATGGTCACCGCGAGTCGATCGGCTTCGAGCCGAAGAATTTCGCCTTTCCACCCGATACGACCATCACCATCATCGATCCGCCCGCGATCGAGCTGGAGTGGGAGGATGTCGTCACCCGCCAGATCCCGCTGCAGGCTGCGATTACTGGGCAGCCCGCCGAGGGCTACGTAGTCAAGGGCGAGCTGGACGTCGATCCCACGCAGCTCACGGTGCGCGGTCCGGTGAGCGTCGTCGAGGTGATGCAGTTCGCTCGGCTCGCCGCCTTCGACGTCTCCGGCCTGAGCGCGGGCGTGCACCGCCGCCGAATCGCCATCGACGCGCCGCCGGTTCGCGCGCGTTACATCGGGCCGGCGTCGGCGAATGTCAGCGTCACGGTCGCGCGCCGGGTGAGTGAAGCCAAGTTCGAAAATCGACCGGTCGAAGTGGTGGGTCTGCCAGGGAGTCAGACCGTGCCGCGAACCGTGGATGTCACCGTCAGCGGTCCTCCAGAGGTGATCCACGCGCTCAGACCCGAACAGGTGATCCCGCGCGCCGATCTGAGCAAGCTGGGCAATCTCGACCTCAAGAAGCACGGCTCCGCCGCGGTCAAGGTCAGCGTCGAGCTCGGACACGCCGATGCCGAGCTACAGCCGCCGAGCGTGACCGTGAAGTGGTGAGCGTTCAGCGCACGGCGCGCAGCGAGAGATCGAGAGCAGCGTCGTAGTCGCTATCGGGTTCCACGAAAATTCGGCGCATTTCCGGCAGCTCGGCGCGTACGCGCTGTTCGATGTCGTCGATCACACGTTCGACTTCTTCTAGCGCCATCGCGGGTTCGAAGCGCACCTTGAGCGCCAAAATCACCGCCTCCGGCCCCAGGTGCATGCTCAAGAATTGGGTGACTTTGAGCACTCGGGGTGTGCCTTCCACGAGCCGAAGCGTGCGTTCGCGGACCTCGGGCGAGACGCCTTCACCGAGTAAGAGACTGCGCGTATCGCGGGCGAGCAACAGCCCGACCACGCACAAGAGCACGCCGATCACGATCGAGCCCAGGGCGTCCGCCATGGGGTGGCGCGTGAGCGCGGCAATGCCAATCGCCAAGAAGGCGATCACCAAGCCGAACACCGCGGCCGTATCCTCCAGGAGCACGACCGAGATCGTCGGATCCTTGCTACCGAACAGGGCCACAGAGAAGCTGCTTTTGCCGCGGCTCTTGTTGAACTCCTTGAAGGCGACGAAAAAGCTGCCGCCCTCCATCAACAGCGAAACCGCGAGCACGCCGAGCGGGATGAGCGGCGAGCCGTGCGGTTCTTCGGTCGCGAACAGCTTGTGTACGCCCTCATACACGGCGAACACGCCGCCCACGAAGAACAACAACAGTGCGACGACGAACGCCCAGAAATACGACTCCTTGTCGCGACCGAGTGGATAGAGCTCGGGCCGATGCCGCTTGGCCAGGCTCATGCCCACCAGCAGCAATCCTTGATTGCCGGTGTCGGCCAGCGAGTGCACTCCTTCGGCCAAGATCGCGGTGCTGCCCGAGAGCCACGCCGCGACGAACTTGGCCACGGCGATGCCCAGATTGCCGAGCAACGCCGCGATCACGACTTTGTGTGCGTCGGATTTGGAGTGAGATTTCATGGCGACCAGCGAGGGAATGACGTGCGAGGTCAGCGTTGCAAGATCGTCACATCGATGCGAGAGCGGGCGTTCTCGAAGAACGAGGCCAAGGCCGCGTTCAAACGGCGAGAGACGTACCAACGCAAGAGCGCCGGGCGAATGCTGTCGAAGGGCGCGCCGCGAAACGGAGTATTCGTCGACTTGTGCAGGCTGCGCAGCTCGGCCTCGCTCGGCTCGAGCATGGGCGTGACCATGCGATCGAGATACAGGCTTGCGCGCGCTTTCTGCATCAGCAGCCGACCGAACTCACGCTCGCTCAGGCCTTCGGCTTCGCGGGCGGCATCGAGCGCCGCTGCCCCGCCGGCGCGATCGGTCAACATCCGCAGCGCGAGCTGACTCTGGTGCTCGAGCTCGAGCGGCGTCGGTTCCGGTTCGATGCGCAATGTGCCGAGGATGGTTTCGGCGATGTGCCGGTCGAGCGCGGCGGTCACGTGCCGGTCGCGGAACGGCGCGTCTCCGAGCGTAGCCCGATCCGGATCGGCGAGCGCTTCGAGGCGCGCCTCGAACGACAATTCCCGCTCGAAAACGAACTGTGGACGGCGCGCGCCGCCGGTCTCGGGAGCTTCGAAGCGCACCACCGCGCGATCGACGATCACGGGCTCCGCGCTGAGCGATCCAGAAACGACCCACGATGACAGCGCAAGCCCGAAGGCGAGCGAACGCTTCATCGCGCGGCGGGGCGTTTGCGCGAAGAGGGGGTGGCCTCTTCGTCGTCGACTGCGTCTTTTTCGGCGTCAGCGCGCGGCGCTGCGATCTCGGCGGCGGTGGCTGCGGGGGGCTCACTGTCGGCAGCGCTGGAGCTGTCGGCGCGATGCGCAAAGCCACGCGCTGCGCGGCGAGCCTTCACGAACTCGGCGAAGGCCGTGACTTTCTCCAGATCACGAGCACCGAGCGTATCGGCCAGCTCACGCAATTGTTTGCGCAGCGCCTCCGCGCTGCTCTTGCGTCGCGCGACCATCACCTCTTGGGCAACGACCGGCTCGGGCGGCGCATCCGGCGGCCAAACTGGACGAGCAATGGGGCTGAGCCCGTGCGCGGTCAGCCAGGCTTCCATGAACACACGCAATCGCTCGCTGCGAAACGCGAACCAGCGTTCGCGTTCCGTCCCGTAAGTCATCAAGACGTCTTTGAAGCGCCGGAAGGCACCTTTACCGTCGATCGCTGCCGTGAGTTGATCGCGCAGCTCGCCTTCTTCGACCATCGGGATGAAGCGTTCCATCCAACGGTATTGTTCACGCGAGCTCACCGGCTCGATGCGCATGTACGTCGTATCCGACGCGATGCGCGAATGCATTTCCGGATCCGCGATGCCATCGACCACGCGCAAGACCTCACCGCTCACCAAGTGCAGATAGCTGTGCACCTCGGGAGCGTTGTTCTCGAAGGCATCCTCGAGCGCCTCCCAATCGATTGGGATGTCGCGCAACTGCTGGGCCCCGCCCGTGCCCGAGTCAGAGTCAGCCATTACTCTCCTCTTTTCCAAAAGCTCATCGAGAACCCTATGCGCTTCATCTTGGGGCCAGCGACCTCGACCGAAAAGGGAAAATCCACGATCCTGGCCGTATCAGTGCGAGCGCGACCGACACACGGCGACCGTCCAACGACCGAGCAAGGCCGTTCGGGCCTCGAAGTCAATCCGTGAAGTGAACGCCCGGTCCGGCCGAATCATTCGCGGCCCTCCTTTCTGGCCTAAAAATGGCCCGGCCCGTAGGCCGACCAGACCCGCCACCCCGCGGGCTCAAAGTTGCAGGTCGGTCGGGCGCTCGACCGCCACGCTGCGGCAGCGACTCTGCATTGCCTCTAGTAAATTGTCGGCAGAGGCGCCGCGATCGACGCGCATTCGCGTCACGGGCTGAGCAAAGCCAGCGCGCATCGCGGGGGTGATCACCGATTGAATCTCGGAAAGCGATGAGCTTCGAGTTCGCACGAGAGCGCGCGAGGTCCGGATCCACAACAAAGTTAGTCCGGCGTTGCTGGCGTTGGAACGCGCGCCGTGAGCGAGCTTCCTCCTGCTCCGCACGGGCCGACGCCATGCGTTGCACTCGCGTCAGTCTCGCCCGATTGTCGCGCGCTAGGCGCCCTTACCCTCCGGCGATCCGCGAGCAACGTCGTCTCACATTTGCTTGTTCGACCGGCTCGCGGCG
>DASSMT010000235.1:0-29637 GCA_035688655.1 Polyangiaceae bacterium | reverse complement strand
GGCCGCGAGAATTTCCAGCGCGCCGATCAGCTTCTCCCAATCACCGCGAGTCTCGTAGATGGTCTCCAAGATGGCGGCCGCTTCTGCCTTGAGCGATTCGCTCTTCAGCAGGCCCTCGAGGGCCAAGCGCGCGCCCTCGTGGTCGGAGTTGAGCAGCAAGATCTCGCGGTAATTCGCCAAGGCTCCTGCTTCGTCGCCCAGGTATTCGAGCTCCGTCTCGGCCAGCCGGAACTTGAGATCGACGAGCACGTTTTCGTCGCCTTCGAGCTCGATGCGCCGTCGCAGTACTTCCGCGTACGGCTCCCAGCTCTTGGTCTTCTGATACAAAGCATCGAGCGCGGCGAGCGTCGCAGAGTCCGCCGGATCGTCTTCCAGCACGGCTTGGAAGGTCTCGATGGCCGCCTTCGGATCGCCGATCTGCACCTCGTACAGCTTGGCGATTTCATACAGAATACGCTTGCGCTCCTCCGGCTGATCGGCGAGCTCGCGCTTCTTCTCGTACACGTCCAGCAAATCACGCCAGCGTTGCGTCTGGCGATACAGGCGCTCCAGAGCGCCGAGCGCGATCTGGTTGTCCGGGTCGCTCTCGTACACGGCGCGGTACTCGGCCAAGGCGTCGTCCACGCGCTTGGCCTCTTCCACGAACACTCGCCCCAAACGCAAGCGCAGCGCGTTGGCCGTGGGCACGTCGCGCTGTTCGTCCGCGCTCAGCACGGCCGAGCTGTAAGCGGCGATCACGTCGTCCCAGCGCTGGGTGACTTGAGCCACGCGCTCCATGTCGGCTTGGCTCTGCGCGTCGGCGGGCTCCAACTTGAAAGCAGCCAAATAGCGCTCGAAAGCCTTGGCCTTGTCGTTGATGCGCGTCTCGTACAGCGAGGCCACCTCACGCAAGAGCGAGAGGTTTTCTTGCGCGTCCTGCACGTGACCGAGCTTGACCTCGATCGCGGTCGCCAACCCTTTGGGGTTATTGGCGGTGGTGTAGATCGGGATCAGGCGCTCGGCGGCAGCCAGGTTGTTCTCTTCGAAGCTGAGCACCTTCTCGTACGCCTTCGCGGCGCGATCCGGCTTGCCCTTTTGGGTCATCCACAGCTCGGCGATCTTCATCAGCATGCCGATGCGCTGCGGGGTGTCTGTGGCGCGCGCCTCGTTGCTCTCGAGCACGCGGATGAATTCATCCCACTTGCCGGTGTCGGCGTAGAAGACCTCCAGGTCGTCCCAGCGTCCGAGCGTGACGTAGCGCTTCTTGAGTTGTTCTTGCGCGCGCCGATCGTCGGGCTGCAGCGTGAGCAGGGCGCGGTACGCGTCCACGGCGCGCTCCTCGTCCTTCAGGCGATCGCCGGCGACCTGACCCAGCTTGTTCAGGAGCTCGATCTTCGCCGCGGTGTCGTAAGTGAGCTCGGCCAGGCGCGAAAGGACGTCCGCCAGCTTCTCGTAGTCGCGCGAGCGCTCGTACAGCTGTGACAGCGCGTTCAACGCGTCCACGTCATCCGGATCGTTGTCCAGGACGACAGCCCAGAGATCGATGCAGACCTCGGGCTTCTTCACCTTGTCGGTTGCCAGCAGGGCAATTTGCTTGTATTTCGCGGCACGCTCGGAGCCGGACGGGAGCGCGCTCGCTTCACGCATGCTGAGTTGAATCAGCTTCTCCCAATCGCGGCGCTTCTCGTACATCTCGCGCAGGTAGCTGATCGCGGCAGGCTGATTGGGATCGACCTCGAGCACCTTTTCGTACGCGCGCACGGCCTCCGCCTGATTCGCGAACTTGGTCACGTACAGGTCGGCCGCCTTGGCGTACAGCTCTGCCTTCTCTTCCGGATCGCTCACGGCATCGCCCAAGGCGATCAGCGTCTTCACGTACTCGTTGAAACGCTTGGCTGCTTCTTGCTGGGCGAGCTTCTCGCGCAGCGAGGCGATCAGCGACTCGTCGGCGGCCGGCGCGCTCGCGACCGGAGCCGCGACTGCAGCGGCGGCAACGGTAGCCGCAGGAGCAGTCGCGGAAGCGGCTACCGCCGCGGCCACGGCGACCTCGGGCGCGACCGGCGTATCGGCGCTCGAAGACGGCACGGGCTCCGCCGCCGGCGCCGCTTTCGCGGTCGCTGGCGCCGGATCTGCGACGCGCGCCGCTGCTGCTCCGCCGAGTTGTTCACCGATCTGCGCCTCGAAGGCCTTGAGCGCGGGATGCGCCGGCTCGATGCGACTCAAACGTTCGAAGAAGCGCCGCGCACGGATCAGATCCCCGCGCTCGCGCCAGGCCATCAGCCCGCCCGTGGCCAGCAAGTAGCTGGCCGCAGGCGACGCGCCCGCGCGATCCGACAGCTCGTCCGCGAGCCGGATCACGCGCTCCCAATCGGAGCCACGCACACCGATCGCATCTCGCAAGAACGTGAACGCGGGTTCCCGACTCGGATCGAGGCGTAGCGCCTCTTCCAGGAACTGGCTGCCCACTTCCAAGTTTTGATGGCGAAGCGCCCAGCGCGCGCCGAAGCGAAACGAAGCTTCGGCTTTGGCGGCTGGAGCTTCGAGGTGTTTCAGTGAGTCGCGCTGACTCTCGAGAATCGTCTCGGTGCGCTGCGCGTCGACGAGCAACCCTTCGTACAACGCTGCTGCGCTGGCGTTGGCGGCGTCGACCGAGTACGCCTGGGCCAGGATCTCCTCGTACTCGCCCGGCGCGAAACGGCGTGCGATGCGCGCCGCACGCAGAAAGATCTCGGATTTGTCGGCGTCGGTCGCCGCCGCGTGCGCTTCGCGCAGCAGACCCGCGATGCGCTCTTGCCACTCGCCCTCGCCGACCTGCGCGTCGAGCAAGCGCTCACCGACGTCACCCGGCTTGCCTTCGGCGTTCTGCAGGGCTTTGGCATAGGCTTCCGCCGCGCGTTCGTATTCGCCCAAATCACACAGCACATCTCCGAGCTCGCGATACAGGGCCCACTTCACGCGCGCATCCGGGGCGCTCTTCAGTTGCAGCTCCAGCAACTTCTGCACCATGTTGAGCTTGCCCAGCTCCCAATAAATCGCGCGCGCTTCGCTGAGCGCTTCGAACAAGGCGGGGTTGAGCTTGTACGCGTCTTGGAAGTGTTTCAGCGCCCGCACGCCCTGCAGAAATTGGGTGTGCAGCACGCGGCCGAGCCGCAGATGAATGTCCGCCTTCAGCGTCGCGTCCTGGGCAGAGCTCAGGCCCTGCTCCAATGCTTCGACGATGCCGTGCCAGTCGTGGTGGCTCTCCAGCTGTTTCAGACGCTGCTCTAGATCCATGCTCCCTCGGGCAAGCTACTTAGCGCTGAGGCCCGCGTGGCGATCACGCCAACGCGAGCCTCGGATAGTGTACGCAAAACGCTGGGCGCCCAGTCAGTGCGCGCCCAGCTCCAATAAAACCGCTCGATGGCGGCACAACACGACGTTCGGCAGTGACAGTGTCGCCCAAGCCCTGCGCTGCGCCGACCCAGCCGCCGAGCGGCGGGCGTTGATCGAATCTGCAGCGGTCGGCCTTTGCGACACGAAACAAAATCAGGATCCCAGCTTTTGGATCAACGACTGCGTCTCTTCGCACTCGTCTTTGAACTTCATGGCCTGCGCACCTTTGCACACGCGCTTGGTGAAGGCGTTCAACAGACGGAGAGCCTTCTCCTTTTGCGGTGGCTCCTGAGTTCCGTACGTGCTGCCGAGCATGTAGGAAAACTCCGGATGAGCGTCGCCAGCGAACGGCTCCGCCTTTTCGATCGCGGCCACCTGACCCGCTTTGTCGCCCTTGGCAAGCGCCGCGGTCGATTGCAGGATGTAAAGATTGTAGATCTTCCCCTTGTTCTTCTCGATCGGCGGAATGAGCTTCAGCCCTTCGCTGATCACCTGATCCGCCTCCTTGTAGAACTTGAGGTTGATGTACAGGCTGGCCAAATCCGCATAGAAATAGCCCTTGGTCGGATCGTGATCGATGGCTTTGGAGTAGTTGTCGAGCGCCGACTGCTCGTCGTCCGTCCACAGGTAGGTCTCGCCCAGCTCGTTGTAGCAATCGGCGAGGTTTGCATCTTTCTCGATGCACTTCTTGAGCGGTTCCTGAGCCTGCTTGTATTGGTCGAGATTGCCGCCGCGAGCCTGCATGATCAGCGCGTGACCGCGCGCGCCCCAGTAGTTGGCAAAATCAGGCGCGACCTGGACGGCTCGCGAGAGCGTCGAGGCCATCTTGTCCCAATCCTCTTTCTTCTCGTAAGCGCTGGCGAGCTTCCAGAGAATGCGGTGGTTGGTGGGATCGAGGTCGATCGCTTGTTCGTATTTTTGGATCGCACCTTCGACGTTGATCTTGACCGATTGATCACCCTCGTTGGCGAGATTGATGGCCTCGATCTTGTCGCGGCTGCAGCCAGATACCGAGCCCAACAGGCCCACCGCAAGCACACAAATCGCAGAAGACTTCAGGAGTTTCATCGCAAGGTTTCCCTCTTTCCAGTCGGTACGCATAGGGAGACTCACCAGCAGAATCCAACATTCGCAGGCGGTAGGGCCACTGCTAGCAGCCAAGGCTGATTCGAACGCGACGCGAAACGAAGCACTTTGATATCCCTCGACCTTTCTGCGCACATCGCAGTCGGGCCAAAGAGGCTTGCAGCATAGGCGGACGCGGCCCATGGAGTAAAGCGCATCGCACCGGAATTCGCGCGCTTTCTGTCCCGTTTGTGTTTTGGGGCCCCGGCCCAAAACGTTCGAACGTCACCGGGATCGCTCGCGGATTGACGTGCGTTCGAAGCGCGAGGCGCACCCGTCCCGACATTCCTTCGGTGTGCGTGTAACAACGCACGCGGCGGTCGCACTCACATCGTCATTGGCGACGAGCGACACTTCGCACGCCCACACGACTCGCGCGAACGGGCACAAACGCAGAAACGCGCGGCAAGTTCGACCTGCCGCGCGTCTCTTACGCAACACCCGATTGAAACCGGGTGTAGCTCTGGCCCAGTTTCAGCCTGGCGAGAGCATGATCGGATAAACCACCGTGACGATGCCGCCTTCGGGTTGCGGGAAGCTCAACCCGTAGAACGCAGAAACCACGCAGCTGACCACGCCGCTGTCCGGAAGATCCGAACCGCCGTTGGAGGCGTTGGAAACCGCGCCATCGCGACCGATCACGAAACGTGCAGAAACGCGACCCTCGAGATTCGGGTTACGGCTCAGGCCCTGCTCGTAGCACATGCGGAAACGACCGTAATTCTGGCGCACGATGCGCTGAATCACTTCCGGCGGGAGGCGACCGCTGACGGTCGTCGCGCCCATGCGCACCTTCGGAGCCTTCGTCTGGTGAGAGCCACCGAGGCGGCCGTGTCCGGCACCGAAACCCTGACCCGTGCCGGTACCGGCTCCGTGGCCCAAGGTACCGATGTTGCCCAAGCCGATGCCTTCACCGCGACCACCGCCACCTTCACCGATGCCGGAGAGGCCGAGGCCACCGGCGCCGAACGCGTCGCCGATTTCGTCGCCCCACATGTTACCGCGAGCGCTCACGTCGTCCGTACCGAGCGAGGTATCGCGACCCCAGGGAGCGGTCGGAGCATTCGGATCACCGGCCGCACCCGTGTTGAGCAAGCCGATCATGCCGAATTCCGCCGCCTCACGCAGAGCTGCCTGGCGCGCGATGTGCGGATCCGGGTTGTCCTTCGGGCCTTGCACGGCGTAGCGCTTGTTGACGGCCTTGGTCGTGGGGTTACCCATCGACCCTTCTTCGCCCTTCGCGCGGGTACCCGTGCCGCCTTCTTTGTTGTCCGAGTTGTCTTGGACGACCTCGGCCTCTTTTTCTTCTTGTTCGCGCTCGGCAGCCGACTTCAGGTACTGCTGCATCAAGTACAGCGCGTCCTTGTCGAGCTCTTCGTCGTCCGTCAAACCCATGGGCGGGACGAAGAAGGCCATCGCAGCCACCAAGCCGCCGATCGCAGCCAGCGACAAGCCGAAGTACATGGCCACGTTCCAGTCGAAGGTCGTGGCAACGCCGTGCTTGATCGGCTTGCCAGCGTTGACCGCCGCCACCTGGAACACGAAATCACCCATCTCGACGCGCGCCTTGCCGCCGCTCGGCAGATTCAGCTGATGCCCGCCGCTGACCTCGGCAGTGGGTTGTGCGCGCTGACGTGCTTCATCCAACGACATGCGCGGCATGCCGGGGAGCTCCACGCTGCCGGTCGCGCCGGGCGGGATGACGACCGCGACCGACGCGCGATCGCCGACGACCACTGGCAAGCGCGTGGTGCCGAGCCGCTCGCTGGGGATGAAAAAGTCACAGGCGAAGTTTTTGCCCTGCTCTTCACCCACGTAAAAGTTACGCGGCGGGGTCAGATGGGACACGTGCAGCACGTTCGAGCCCCACAACACCATCACTTCGACCGATTGGAGATGCGGGATCTCCACTTCGTCGGAGCTCACGTCGGGGCCGCTCTTGATCATCGTGTACGTGTAGGTGCCCGGCGCGGCGTCGTCCGGCACGTGCAGCGCATGGGCGCGCGCAGTGGCCGCGGCGCCCGCTGCGAACGGATTGGCCGAACGCACCTCGAACGGGTTGCTGGCCGCAGCGAAGGGACTCGGCGCGGGACCACCGAACGGATTCGGCGGCGGCGGCGCAGCGTAAGCAGGCGGCGGCGCGTAGGCCGGGGGCGCAGCGACCGCTTCGGCACCGGCAGCGTCCGCGCTTTCGAGCACGATGTACGTCTGACCGACCTGGATCTGATCGCCGACGTGCAGCTTGCACTTGTTGACTCGCGCGCCATTGACCATCGTCCCGGGCTCATTACCGAGATCGATCAAAGTGATGTCTTCGGGGCCGGCCACTTCGATGACCGCATGCATGCGCGAGGCCGCCTCGTCATCGACACGAAGATGGCTCTTCGGGTCCTTGCCGACTTTCACGATGTCCTGCGTCACGGTTTCCCGGCGCTGGAGAGCATCACCCTGGTAGAGCGCAAACGTCAGTACAGCTTTTGCCATGCCTAGTATTTCCTGATTGCCAGGGCCGAAACGCCCCATAGAGCCGTATCTCGAGCAGCTCGGCGCAACACGCGCGCCGAGCCATCACGATCAAATATTTTCGACAGACTTGAGCATCTCCGGCACGAACGTCGTTCGAGGCCGGATCAGCGTGGTGCGCGCAGCGCGGGGACGAACCTTGATGGTCGCGTCGTTCGGGCCGAAGCCGCCTGCGTTCAGCGGATCGTCGGAGAACTCGTAGCCGTAGCCCTCTCCACCCTTGGAGTCCTTCGCTTCTTGGGCCATCGCCGCAGAAGACAGCGCGAACGCGGCAACCCCGATTGAAATCGCAACGATCTTTGAGCGCTTGGATGCCATTTCAGTCTCCTCGGAATGATCTCGTGTTATTACAGCCAGATTGTAACTTCTGAATCTTCAATGCGTCAACGCAAAAGACGAGGCGGCGTCCTTTGCATCGGACACCGCCTGATCCTTTAGGTTCCAGAAAAAGAACCGCGTTGCTCACTTTTTCGGAGCGGCAGGCTTAGCGCCAGCCTTGGCGTCCGCAGGCGGAGCGCCCTTGGCGTCGGCCGGAGGCGCGCCCTTGGCATCCGCCGGAGCGCCCTTGGCGTCGGCAGGCGGAGCACCCTTGCCATCGGCAGGCGGAGCACCCTTACCATCGGCAGGCGGAGCCGCACCATCGGCAGGCGGAGCTGCACCTTCCGCGGGCGGCGGGGGCGGCGGCGGATTGGCAGCCGCTTCCTTCGCGGCCTGCTCACCCTCTTGGATGAACTTGACGGTGTCGGCGATGTCTTGGCTGCGATCTTTGGAGCGCTTCACGGCCGCGCTGAACGCCGAGTCCGAGCCCGCCTTGTCGATGAACTGCCGATATTGCTCGGCCGCCTTCTGCAAGGTCGGCACGGGGTTACCGCGCTTGGCCCGGAACTCTTGGGTCAAGATCGCTTCGTTGTAGTAGGTCTCGGCGCGGTCCGGCGCGATCTTCTTGGCCTCGTCCAAGTGCGACTGCGCTTCGGCCACGTACTTGTCGAAGTTCGAATCGTTGATTTGACCGCGCAACGCGAGCGCCAAACCGAGCTGTGCCTCGTAATCCTTCGGCTTCAGCTTGAGTGCGTCGCGGTAGGCCTTCTCGGCTTCTTCGTAGCCGCGGAAGGACAGGTTCACCGCCGCGTAGTTCATCTGAGCTTCGAAGAAGCTCGGATCGAGCTGGCGCGCCTTGCCGAAACTCTTCACGGCGCCGTTGAAGTTCTTGAGCTGAACTTGGATGAGGCCGGTGGTGTTGGAGATGGGCGCGTAGTTCGGGTTCTTCTTCTGCGCTTGAGCAGCCACGAGCGCCGCCAGATCGAGCTGCTGAGAGTCGACGCTGGCCTTCGAGGCACCCGAGACTTCCATGCCGCGACGGCCACGCTTGCCGGTCTTGTCGAGCTGGCCGGCTTTGGCCTTCGCCTGCGTCAGGTAGTACACCGAGAGCTGATTGAAGGCCGGCATGTAGGAGTCGTCGATCGCCAGCGCACGCTGCAGGTTGCGTTGAGCGCGCTCGAGATCGTTCTTGCCGTCGCTGTCCGCCTGATCGCTGCCCCGCTCCATTTGCAGAGCCGCGAGGCTGACCAGTGCCTCCACGTTCTGGAACTTGGCGTCGTGAATGATTTGGTCGAGCTTCGAGATCGTGCCGTCCAGATCGTTCGACTTGGCGTAATCGTACAGGGCGAGCTGCGCGCGGGCGCGGTGGAACGAAGAGTCGCTCTTCACGACCGCCTCGAACTCCCCGCGCGCCTCGGCGTCCTTGCCGCAGCGCTGGTAGGCCAGGCCTGCGTTGTACTGAGCTTCCGGGAAGGGACGACCGGTATCCGACTTCTGCGCGTCGGCCGCAGCGTTGAAGGCCTTGGCGATCGCCAGACAGCCGGCGTCGTCCCAGTCTTGCTTCTTGTCGTGCGCCGCAAACTGCTCGAGCGCAGAGTCGAAGTTCGCCGCGGCTTCTTTGCTGACGGCGTGACCCTTGGCGTCCGCCTTGCCGCTCGCCTTTTCAGGGGCGAGTGCATGGCCACCACTGGCGGCCCCGCCGCCGCAAGCGGCCAGGGTCGCGATACTCACGAGCAGTAGTGCATTGAAACAACGGGACATCACTTCTTGCCCTTCTTGTCGGCCTTCTTGTCGGCCTTCTTGTCGGCATCGGCTGCTGGCGCAGCGTCGCTCTTCTTCGGCCCGGTCGGCTCTGCGGATTGCGTCACCATCGGCTCACCACCGATGCGCAGCGGGTTGCCTTGCTCGAGCAGCACGCTGTTCACGCGATTCGGAGAACCACGGAACTCGTCCACCAAGTGGTACTCGTTCTTGTAGTTCTGAGCGAGCCACTCTTCACACGTGCGGCTGAACTCGTCGAAGTACTGGTACTTCACCGAGTAACCCAAGCAGATCTCGAACGCGCTCTTGGCTTGTTGCTTCTGCGGCTCCGACGCTTCGTCGAGGCTTGCGTAGTAGGTTTGGCGAATCTCCACGTCCCGGCGGAATGCGTCCGGAATCGGCGCAGCGCGGAACTCCTTCACGAACTGGCCCCACATCTCACCGACGCGGGAACCGGCCGCGATCACCCAGCGCGGAGGCGGCACGGGCTGAAGGTCGACGATCTTCTTGTATTCGCCGCTGGCCTTCTCGATCAGCGGGCGCTTCTTGACGATCCAGTCCTTCACCTTCGTGCCGATGTGCTTCAGCACGTCTTCTTTGCTGTTGTTGCCGTGGTATTCGGGGAACTTGAGCTTGTCGACTTTGGCTTTGTCCTGATCGGCGAAGTAGAACATCGCCTCACCGACAGCCTCCAACGCGCGACCCAAGCGGCGCTGCTTGGAACCGTCGTCTTCGCCCGGGATACCCTGGATCTTGGCCACAGCGGCGTTCGGATCCGACCACAGACCAACGACGGTCTTGTATTCGCGATTCGCGAGCGTCTCTTTGCCCAGCTTGATGTCGGCGCGAGCCAAGAGCGTGTGCGCTTGAGCCACGATGTCCAGCGTCGCCTTCTGGTCGATCATCTTCATCGAGCCGCCCAGGCGCTTCTCGACGTTGTTCCAGTCCTTCTTCTCGCCGTAGTGCGCGGCGATGGCGTAGGCGATCTGCGCGGTTTGCGACGGCTTCTTCGCCCCGAAGTACTTGTTGAAGTTGTTCGAGTCGTCGATGCCCTGGTCCTCTTGACCGAGACCGAGGCGAAGCACCACGGCGTCACTCAAGGCCTGATCCGCGAACTCACCGCGATAGTTGGTCTTCTTCGCGTACAACTCGAAGAAGTCCGAGGCCTTGTCGTAGACGGCGATGGCTTGATAGTTGCCGCCGATCTCGTAGGTGGCCTTCATGGCGAGAGGCGAATCAGCCAGCCCATACCTGGAGCTGAGCAGGATCAGCCTGGCTTGGATCGACTTCGCGAGCAGGCGGGCGGCCTGATAGGCGCGCGCCATGTTGTACACGATTTCGTCGGCCTTCTCGCACTGCTTGGGCTTTTCACCCTTGCCGAGCGGCTCTTCGCAGTAGGAGCGCCACAAGTCGAGGTACGAGTCTGCACCCTTCTTGTAGTTGTCGAGGGCGTTCTTGTAGTCGCCCTTGTCCTGCTGCTGATCGGCGAGCTCGACCTGCTTTTGCGCTTTGAGGCGGCGAATATCGAACTGAATGCGATTCAGGGTCTCGCATTGTTCCTTGTTGTCTTCGGCCTTGGCGCCCTTGCAATACAGCTCCAGGAACGTCGGCACGTCCTTGGCCATCTCGTCGAAGCACTGCGGACGCGGCGGCTCGGCACGTGCACCGAGCACGTTGATCGACTCGAGGTAGAGCTGCGCGGCGTAGATGCCGGCGTCTTTGTCGGCGTGATTGATGGCCACGTCGCGGAAGGCGAGCGCGGCTTCTTCCCAATGCTGGGCCTCGAAGTAGATACGGGCGCGGCCGTACTTCACTTCCACGTATTGCTCTTGGGCGTCCTTGTCGTCCTTCTGCGGCTTGACGTAGCAGACGTAGCGATTGAAGGCGTTGACCATGCCCTTTTGCATGTCGGTCAGGGCCTTGGGCTTGAACTTCTCCCACTCACCCTTCTTCGTCTCGCGATCGGACTCTTCGCCCTTCGGACCCAGGCCTTTGCCTTTGCGGTCCGTGGCGCCCTTGTACATCTGGTCGTACATCTTCTGGTAGCAGAGGACCGACGCATACGCGGCCTCGGCCGCCTGCTCGTTCTTCGGATCCTCCACGACCACCGCGTCGAACGCCGGGCCGCACTCCTCCCAGCGCTGCTGGAAGTAGAGCAAATCCGCCATCGCGTACTTGATCTTGTACATCGTCGGCCAGTCGCTCTTGACGATGCGCGGGAACTCGAACTTGGCGAAATCAGCGGAGGTGAAGTTGTCGGCGACCTTCTTGTACAGGTACGCCGCCAGATCCATGGTCTTCTTGTCGCCCGTGCCGCGCACGCCGCCCGAGCCGACCGCTTCCAAGTGCCAGCTCATCGCCGTCTCGGACAGCAGCTCCGCAGTCTTGTTGGCGCACTGAAGCTTGGCCGGATCCGCGTGCTTGTCCTTGATGAAGTCGTTGTACACGCGAACCTGCGAGTCCATCTCCTTCTTGATCGCTTCCTTGTCGCCCGAGTTGATCGCAGACGACGCGGTGGTGATCTGGCCCTGGTAGAAGCAGCTCTTGTCGCCCGCGTCTCGGCTCAGCAAATCGCGGTAGAGAACGATGCCTTCCTTGTAGTGACCGGTGTCGAGATAAGCGAGACCGAGCTCGTTCATCATGTCGATGGTCTTGGTGGACTCACCGCCCTTGTCACCGCTCAGCGGCTTGAAGAAGTTGAAGGCCTTCGAAGGATCGCCGCTGACCGCGTACACCGGGATCGTGTCGCGACGCGCCGACTTGGCGAGTTGCTTGGCGTTCGGCAGATCACCGTAGGTGTCGCCGTACTCGATCACCTTCTTGAACTCGTTCAGGGCGTTCGCGTACTCACCCTTGTTCCAGAAGACGTAGCCCAGCTTGTAGCGAGCGTAGCCGTAGACCTTGTTGTTGGGCGGCGGATACTTGATCACTTCCTTGTAGGCCGCTGCGGACAGGTCCCACTTGGATGGATCGCCCTGAGCTTCTTGGAAGAAGAGCTCGCCGAACGCCAGGTACGCGTTCGGGATGTACGTCGACTTGGGCGCCTTCTGGATCAGCTCGAAGTACGTGGCCCGCGCGTTCTTCAGGTCACCACCCTGCTCGTACTCGTAGGCGAGGTAGTACAAGACCTCGTCGATCTTCGAGTAGTCCGGGTAGTCCGTCTTCATCAGCGTGTAGTACGCGATGGCGCTCTTGCGGGCGGCGGCCAGGATCTTCTCCGCCGCGGCGGCGTCCTGGCGGTGCTTGGTCGCGTCCTGCTTCTTCTTCTTGGCGTCCTGCGCCGCGATGTCGGCCGCGATCTTGTCGCGTTGAGCCGCGCTCTCGAGCTCGACGTAGCCTTCCGCCAAGCGGCGGGTCAGCTGCGGACGATCCGGAGATTTTTTGGCCGTGCGCTTGAACAAGCGTTCGAGGCCCTGAATCTCGGTGATGAGCAGGGCGCGGGCACGTGCTTGCAGGCGGTTCTGGCGCGTATCGCGCTCAGCCAGCTTGGTCATCTCCTCCGGATTGACCGGCTTGGAGTCGTCCTGACGCTTTTTGACGTCGCGCGGTGGCGGCGCGCTGGAGAACGCAGCCGGTCGCTTGCTGTGCACGTCCGCCATCTTGCCGGCGGGGCACTCGCTGAGCGCCTTGGCTGCGTCCGGCGAGATGCACTCCGCGCTCAGATCAGTCGGTTTGGCTTCGGTCACCGCGCCCGAGGTCGCTGCGCCGAGCAGCAGTCCGAACGCAACCGAAACGCCTACGAACGCTCTTTTGGAGCTCATTCCCATTACCTCCCACACGCGGAAACAACGCGCTGGCGATAGAAGCCGAGCTCGTCACGCCAATACTCACCGTCGAAGGGCCAAATCACGTGCTCTTCGTCCGGCTTTACATCACCGAAAACCTTGGAGTCAGCCTTGCTGACCTGACCGGTGGCGATCTTCTCGTCGAGCAGGTTGCGTTGCGCAGCCGTGATGTCGATCAAGATCTTCTCACCATCGCGCATGCGCTCACCTAGCTCGTCGACGTTGCGCTGATAGCGCGAGAGCGCGAGCTCTCCCGCCTGCCGCACCGCGAGGTCACGCGCCAACTTCAACGCGTCGCCCACTTGCTGTCCGATGCTCGAGCTCTGGAAGCTGGGCGGCGCCTTCTTGAAGCGCTTGTCTTCCTCCTCCAACAGCTTCACGTAATCGATGTTGCGCAGCAGCTGACGATCGCTGAGCGCGTTCTCGACGATCGGACGAATGCGCTCGTCCAAGTTGGCGGTGCCATTGCGCACCTCGAGCAAGAACTTGAAGAACGGCTCTTCCTTGTTCTCGCCCTTGTAGTTCTTGAGCACCTTCTCCAGCTGCTCTTTGATCGGCGTGTATTTCTTGTTGAACTGCGCGACGACGGTGGTGGCCGCCTCGTAGTTGCAGTTCGAGAAGTAAATCACCGCCTTGAGCACCGCCGCTTCCGGATAGAACGAGTTCGGGAAGTAAGGCGACTGCAGCGTGTGGATGTTGCCGAGCGCGTGCGGGTAGTCGCCGGCCATGAAGTAAGCCCACGACTCTTCGAACAGAGCGTCGAGCCAGTACTCGCTGGCCACGTCCACTTGGTTCCAATACTTCACCGCGGCGCTCAGCTTGGTGCTGTCGACCGTCGGCTGGTTGGTCTCCGCGTCGGTCTTGATCGACGACGAATAATAGGTGCGCGCCATCGACAGCGCGGCCAGATCGCGCATGCGATCCTCGTCTTCCACGCCCTCCACGCCTTCGTCGAGCGCCTTCTGGATGCGCTGGAAGGCTTGCACGGCCGGGATCGATTTGCGGACCTGAACGTAGCTGATGCCCGTGAAGAACTGCGACTTCACGTAGTATTCGCTGCGGCGATCGACCTTCTGGAACAAGCGAATCGCCTCTTCGAATTGGCGATTGCGGTACTTGTAACGGCCGAGCATGTAGTTGAGCTGCCAGTACAAGTCGCGCTGCTGGTCGTTGTCGAAACGAGCCACCTGTTCGTCGTTGTACTTACCGACGCGCTCGATGATGTCGGCGGGCTCCGGCAGCTGCGTGGCGAGCTTGGCCAACCAGAGCAGCGTCTCCTTGAACTTCACGTGGTTCGGGTTGTCCGCAACCACGCTGAAGATGGCGTAGCTTGCCTGGTAGAACTTGAGGCGATAGAGCGAGATGGCGAGGAAGTACTCGGCCAGCTGCTTGTTGCCCGGGTCATCGCCGGTTTCGCCATTGACGACGCGGTGCAACGCCTGCGCGGCCTCGCTCCACTTCTCCTTGTCGAAGAGCGCTTTGGCGGAGGCCGCGGCTTCGGTCATCTGACCGGCAACGACCGCCGACTGAGCTCCCGGGGAGCCTTCGTCGAGATCGATGTCGACCTTGCCGCCCTTCTTGCCAGTGGCGGCACCAGCGGCAGCAGGTGCTGCTCCAGCTTTGCCGGGCTTGCCCGCAGGCTTCTTCTTCGCCGGAGCTGGCGCGTCGGAATCCAAGTCGATGACATCCTGTGCTTGCGCCAGGCGAGGTACCGCGAGGCTCGGGAGAGCGACGGATGCCAGAATGCAGATCGCAACGAGGCGCTTTCGAAACATGGATCCTCTGTGGTGGGGTTGAGATCGACGCCTTGACGAGCGGCGCCGGGACCGGGGCTGGGGGCCGAGACGGCCAAAGCGAGAAAAAACCTAATAACTACCGCTAGATACCACCCGCAGTCGTGGGCATGTTAGAGATCGCGACGCGAGCTTGTCAAGTGTCGTCGGAAAGCATCCGCATGTCGCGCTCGATGCGTCACGCCAGCGCTCAGGTCGCACTTCAAAATTGTCGCTCGCAGGAATTCGAGAGACGTCGCGCTGCCCTCTCCAAGAGACGAGGCACGCGCTGAGCGACGCGATGAGTTGACGGCGGGGACGCGCCAGTGACGTGGGTGCGTGTCGCACTTTGGTAGCTGGTGTTGGCGATTGCCGTGCCCGCCCGCACCACCACGCGCACTCGCGCGCATCGGCGCGGTAGCTACGACGGCGAAAGTGCCGATCGCATCTGCCCATGGCACACATAGAGGGTTCGTCTGGAATGCTCACCAACACCCGCAACACCTCCCATCCGACACGCGCGTTGGAAATTTCCTTGGCGCTCGGGGATGTTCGCGCAAGCTGCAGCGTCTTTCGCGTTGACTGGGCGAGAAGCGCTGAACTAGCGTACGCGCGGTTGCGGAGACGCGAAAGCGACCAGCGATCGAAGTTGAGACTACCAGTCGAACGGATGACGGTCAGGCGATGATACGTAAAATCACGGGCTTCTCTCTGCTGGCGACAGCGCTCTTCGGCCTCCTCCCGCTGGCGTGCAAGCCCGGTGGCGTGGGCGATCCTTGCATCCCCGAAGACGAATACGGCATTACGTTCCCGGGCTACAACGCCAAGGAAGTCAACGTCGAGAGCAAGTCCTTCCAGTGCGAGACGCGCGTTTGCTTGGGGAATCACTTCCAGGGCCGCGTGAGCTGCAAGTACGGGCAAGCAGATCCGGCGGGCAATGCTTCTGCCGCCTCGTGCCACGTGCCGGGCGACCCGAGCAAGCCGATCCTGGTCAAGGTCGATCCGCAACTGCAGGATCGCCAGGCCGATCGGGCAGTCTACTGTTCGTGCCGCTGCGACGGCGAAGACAAGAACGCCCGCTACTGCTCGTGCCCGTCGGGCTACGCCTGCACGCATCTGGTGGACGACCTGCACTTCCAGACCGGCGGGCAGCTCGCAGGTTCGTATTGCGTGCGCGACGGCACGCTCTACGATCCCTCTGCCCCGACCACGCCCTGCTCGCCGCTCGGATACACCGGCGGCACCGGCATGGGCACCTGCGGCGAACCCGTCGACGGCTGAAGCCGTTCAGCGGCGTGTCCGCGCCCTGAGCACTGACGCAACTGAGCCAGGCGTTGCTCCGATTTCCGATCGGAGCAATGAGCAAACGTTCGACACGTCAGCTCGGGGCGACAGGCGCTCGCGGGCATCGTCTATCGCCGAATCGTTCACCGGAGCGTGAGCGTAGCCGGCTCGGCAAGGCCGCCGAAGCAGCGGTCGCCGACTGGCTCACGGTTCGTGGCGTTCGTGTGCTCGCAACCAACGTCCGCGTCAGCTACCTGGAGGTCGATATCTTGGCTCGAGACGGGCGCACCCTCGTCCTCGTCGAAGTACGCACTCGGGGCCCCGGGTCGTGGACGTCAGGCTTGGGCAGCGTCGATCATTGGAAGCGAGTACGCCTTCGGCGCGCGGGTGAACGGCTGTGGCAGCGCAAATTCAAATACCAGCGCGAGTTCGACCACGTCCGCTTCGACGTGGCGAGCGTCTCGTGGGACGGCGACGCCATCGCCGTGGAGTACGTCAAAGCGGCCTTCTGAGGCGGACGGCACGCTCGCGCAGGCAAAAAAACCGCGCTCTCAGTAGTCGAGCGCGGCCTTCATTTCTTTGCGCAACTGATACAGTGGTTCGAGCTCACCGGGTTCGGCCTTGGGCTCCATCGTGCTGATGGCGCGCTCGAGCTTCTCGATCTCGTCTTCTTGCCGCCGGCGCAGGTTGCGCACCATCGTCTCGAACGTGTCGAAGAAGTGCACGAGCTCGTCACCTTTGCGCAACCTGCCGGGGATCCGCAAACGCCCTTCCCCGACTTCGTTGATCTGGCGCTTCATCTTGAAGATCGGGCCCGCGACCTTGTGCGTGACGAGGATGCCGGCGAAGCCGATCAAAATGACCATGAGCGACAGCGCGCCGACCAAGGTGTAGAGCATGGTGTGCTGGCTGTCGGTGAGGGCGGCTGCTTGGTCTCGTAGGGCGGTCGCCTGCCCTTCCAGCGCTTGCTGCTGGGCCTTGAGGCGCTCGTCTTGTTTCTCCGCGTCCGCCTTGAAGGCATCGAGCAAGGCCGGGTTGTCGCTATAAACCGGGTCCTTGATGATGTTCATCTTCACCACCTCGCTGACCTTCTGGCTTTCAGCGACGACTTGGCGACCGCGCTCGACGACTTGCTCCCCTTGATGCACCGCCTGGTGGCTCTGTGCGATCACCGCCACGCTCGTCCGCCAAATCAAAAAGCCCAGCGACACGCTGAACAGCAGCGCGATGCCGACCAAGTACCCGGTGTACTTGAGCTGAAAGCGGCTATCGAGCAGGTAGTTACGAAGGCGTCGCTGGTGACGGCCGGTTGCCGGCGGAGCCGAAGAAGCATCTCCCATGTGCTGGGACTCCTTTGCGGAAATTAGGGAGGGACTCGAGAGTAAAGCCTTATTCGCACAGTGTGCAAGAAGAGCGCGGTTTTGCTGGGTCGCCGTTGCCTGCGGTGACCGAAGGAAAATGGCTGACAGCGGCACACGGGAGCATGGTGGCAAACTCTCAAGGAAGGCGAGCGGCTGCCACGGTGAACTTCTCGAAAGCGCGCGTTGCGGTGTCTCGGATCAGTTCGTCCTCGGTCTCTTTGTCGGGGGAGGAGACCCCCTGCTGGGTGAGCTTGGTCGTGTAGCTACCAAGTAGGGATTTGTCGGGATAACTGAACATCGCCACTTCGATGCGAATCGTGAGGTTGCCCCCGGAATAGTCCGGCACGGGCACGCGCGGCGACAGAAAGACGGGCTTCACGCCCGAGTGCCCCGAAAGCCGACGCTTGGCGTCCGTCACACTTTCGCCCGGAGGCGCCAGGGTGAACACGGGCAACGAGGCTGCGGCGCCGGCCATGGCGCGGTACACGATGCCGTCGACTTCGTCCCCACCGCGACCGGTCTTGTCGGAGATCTTGCCGATCGCGACGTAGTATTTGGTCTCCGGCGAAAAGACCGGATCGAGCGCCTTCACGATCGCCGATTTGACGGTTTCGCTGGATTCGTTGCTTAAGCGCTTCTGTAAGCACTCGGTGCCACCCATGCGCAGGCGACCGAGGGCTGCCGCAGAGGCGGCGCGCACCGTGGCATTGGTATCCACCAAGCCGGTGCACAAAGGTTCTACCGCTCGGCGGGACTTGGAGGCGCCGAGCGCCAAGGCGGCTTGCGTGCGGATGCGGAAGTCGGCACCGCTGGTCAGATTGCGAACCAAGTGATCGACGTCGGCAGCTGGCTCGGCGGATACCGGAGGCGCGGCAGCGAACCCCGAGCCAACGAGCAGCGCAGCCAGTCCCAGACGACGCATGGCCCGCCACCGTATCATGGGGCTCGGGCGCTCCGTGGACGTTCTGTAACTCACGCTCAACTTGCTTCTTATGACGGCCGCAGCGCGCAATTGCTTCAGCAAACTTGTGAGGAAACGAGCAGCGGCGAGGACAGAATCCAGAGCGTCTCAGTTCGGCTTTTTTTCTCGAAACACGGGGTATGATGATTCGGTGAAGACGCCGACCGGCGGACCAAACGAGCGTCTGGAACCGACACCCCCAAACACGCGGCGCCGGGTGCGGATCGCAACAGGGTGTGTGGCTCTGTCCTACTGCCTCGCTCCGCTGCGAGCTTCTGCAGACACGCAACTCCGAATCATCGGCAGCACGAGCATCGAGGCGAGCGCGTCGCAATTGGGCAACGGCACCGAGCTCGAGGCGCGCCTGCTCGACGATGCGGGCCACGCCGTACCGGGGCGAGTGTTGCAGATCAAACCGCTGAACGCGGGCGCGCGGCTCGTGGCTCGCGAGTGTCAATCGCGCAACTCGTCGTTGCCTGCTGCGGCGGGTGGTGTCTACCTCGCGCGCAGCAACGGCGCGGGCTCGGTGTGCGTGCACTTCGAGGGCACGCCCGAACGCGCCGAGTTCGAGCTCAGCTTCACGGACAGCGATGCGCTCTATGCAGCGACGACGCGCACGGTGGTCGCCGACAGCGCGACGCGCAGCGTGCAGATGGCGTTCGCGCCCGCGCCGAGCGCGCTCCCCCTCGAGCGCGAGAGCCAAAGCTTGACCATCGCCACCCGGCCATTCCCCGCGCTCGCGCCCGGCGAAGCGGCCGAGCGCCTCAGCATCTCGCTCACCCTGACGCGCGACGGAGAAGCGGCGCAAACGCTCGGTGAGACCAGCGTGGAGCTCGGAAATAACGCCGAGTTCCGCGTTTCCAGCTTGCTCTTGGGTCGACCGGGGCCGCTCGCGCTGAGCGCCGAATTCGCCGGCAGCAACGGCATCCGCAAAGCGCAGACCCGGGCCTTCGCCACCACCACCGCGCTCGTCGGCTTGTCGCTCGCCGAGCCGCTGCAACCAGTTCACCCGGAGAGCGGCGTGAGGCTTCGCGTTCGCGCGGACTCTGTCGCAGGCCCGGTGCGCGGCGGCGTGGTGGAGGCACGCATCGCCGGTTCGAACCTGGCCAGTGCGCGCGTGAGCGAAGGGCTCGCCGAACTCTACCTGCAGTTGGATGAGAACGCTGCCAAGAGCCACCCTCTCGAGCTGCGCTACGCTTCGGATTCCCCGTGGTGGCTTGCGGGCCCGCCGTTGTCGGTCGCGATCCCGATCTCACCCCCCAGTCCGTGGCGCCGCATCGCGTGGATCGCAGCCGTCGTCATCCTCGGCTCGTGGCTACTCTTGGGTTGGCAGCGTCCGCGACGGCTCGAGCGCACGGCGGGTGTGGCCGCGGAGCGGCGTTCTGCACGAGCCCCAGTCGACGTGATGGAAGTCGGGGACCCGCAGAGCGGCTGGCGCGGGCGGGTGCTCGACGCGCACGACGGGACGCCGATCGCCGCTGCGCTGGTGCTCGTGCGCCTGCCCGCGTTCGATGGCAGCGGTGTGTTGTGCAGCGCGCACAGCGACGACCAGGGCGCTTTCGTCCTCGAAGGCGCGGCGCCGCCCGGCCCTGGGGCCGCGCTGGAGGTGCGGGCCGCCTTCCACACGCCCCTGGCCGCGCCCATGCCGCCGCCGGGCACGCTCGTTTTGTCTCTCACCTCGCGCCGGCGCAGCTTGCTCGCCCGTTTCGTCGATTGGGCCGTGCACGACGGTGGCTGGGAACGTCATGGTGAGGCGACACCGGGAGAGATCGCTCGCCGCAGTGATCGGCGCGAAGTAGCGAGCTGGGCGAGCGCCTTGGATGAAGCCGCTTTCGGCCCCGAACCGCTGTCCGAGACAAAAGAGCAAGCGGTGATGGTCCGAGAACCCCCTCACCGCCACAAGCAAGCGTGAATGCAGACCGCGGCCGAAAGATTGGACCTACATCGGGAAGCGAGACGGTGGCCCGAAAAACGGTCCTGAGCCCATTGACGGAGCAAAGCGCGCGTTTCTATAGTCCGCCCACACGCCGCACCAGCGCGTTCAGCAGCTATGATTTACGCTCTCATCGCGCTTGCCGTCGCCGCAGTCGCAGCCTATTTCTTGTTCTTCAAGAAGGGGCAGCCCGCAGAGCTACCGCCGAGCGCGACCCCAAGCCACCCGCCTCCGCCTCCTCACCGCGCGCCCAGCCCACGTCGTGCTCCCGAGCCGGGACCAAGCGCAGCGCCGACACCCGCGGCTCCACCCGCCGCGCCGACGAAGCCGAGCGCTGAGGTCAGCCCAGTCGCTCCGGAAGTGAGCCACGCGCCACCGGCGACGCCGACTCGCCCTCCCCCGCCTTCGACGCGACCTTCCGGGCGCCCCGCGCGCGACGTCGACAGCCTGCGCAAAGGCCTGTCGAAGGCGCGCGCGTCCGAAGGCTTCTTCGGTCGCTTGCGCGCGCTCTTCACGGGCAAGAAAGAGCTCAACGCGGATATCGCCGCGGAGCTCGAAGAGGTGCTGCTCAGTTCCGACGTGGGCGCGGAGACCACTTCGCTCTTACTCGCTCGCGTGAAAGAAGTGCTGAGCCACGGAGATCTCGCCGATCCCGAAAAGGTTTGGGACGCCCTGCGCGCCGAGGCCGAGCGCATCGTCTCGCTCGACGGCGCGATCGCTCCGCTCGCTCTGCGACATCAACCAACTGTGGTTCTCTTGGTGGGTGTGAATGGGGCTGGCAAGACCACGACGATTGGTAAGCTCGCTACCAAACTGCAAACGAGTGGCAAGAAGTGCCTGCTTGCCGCTGGCGATACTTTTCGCGCGGCAGCGGTGCAGCAGCTCGTCGTTTGGGGCGATCGAATCGGCTGTGAAGTCGTGCGCGGCAAGGACGGAGCAGATCCGGGCAGCGTCGTCTTCGATGCGATCAAGCGCGCGGAGACATCAGGAGTCGATGTGGTTCTCGCGGATACTGCAGGACGGCTGCACACCAAATCGAACCTGATGGCGGAAATGAAAAAGATCGCCAAGACCGCTGAAAAAGCGCTCGCCGGCGCGCCGCACGAAATATTGCTGGTCATCGATGCGACGAACGGGCAAAACGCTCTGGCTCAAGCAAAGGAATTTCAGGAAGCGCTCCCACTCACCGGCATCGTACTGACCAAGCTCGATGGCACGGCCAAGGGGGGCGTGGTGCTCGGAATCGCCAACGCACTTCGTCTTCCTGTTCGCTTCGTCGGCCTCGGTGAACGGCCCGACGATCTCCACGAATTTGCCCCGGCAGACTTCGTGGAGGCACTCCTCGGTCGCGAAGCAGCTTCATAATCGCAATAACATCTCGGGTCGAAAGTTTTAGCTTGTTGATTGTCAGATTTTTAGCGTGATATAGTCCCCCGGCGTTTCCGGTTCGCGGAATTGTTCAATAGTTCCAAGTAGTTGCGGTGTTTGAACCGCGCGCTGACCCATGCGTCGTTTGAAGGGAAAGCGGAAGAGGCATCGATGAAGTCAAGTCCCATCGGGCTCCTCGTGGCAGTAGCCCTCGGCATACTCCCTGCGCAAAGCTGGGCGCAAGCCAAAGCAGGGAAAGTCACGGTAGCCGGAAAAGCTGCGGCAGCGAAAGACAGCAATGAAGGCGTGATCGACGCCGACGCGAGTGGCACCGCCGCGGCAAGCGGCGAAGCCGCTCCAGCGGAGGCTGCTCCTGCGGCTGGCGAAACACCCGCCGAAGGCGGCGAGGAAACCGGAGAGTCACCGACTGGCTCCGGCCTCGAAGACATCTGTAAGATCGATCCGGCGGCATGTCCGAATCTGGACATGGACAAGGAAGCAGCCCGCCCGCTGAAGGAGCAGATCTTCGCGGTGCAGCAGGCCTACGCGCTGCGCGTTCGCCGCTTCGAGCTGCAACTGGGCTGGTCGGCGAGCTTGAACGACCAGTTCGTGAGCCACCCCGCTCCCAACCTGGCGCTCAACTACTACATCACCAACGTGCTGGCGATCGGCTTGAACGGCCAGTACTACGCGCCGTTCAATCTCGATAAGGATTTCAACGCGCAGGTTCGCCGTGCCACGCGCGTCGCCGTGCCGCTCACCGAGTACCAGTGGGGCGCGGCATTGAACTTCACGTACGTCCCCGCGTACGGCAAGTTCGCCGGCTTCGGTGACTTCATTTTTCACTACGATGCGTACGTAGTGGGCGGTGTCGGCGCGATGAGCGTCCGGCCAATCCCGGTCATCGATCCCGACAACCGCAACTTCGAATACCAGACGAAGCTGGCGTTCAACGCCGGTCTCGGTCTCCGCATCTTCTTCAACCGCTGGTTCGCCGTGGTTGCAGAGGTTCGTGACTACATCTTCAACGACAAGCTCGAGAGTCTGACGGTTAGCAGGATTCCCGGCAACGGACCCAACGGCGCCGGCAATCCCGACACCTGGTACGGAGACACCAGCCTAACGAACAACGTGCAACTATCGTTAGGTGCGTCTGTCTTCATCCCGTTCTCGTTCGACTACCGGTTGCCGAAGTGATGGGCAAAGGGCGAGGCATGACGACCACGAAACAGAAGACTACGAAGCGGCTGGTAACCGTGCTGGCTGCCGCACTCGCACTTTTCGCCTTCACTGAGCGCGCTGAGGCGCAGCAGATCTTGCTCACTGGGCCGCTGGCGGGGGCTCCCGCCGTGCGTAAGCTGCGCTGGCATCGCAAGCAGCATTTCGAAGTGGCTCCGGCCATCTCGTTCACCCTGTTGGATGAGTTCCAGCGCACGATCTTGATCGGCGCGCGTCTGAACTACAATTTCACCGATTGGTTGGCTTTTGGTGCCTGGGGCGGGTTCGGAGCAATCAAGACCACCACCTACCTGACCGATCAGATCCAAGAGGTGAATGCCGCACGCCGAGCTGCACCCGGCTACGACATTTCGCGCGTCAAGCAATTGACCGCGATGAACCTCGGTCCGGATTTCGAGAAGCAACTGGGCTCGATGGACTGGGTGGTTGCTCCGCAGCTGACCGCGGTTCCGTTCCGCGGGAAGCTGGCGCTGTTCCAGAGTATCTACATGGATACCGACCTGCATTTCTTTGGCGGCCCGGCCTTCATCGGTCTGACCGAGCGCAAGAACTGCGAACAGTGCGTGGACAACTTTGCGATGGCGAGCCGCGTGGCGATTGCTCCGACCTTTGGTGTGGGCTTGACCTTCTACATCAACAAGTGGAGCGCTTTCGGCTGGGAGTATCGCTTCCTGCCCTTCTCCTGGAATCGCGGCGGCTACGATACGGCTGGTGGCGGGAAAGACAATAAGTTCCCCGACAACAAGATCACCAACGACGATCGTCAGTTCAGCATGAACCAGGTGATGACGCTCAGCTACAACATCTACCTGCCGTTCGAATACAAGGTCAGCGAGTAACACGCTGCCCGCGCGGAGCGCTGGAAGCGCTCGGATCGCCGAAAACGCCCCGTCTCAGACGGGGCGTTTTGCGTTTGTGAGCACGAGCGCACGGGTGCACGGGCACGAGCTTGCCGTGGCTCGCACGCATGTAGACGGAGCCTGCGGCGAGCAAGCTCCGTTACGCGCGTGGATTCAATCCTACGCCCCGTCAGCTCTTCTGCACTTTGTCGCCGACGAAGCGGAAGCCAGGCGGCAGCGCTTTCTTGGTCCGCTCGGCCAGCTCGGCTGCGATTGGCCAGGCGCGATCCGCCAGACCTTGAGCGATCCGATTCTGGATGCGCCGCGACTCGTCGCTCTCGAGCGCGCTGATCAGAGCCGGAAGGCTGTGCGGGTCGTTGATCGCGAACAGCGTGGTCGCCGAAGTGAAACGAACGGGTTCGCTCATGTCGCCCAGGAACGGCTCGACGGCGACCCGCACTTCTTCGGTCGGATAGGCCTCGAGCGCCTGAATCAGCTGCACCTTCGGCTCGGCATTGCGCACGTATTCGGTGTCGAACTTCTCGAGCACGTTCAGCAGCTCACGCGCAACTCGAGCCTCGTCCGTGACGATGGCGCGCAGCACCTTGAGCGGCCAGGTCAAGCTCTCCGCTTTCTGACAATACTCTCGGATGGGCTCGAGCGCGTCTTCGCCCGCAGCAACGATGCCACGCATGCACGATTCCTTTTCCTCCTGATCGGTGATGGAGGGATCGAGCACCCAATCGAAGCGTTTGAGCAACGCGGCTGCCGCCTGCGAGGTGCCCATGCGCCCGAGCTCCTGAATCGCCTCTTGGCGATCGAAGTTCTGCGATAGCTTGTTGCCCAGTAAGCGCTCCAGGCGCGCAATCTCTTTTTGGGATGCGCGCGGCTGCTGGTCGCTCTTGTTCTTGCTCAGAAAATCGAAAATTCCCATGGTCTTGTTGCGGCGTGCGCAGCCGCGCTGGGCGCGCGCCGGCCCGTGCATATAGCTCGAAACTCCGCCTCGTCCCAGCGCCCAGCGCGGGGACGGGAAAAGGCCGCCCAGCGCTCAGGACAAGGGGACTGCGATCAGCACGACCGCATTGCCGCGTAACTGAACCTGGTAGCGCACCGGCTTGCCATGCTTTTGCGAGGTTTCGGCCTCGCTGGCGCGGATCCGCCCGACGAAGGCATCGAACGTGATGTGCTCGACCGGTTCGCCGATCTGACGCTTGGCGGCGATGTACTCATCGAATAGCCGGCGATAGTACTCATCGGCATTCTCGGCCGCCAACGACGTGGCGACATTCGGGTCCACGCTGCCGGCCACCGAGCTTTCGTCCACCGCCAGCGCTTCCTGAAAATCGCGAACGTTCGGTCCTTGTGAGGGGCGTCCTTGCTCGTCGGTGGTGTCCTCGGCCACGCCCATCATGGCGTTGAGCAAGGAATTGATGCGGAAGACCAAACCGCCCAGCTCGTCGTGCTCGAATTGAAAGCGGAGCTCCGAATTGCCGTTGATGATCGCCAACAGGCCGTCTTCGAGCTCGGAGACGGGACCGGAAATGTAGTTGCCAAGCAGCGTGCCTCCGACCACGACCAGCAGCACGCCTAGGCCGGCGACCGCGAACACGGGCCAGAGCAGCCCCGGTAAGCTTTCGACCAACGACGCCGGAACCGCGGCGATCAGCACCCCGCGGGTTTGGCCCGCATAGGCGTCGAGCGGCACCGCACCGAACAAATTGCCGGCTCCCGCCGCATCGACCGTGACCACGCCCCCGGAGCCGAGGGCTTGCTTGGTGGCGGCCGTGACGTTGGCTTCGTTGGCAGCGGCGACGACACTCGGCGGCGCGGCGCTGTCGGCGACGATCTCGACCGTGTCCGACACCGACGCCAAAAATAGGGTGTGCCCGCTCGTCAGCTCACTGGTGCGCGTCAGACGTTCGTCATTGAGCGGCGTACCGACCACGAGCGCCCCGAGCACCGTGCCGCCGTCACCGTGCAGCGGCGCATAGCTGGTCAGCATCTGTTCTTGACGCTTGTGATTGATCCAGAGCGCGCTCGAGGTGCGCCCCGTCTTCAGCGACTCCGTGAGCGACGGGTAAGCGGCGGCCACATTCTCGCCGCGCATCAACGCCGACCCGTTGCGCCCGACGGCGATACCTTGCGCGTCGACGATCAGCACCAAGGAGGGAGTCATCTTCGCAAACAGCGGCTCGCTCACCGCTGCATCGCGCAGGCGATTGGCCTCGGCGGTCGCGGCTTCACTGCGAGCATCCGCGGTGCCGCCGGACAGCGCCGCGCGCAGCGAAGGCGCGCTCGCGTTGCCCTCCAGCCAGCGCTCCATCCGCAACGCGTCGAGCGCGAGCTGCGCGTTCGCGGCGCGCAAGGCCTGCGCGACTTCCCGCTTGCGTTCAGTCTGATTGGTGAGCACGTCGTTCAACGACGTCGCCAAGAGCACGTACGTCAGCAGCCCGACGACGATGACGATACCGGCGTTTACAATGATGATCTTCCAACGCATCCTGTAGCCCCTTTTGGCTCGAACCCCGGGCTGCCGAGATTTGGCCGCACTCCGACGAAAACGCCCTTCGGCGCTTTGCGCACGACGGTACTACTTGTCCGGGCAGAGCTAAAGGCCAGGGCGCGCCAAAGTCCGGTCGGCCTTGAATTACGGAGTGCGTTAGTGTGTGTTCGAACGGAAACCCGCACAGAATCGGGCTCGCGGTCCGGAAAGAATCGAGACAAATGCAAAAGACCTTGGCACTCGTCGACGATCCGCTGTTCTGCGAGCACCACGCGCCGGCGGGCCATCCTGAACGCCCCGAGCGCCTACATGCCGCGCGCGCAGCCATCGCGCGGACCGACTTCGACTTGAGGCGAACGGATCTCGCCACGCGCAGCGCCAGCGAGGACGAGCTGTTGCGCGTCCACCATGCCCAATACCTGGAGCAACTGGGCCAGGCGGCCGGCCAGGTGGGCTACTTCGACGAAGACACGTTCTATAGTGAGCAGTCGGTCAGCGCAGCGCGCGCCGCAGCGGGGGCGGCCCTCGTGATCACCGACGTGCTGCTCGATGGTCGTGCTGATTTCGGCTTGGCCTTGGTACGCCCGCCCGGTCACCACGCGCGGCCATCGGGCGCGATGGGTTTCTGTTTGCTCAACAACATCGCGGTCGCGGCAGCGCATGCCCGCGCACGCGGCGTCGAGCGAGTGGCGATCGTCGACTTCGACGTGCACCACGGCAACGGAACCCAAGAAATGTTCTACACCGATCCCTCGCTGCTGTTCATTTCACTGCATCAGTCCCCGCTCTATCCGGGAACCGGCAGCGCCGAGGAGAACGGAGCTCGCGATGGTCGAGGCTACACCATCAATGTGCCGCTATCGCCCGGCGCTGGCGATGCCGCGTACGGCGCCGCCATCGAACGCATCGTCGCTCCCGTGCTCGAAAGCTATCAGCCGGGCTTACTGCTCTTCAGCGCGGGCTTCGACGCGCACAGTCGCGATCCGCTCGCGCAAATGGAGCTCACTGATCAAGGCTTTCGTACCCTCGTCCAGCGCACCTTGGCCGCGCTCCGCCCAGGCACCCCAGTCGGCATGACGCTCGAGGGCGGCTATGACCTGCTCGGACTCGGCAGCTCACTTGGGGCGGTCCTCACCGGCCTGGGCGAAGGACCCGTGCAAAATATCCCGGCAGAACGCCTATGGCAGGCCCACGAGCGCGATTTGCGAGCCGCGGCGGCAGTCGCAGCGGAAAGTTGGAAGCTCGGCTGAGAATTTTGTTGGTAGCATTGGGTTGCTCAAGCACCCCGAGGTGAGCTAAGTACCGCCTGCCCTGGCGGTCGAAAGATCGCCCGGCACCGTCCACCGCGGTGGGTGTAGCTCAGTGGTAGAGCACTGGATTGTGGCTCCGGTTGTCGCGGGTTCGATCCCCGTCACTCACCCCGCAAAAGGCTGACTCGGAAAACACCGAGTCAGCTTTTTTTTTCACGCATCCCGGTTCGCTGCGGGGCGCAGCGAGGTCCGCCCGGGCGCCATTTTTATTTGCGCCTGGGCGCTCCTGCAGAAAACGCGCTGCAGCTGAATTGTCGAGTATGATGAGGTTTCGGAGGAATGCTCTCAATGATGAACGGTTACCGGCGCTGGTGGTTTCTGACGGTTCCCTTGCTTGCTGCGTTGGGCTGCAGCGATCCTGTCCCGCGGCCCGCGCAAGGCAACATGACAGTGAGCATTACCCAAGCGTCCGGCTCCGCCAGTTGCCCCGTGCCCGGTAAGACTTATCAGGTCGGCAATCCCAAGCCGCCGAACGTCACGTCCAACCCGCCCACCGTGGGCGATCGTTTGATCGACGGTGAGCACGGCGCAGCCATCAAGTGTTCCGTGCACGGCAACGGTCCCTACACTTTCTCCGGCTCGATCAAAGCCCTGAGCTCCGAGAGTGACAAGGTGGCGCTGACGATCACCAATGGTGTCATCAACGCCGACAAGACGACGGGCACCGCGACGATTGCATTCAGCGCTCCGCAGCTCGCCAACACCTTCACCAGCGCGGAGGGCGGCTGCACGATCACGGTCATCAGTCAGAACGTCAAGCCGGGGAGTATCTGGGCGAGCGCCGCCTGCCCGACCATCACCGAGCCTTCCACGGCTAAGGTGTGCGCCGTCGGCGCAACCACCAACTTCGTGCTCGAAAACTGCGACGGCTCCTGAGCCTCGAGCGCGCGCTGGGCGCGAGGGCGCGCCAAGAGAGCCGCCGCGAGGGGGTTTTCGTTTTCGAAAAGTACTTCGTGCGCGAACAAGAAACGCGAGCTGGCTGACGAGCTCGCGTTTTTCTTTTTGTGCGTCAGCCCTTGGGCTCGGATTGTGCGTCAGCTCTTCGGCTCGGACTTCGGGGTGACCACGCCGGCCGGCGGAGTGTCGGCCGACGCGTCCGGCAGGGAGCCTTGCGGTCCGCGCGCGACCGTGACCGGCAAGGGCAAGGTATCGTTCGGTCCCAAGCCGTCTTCTGCGCCGGGATCGATGCGCACCACGACGGCGGTAATATTGTCCTCACCGCCATGCTCGTTGGCGAGCGCGATCAGCTTGCGACACACGTCGGGAAGCTCGGCCGAAGACTGAACGAGGGCCAGGATCTCTTCGTCTTCGATCATCCCGCTCAAGCCATCCGAACACAGGATGTACGAGTCCCCCACCTGCGCGTCGTCGGCTTGCAAGTCGACCGAGACGTGCTCCTGCATGCCGAGCGCGCGCGTGATGACGTTCTTCGGCAGCTCGCTGCGTTGCTCTTCCGTGAGCTCCGGCATGGCCAAGAGGTAGTCGTTCACCAGCGAGTGATCGCGGGTCATCTGCTTGATCTGTCCAGCGCGCACCCGGTACGCGCGGCTGTCACCGACATGACCGATGTACATCTTCTTCTTGCGCGAGCTGAACAAGCAGCCGACCACGGTGGTGCCCATTCCGTGGAACTCACGCGAACGCGCGCTGCGATCGACGATCTGGCGATTGGCAATGCGGATCCCCGTCAGTAGCCGGTTCTCCTCCTCCGAAAGCCGCGCGTCGAAATGAAAGGGCCAAGTGAAATCTTCCGTGGCGGTCGCCCGGAAGAAATCGACGATGGCTTCGGTCGCGAGCTTGCTGGCCACGTCACCAGCGCGGTGGCCGCCCATGCCGTCCGCCACGATGTACAGCGTGTGGTCCTCGAGGATGGCAAAGCTATCCTCGTTGTGATCGCGCTGCAGACCGACGTCGGTGACGCCTGCCGCTACTGCACGCACGGATAACTTCCCTGAATCGTTGATCGATTAGCCATGCGGGCCAAACCCTCGTGAGAGCAACTCGCACGATTTCATGGCCTTCCATGGGTGTCAAGCTGGGCGGGTTCGCCGAGGGCCGCCCAATTCCCGTGCAAGCGATCGGCGGCGGCCCAGAGCACGAGCGCGCCGTCGATCGAAATTCGTCTCGTTCATGCTCAGCGCTGGCTGCCCAGCGCCCGAGCTCGACCGAGCCCGCGCTGCGTGGACGCGGAGGAATGCCCGGTC
>DASSMT010000226.1:0-14830 GCA_035688655.1 Polyangiaceae bacterium | reverse complement strand
GGCAGCGGGCGCGGGCGCGGGTCGCGGGGGACGAGCGCCGCTTTTGCGAGACGCCGCGCCGCCCAATGAGCCGCCGGCACTCTGCGAGGCGCGTGGCGGCGGTGGAGGCGGAGCGGGTGCCTCTGCCGCGGGTCCGACGCGATTCACCGGCGCTCCCTCGCGCTCAGTCAATGAAGTCTCGCCTTCGGGCACTGCGGCGATCACCTCACCCGAATCCGTGACCACCGGGCGCGAGGGCGTCACCGGATCGCCGAGCGTGGATTCGAACGCCAGGGGTGCGCCGGCGACCAAGGCCAGCTCGACGTTTCGCCAGTCTTCGCCGGAAAGATTCTCGACGATGCCCCAGGCTTGCAGATCCGCGCCGCCATTTTGCACGACGATCCGGTAGGAGGGGCGCCACACGGGCGTGGCGGCCACGTAACCGACCGCGAGATCGTGCTGCTTGCCGTCCAAGCGCAGGGTGACATCGCGCAACTTGTTGCGGCCGTTGTTGCGTGAGTCTTGGGCCTGATCGGGATTTTCCCAGGCTTGCAACGTGCGCATGAATTGCGGATCGGGAGCGGTGGGATCGTCCGCCGAGACATCGAGCGGAAATGATGCCGCCTGCACCGAGCTGCCCCCGCGTTCGACTATGGCGAGCGTTGCCAGAAAATCTCCGACCATGCGTTGGCGCATGCGAAACTGCACCGACTCTCCCGAGACCTCGCCCGAGCGCTCGAAGTACCCGACGCCATTGCGATACACGACCACCTTGCGAATCGGCAGACCATCGACGCTCAAGTCCGGCCCGCGTGCGCAGCCTGTGCTGAACGCGCTGAACGCGCTCAGCACGAACGGCGCGAAGGCTGCGGCCCGAGCCCTGATGACCGGAGAAAACGCGGCCCCTAGTAAGTCGGTATTCGGCGTTCGCATGGCTGCTCCGCGGCGCTAAAAGGCGTCGTCGGCGTCGCCGAGCTCGACGACGTGGGCGACGACTGCGGTGTTGCCGCCGACCACACCCAGCGGGTTCCACGGCGGATTGATGGTGCCGACCCTCGAGCTGTTGTCGAGCACGACGTAGTATTGACCTGGCGGTAGTGGGATCTTCTGGCGTTGTTCGCTGCCTGGCACGAGTGGAAATTGCATCACTGGCGCTTCGGGTGGAGGAGACAAAGCAGCGCCGAGCTGCAAGCCGCGGCGCCAGAGGTCGCCCGTGCCACGGCGGATCACCAAGACGTCCAGCGTCGGCCCGGTCAGCCGGAAGCGGCAGAACAAGGCTTGCCCGCTCTCGGCGACCTCGAATGGGCCGATCATGTCGACCTGCTCGGAGCGCACCTCCGTGGTGTCGTTGACGAAAGCGTAGTGGCTGCCCGAAGGCAGATTGAAGGGCTTCGGCGGGTGCATGGGCGGCTGCAATTGGCCGAGCGCAAACTCGTCCCCGCTGTCGGCGTGGATCACCGTGAAGCCGCTCGCAACCTGGCTCTGCGCGACCTGCGCACCGAAGGTCGTCGCCATGTAAGCCGCCGGGCCCTGAGCGGCCCAATTGACCAACTTGTTCTCGATCACACCGATCTTGAATTCTGGGCCGAATGGGACGCGTCTGGGTTTGGCCCAGACGTAGATCGAGTCTTCGGCCATGTAGAAGTCCATGCCGTACTCGACGCTGGTAGCGACCGAGAAGCCCACGCGACCAGCGATTGGCGTCCAGGCCGAGCCGGTGCCGGCGAAGCTGAGCGTGACAGCCTGCAGCTGGTCGTTGACTTGGTAGTTGCATTGCTCGGGGTACAAACGGCCGACCGTGTTGCCGTTGGGCACGAGCTTGAGTGGTACGCCGCGCTTCAACATTTCGGGGCACATTCGCTGCGCGCCGAAGTTCGAAAACAGCCACCAGCGAAGACCAGGGCTGGCATTGACGGCGTTGCGTGCGCACGGGCAGCCGACCCCGATGACCAACACCAAGAACAAGCCGAGCAGGCGAAGTCGAAGCGGTGGGATCGTGTACTTCATGCTCCTCGGGGGAGCCTAGTCCAAGCGCACGGCCGCGCCTATCGCGCTGGTCGCGCTTGGCCGGTCGCCCGCGCCGGTGTAGGCGGCGCGGCGCCCGCCAAGGCACGCAGCGCCACTGAAGCCAGCGCGTCGATCAGCCCGGGCGCGGAGTTCAACGCGGGAACGCGTTCGAAGCCGAGGCCGAGGGCCGCCGCCCAGGCCCGCGCTTCGATATCGAGGTCGTACAGAGTTTCGACGTGATCAGCCAGGAAGCCGAACGGCGAGAGTGTGATCTGACGCACGCCCGAGCGGGCCAGGCGCTCGAAGGTTTGACGCAGATCGGGACCGAGCCATTCACCGCCATCGGCGCCTTGGCTTTGATAGGCGAGCTCGCACGGCCGCCCCACGCGCTCGGCGATGGCGCGCGCGCTGGCTTCGACTTCGGCTTGATAGCGATCGCCGGCGCGGATCGCCGCGCGCGGTAGGCTGTGTGCGGTGAGCATCAGCGCGCTGTCACGCGAATCGATCCGCAAGGCTGCGCCCAGCGCGGCCACGTGTGCCTCGACGAACGCTGGTTCCGTGCCCCAGGGCTCGCATGACACGAGCTCCGGCGTCGCCTCGTTCAACTCGCTGCGAACGGCCTCGAGCGATCGCTGCGCCGCTGCGCCATACACTTCCACGCTGAAGGGAGCGAGCGGCACCAGCACCAAGCGCGTGATGCCGCGTTGCGCTGCTTCGCGAAACGCGCCTTCCACGCTCGGTTCCCACAAACGCATTCCCAAGAGCACGGGCAAACCAGTTCGAGCTTCGAGCGCGCGCGCCTGCTCTTCGGTGACGCGCAAGAGCGGCGAGCCGCCGATCGCTTCGTAGCGACGAGCGAGCTCTTCGACCAAGCCCGGGGGTGGTGGCCGGCCATGGCGAATGCGCGCGAGGAACGCGGGCAGATCAGCCAGGTTTTCGACCGTGCCGTGGGCGGCCAAGAGGATGCCGGTACGCGGCAGCGGGGGGCTCATGGGGCGGGCCCCAGCTTATGCCATTATTCGTTCGCGCACACGCACGCACTCTCACCGCGCCGGCGCAGGCGCGGTGAGAGTGCGCGAAGTCGACCGAATCGGTGCGTTTGCTCTGCACGAAGCCCGTGCCCCAGCACTCCACGGCGGCGACCATCGCCATGCTGGCGGGCAAGTCGCCGCCGCTGAGGTCGACGTCCGCCCGCCGAGCTCCGCACGCGGCACATCCGCTCACTTTGGCTCAGGCTTCCTCACAGTCGTTCTCACGAAGAATACCGTGAGTTGGCGAGCGGAATGGACGTTACACTCAGAAGTTCTCAGCAATGCGCGGCCGTCCCAACCCCGTCGAAGCTTTAGCCACGCTGGTGCGTCTGCAAGACGACACCGAGCGCCGCGCGAACTTTCGCCAAGCCATCACCGCGTTGGGTCAGAGCAGTGGTGCGTCTGGGCCACCGCCCCTCGACGGCATCGCTCCCGAGGTGCTCAGCCGCGCGATGAGCATCGCCCTCGATAGCGGCTTGGTCGATAATTTGGAATGGATCGCTGCTGGGCCCGCGGCGGTCGCCTTGTACGAAATCACGGCGGCTTTGCCGCAGGGTAAACCGCGTCGGGAGCTCGGTCGCCGCGTATTCGCACGCGTCTACGACGGGACGGCGGGCACGTTCGCGGCGGTCGCCGCGCGCATGGCGTTGAGTTCGGGAAAGCCGCTGGAAGCGGCGCAGATCCGCGCGCGCATCAGCTTGCTCTTCGATTTACCCGTGGGTTCGTCGGTGAACGCAGACGCACTCGCGCTCACGCTCGTGACCCGCCGGGAACTGCGCGAGCGCTGGCTCGATCGCGCCCGCAGCGGCACGCTTCCGGCCCGGCGTTTAGCGGCCAAACTGATCGAGCATGCCGCGCGTGAAGCCGTGGTGCGCGCGCAACAGGGGGATCCGTACCCCAAAGACCTGCTGCTCGCCGAGCCGGTGCGCAGCATCTTTCAGACGCTCTTGGCCGATCGCGAACCGTTGGTGTGGCGCCATGCGGCGGTCGCCCGCGGTCTGCTCTCCGCCGTAGACAGCGGTTTGCGTGAGGAAATCGACAGCGCACTCGATCCGAACCTGAGCCCGACGGAGTGGCGCCGCGCCGGCGTGTCGCTCGTGGGCACCCTGCCCTCTGATCCCGACGGTGCCTCGCGCGCATGCAAGCGCTTGATCGAAGGTCCAATCGCTCAGCACGATCCGGGCATCGTCGCCACGCTGGTGATGGGCCTGCCGCGCGCAATCGAAGCCGAGCCAGATACGGCGGAGGCCGTGCTGGATGCGATTGCCGCGACTCGTCGCCCGGATGTCGCCGAAGCGGTCGCCACGCTGCTCAGCGACCTGACTAGCCAAACTTTCGGTGAAGACGCGGCCAAGGTACTGCGCAAGACGCTCGCCTCACGCGCCCAGGCCCCGGGTTCGGTGCTGCGCGGTGTGGCGGAGCGCACGATCCGCATCTTGGACCGCGAACAGGACGAGGACACCGAGCTGGTCGGCGCGGTGCGCCGCGCGCTGGTTGCCTACGAGACGCGCGGCGCGCGGGCGGCGCATGAGCTGGCGATCTCGGCATTGGCCGCCGGCCACCGCGCGATGGACTTCATCGGTTCGCACGACCCTCACGATTTGCAGGTCCTGCCGTACGTCGTGGGCGCGCTGGCCGACTTGGATTTGGGCGTGCTCGAGACGCCGCGCCTTTCGGATCTGCTGCTGCTCGGGCGCCGCCCGGGCGACAACGACGCGAGCTTGCCCGAGGTCGATCGCTTGTACGATCGCCTGGGCAGTTGGGTGCTCGAGGCTGAGTCGAGCGTCGAGCAGGCGCAGCACTCGAATGGCGCCGCGCTCGGTGAGCAGCGGCGACTGAAGGCCTTGCTGCACCTCGTCGATCTCGAGGGCGCACGCGGCGAAGACGATTTGGGGGTGCGCGGGCGCGTGCTGCGCGCGGTTCAAGTCATGCTGCGTCGCTTGGCCAGCCGCCCCGACAGCCTGGTCAACCGGATCGCCTGCGCCACGCTGGCGAGAAGCTTCGACTCGGCGGTGCGTGAGGGCGTGGCCGAGCCGAGCGATCTGCTGCTGGCCCTCGCGCATTTCTTGTCCGAGCCGCAAAGTTTCGAGTCAATCGCCGAAGCTTCGACCAACCCCGAAGTACGCGCGGTGCTCGAGGCCTACGTGGCTTTCTTGAATCCCCACGCAGAGCACGACCACGCCGAAGGCAGCGTGCGCCCGACCCCCCTCGACGATGCCGAGCGCGTCGCGGCGCGCGTGCTGCGCTTGAGCCGCGGCCTGGGCGCGGGCGGTGCCTACCGCGGCGAGGCACTGCGGCGCGTGATGCAGCGGCTGGGACGCTCGCTGCAGTTCGTCGCGCAGGCGCGCGGCCAGACCGAGCTGATCGAAAACTCGGATGGCGAGCGCGACGTCCTGAATGAGCTCGGCCATGCGCTCGATGATCTCCGGCGGCTGATCTCCGGCGCCTTGCGCCGCGTCGTCGAGGAGGATCCCATGGCGATCTCGGTCGACGCGGACGTGCCGCCGCTCGCCGGTTTGGTCGATCGCACGGTGCGCTCGGGGGTGCCTCCGACCGCGCAGCAATTGACGCTCGCCATCAACGAGCTCGTGGTCGATTTGCCGGTTGCGTTGGCCAGCGCCGTGTCACAGGTGCTCGATCGCATCGCGAGCTTGCCGGTGGAAATTCCGAGCGACGTGTACGCGGTGCCGCTCGAGACCCGGCGCACGGCCTTGCCGGACTGGCTGTTGCCCCAGAAGACCATCGGCGCGTTCTACGTCGTGCGAGCCTTGGGCGGAGGCGGCGCCAGCTCCGTGTTCGTGGCGCGCCGCATCGAGGAACGAAAGAACGCCAAAGCGCAAGGCTTCGCGCTCAAGGTGCCGGCCTACGATCCGACCACTGCCCGCAGCCTGTCGGAGCAAGAGTTCTTGCAGCTGTTCCGCGAGGAAGCCGGCGCGCTGCTTTCACTGCCGCAACACGTGAATCTGGCGCGTTTCGTGACCTTCGATCTGGCTGCGCGCCCCAAGCCGATCCTGGTCATGGAGCTGATCGCGGGCTCGGGCTTGGATCGCTTACTTCGCAGTCGTGCTCTGAGCAGCGATCAAGCCTTCAAGATTTTGGACGGCATCCTGGCCGGGGTCGAGGCCATGCACGGTGCGAGCGTCGGCCACTTGGATCTGAAGCCGTCGAACGTGATCTTGCGCGACGGCCACGTGCCGGTGCTGGTGGACTTCGGGCTCAGCGGGCGCAAACTGCGGCCGGGTTGCGGCACGCTCGACTATTGCTCGCCCGAGGTGCTGGGCAGCGCGCCGGCCGACTACGTGCCCTCGCCTTTGCCCGCCGATATCTACGCCTTCGCGTGCATGGCCTACGAGACCCTCACAGGCCAACTGCTCTTCGAAGCGGACGACGAAACCGCGATCTTGGCCGCCCACGTGAGCCACGACGGCTGGCCGGACCGGCTCGCGCGCTTCGCCCAAATCCCGGAATATCGCGATCTGGCGATGGTACTTGCGGCCTGCCTGCGGCAAGATCCGCGCAAGCGTCCTACCGTCCGCCAAGCGCGCACTGCGCTGGCAAAGGCCTCCAAGCACTTGCACGATCGTCCGTGGCCACTTTCTCTGGATCGCCCGCGAACCGAGCTGTCGGCTTAAAGCGATTGCGCCGACGTCTCGGCGTGCTTGGTCTCGGCCTCGGCGCACTCGCTTGTCGCGCGCGCAGCGCGGCGCCGGTGTACATCGTTGCCGGTCCGGAGGCGAGCGATCACGTGGAGTTTCGCCCACTCTCGAGCTACGCGGAGTACCTGGTGCTGCCCGGCGAGCGGCGCGAGCTCAAGATCACGCTGGCCAGCTATCAAGCCTCTTGTGACTCGTTCGTCTCTCCGACCGAGCACGACTCGAGCGCCACGATCACCGTGGTTGTGCCCGTGGCCACTGAGCTTGGCCCCGGAAGTTACGCTTGGGCAGGTCCGCTTGCGCACGGCGGAAGCGAGCGGCAGCCGGAACGACCTTATGCGCTGCCCACGATTCGCCTCGGTCACCGTGGACTCACCTTGCCGGCGGGCGGCGAGCTCCGGCTCGAAACCATGGCGACCACCCCGGACGGCCGCGTGCGCGGGCTGCTCGACTTCGAGTTTCCGGGTGACGCCGAGCACGTCGCGACCAGTCTCAAGGGCAGCTTCGAGGCGAAGCTGTGCCGCGTGCGCTTGTAGCCGCTGCGCGCCGCAGCGCTCGCGACGACCGACGCCAGCGTTCAGGCGTGCACGAACACGACCGTTCCCTTCAGCGGCAAGAGGCGTCCATGCCAACCTCGCGGCAGCGACGGCTCGGTGAAGAAGAACAAGCGGCGCGCGTCTTCAGGCGCCAAGTTGATGCAGCCGTGGCTCTTGGGGACCCCGAAGCGATCGTGCCAGTAAGCCCCGTGGAGCGCGTAGCCGTCCTCGAAGTATTGCACGTACGGGACGTCGCGTAGTTCGAACTCCTCGCCGACCTCATCGGAGGCCATGGTCGTCGACACGTGCTTCGTGTGAATGCGAAAAATGCCGCGCTTGGTCGCGGTCGTGTGCTCCGGATCGGAGAGCCCGGCTTCGCCGCTCGAAATCAAGGTCGCGTACACCGGCTTTTCGCCATCGTACGCGACCAAGGTCTGCTTGGTGACATTGATGTCCAGCCAGCGTTCGCCGTTTTTTCCCCACGCCGGCATGCGCTTCGCGGGGTCGATGCGCGAGGCGTCGCGATCACTCAGCCATTTGCCGCCCTCGACCTCGAAGTGCATTCGGCCGTGGAAGAACTGCTGCTTGCCGGTGAGGTGAACCGCGGCGCGATATTCGGGCGCATCGGCCTCGCGGAACTTATGAGCACGACGGTCGTACTCCCAATATTTGGCCTCCGCTGAGCGCACGAAGGCAAATGGTAGTTCGATGTCCTTGCCGATCTCCACGCCGTGAAAGCTCGACCCCTGGATCGGACGGAGGCGATCGATGGGCACGAGCGTCAAGTCGCTGGTGACTCCGTAGCGTCGACCGGCGCTCAAGAACGTCTCCAAGAGCGAGTAGCCGACCTTCGGTTTCATGCGCTCGACGAGCGCTGACTGGCTCGAATTGCGGGCGCTGAGCTCCAAGTACGGGGGCAAAGGATCGCTGCTTTTCGCGGCCCAAGCCTGCGCCGCTGTCGGCCCCGCGCTCGCGCCAGCGAGCCAAACTTGCGGCGCATAGCGCGCACCGACTTCGCCGTCAGCGGCGAGCCAGGTGCTCATGCGCTCTTCCAGATCCGGCTCGGCTTGCGCGAGCTCTGCGGCGCTTGGCACGCGGCCATAGATCGGTCCGGGGCGCCGCACAGTTCCGTAAATGTAGGGCAAGCGTCGCGCAAAGTCTGGCCGCGTGCCTCGAGTCGCGATGACCGTGGGATCGCGCGCGTCGAGCGTCGCCGTCGGTCCGGCGCACACGAAGCCCTCCGGCTCGACGGGGAACCAGCCTCCTGGGCAGCCTTCGAAGCCCGCCGGTCTTGCGCTGGTCGCGGAAGAGGCCCCCGCACGCAGGTAGCCAAGCTTCGGCGCCGATGGCGACGGCGTTGCAAATACCCAAGCGCGCAGCGCCTTGGCAAAGAGCCGCGGGCCTTCGGGATCCGAGCTCTCCGTCTTCCCATCGTGCAAGACTCCGTCGAGCGAAACCGAGAGTGCTGGGGCTCGCGTGGCGGGCTGCGTGCCCGCGCTCGGCGCGCTCGGCGCGCTCGGCGCCAAAGCAGGCTGCACTCGGGTCAGCACGGGGGCGTCCCCCTCTGGCTTTCGATGACACCCCGTAATGACGATCAGCGCGATCAGGCTGGCTCTTCGCATCTCGAGCAGCGAAATCGCACGAAGCGCGCCCTTTCGACCACTAATCGGCGAACTCGCTCGACCGGTCGACAAAGAAAAGGGCAGCAGCCCGGGCGGAGGGGGGGGACACCTCGGGCTGCTGCCGGGAACATTTCCTTGCACGCAGCGTACCGTGCGCTGACTATTGCAAATTCAGGTAGTTAGATAACTTAACTCGTTTGGTAGATTGCAAAATTGAAATCTACATTCCGAAATAGAAAGGAGACTGCCCGGCAAGCGGCAATTATGTCGCCCCAACGAAATCCTCGCCCAAATCGGGAGTGTTTCTCTACTGTGCAGCGCTCGATGGCCGGGCAAGAACCCGACCTCCGGAGCCTCGCCAGTGTTACGCCTATCCTCGACCAATCACCACTTCTCCTTCTCTTACTGTCCCATCGCCCTCGCTGTTGCACGTGGCGCCTGCTCGCTGCTGACGATTGGTGCTTTGGCGGCGGGATGTAAGAACGAGGCAGCGCCGCTACCGACCGCCGCCGAGTCCGCCAGCGCAGCGAATCCCCCGCCGCGCGCCAGCGCGAGCGCCACTGTCACTGACGCCGGTGCAGCGGGATCGGAAATGCCACGCGCGCCGCGCAACGTGTTGTTGCTCACGGTCGACAGCTTGCGTGCGGACATGCCCTGGACCGGCTATCCGCGCGCCATCGCGCCGAATCTCACCAAGCTGGCAGAGCAGAGCGTCGTCTACACCAACGCTTATGCGCTCTCGAGCTACACGGCAAAGAGCGTCGCAGGGTTTCTGACGAGCCGTTATCCGTCCACACTCTATCGAAGTGGCTTCTTCTTCGCCACCTATCCCAAGTCCGACTTGTTCTTGGCCGAGGTGTTGAAGCGCCACGGCGTTCTGACCACCGCCTGGCACGGGCATGGATATTTCCGCAGTGCGGGGTTCGAGCAGGGCTTCGATACCTGGCAACTCGTGCCAGGCATCGAGTTCAACCCCGAGACCGACGAGAGCATCACCAGTCAAGCGATGACGGAGCTCGGCATGAAACTGCTGAGGAAGCCGGAGGCCACCGGCAAGCAGTTCTTCGCCTGGGCCCACTACATGGACCCGCACGATCAGTACAACAAGCACCCCGAAGCCTCGCCCGAGTTCGGCAACAGGAACCGCGATCGCTACGACAACGAGGTCTTTTACACCGATCTCTGGCTGGGCAAACTGTTGACGTGGGCGCGCGAACAACAGTGGTGGAAGAACACTGTGTTGATCGTCAGCGCCGACCATGGTGAAGCGTTCGGCGAGCACGGTTTTTACAAGCACGCGTTCGAGATCTGGGAGGTGCTGACCCGGGTTCCGTTGCTGATTTCGGGACCGGGGATCAAGCCGCGTCGCATCGACGAGCGTCGTTCACAGTTGGATCTCGCGCCGACGATCTTGGATCTGATGGGCTTCCCGCCGGAACCGGAGTTCATGGGCAAGAGCTTGCTGCCGGAACTTCAGGGTTCGACGCCCGATAATCGCGAACCCATCTTGAGTGAGCTCACCGAGGACTCGCACAACCCGCTGCGCCGAGCGTTCATCCTCGGTGACTACAAAATGATCGTGCTCGATGGCCGCAAGTACCAGCTCTACAACGTGAGCAAAGATCCGGGCGAGTTGAACGATCTGGCGGAGACCGAAGCGTCGAAGCTTTCGGAACTCAAGGCCCGCTACAACAAGCTGTACGAGACCCTGCCGATGATCGAGCCCTACGGGGGCGCGACGCTCAAAGGCGGGTCGACGGCGCGGGGCCCACTCGGCCCGAAGTGAGCGTGGCTCGGATCAGGAGGGCCTAGCCTGCTCGAACCGCGGTGCCGCGACGAGCCAGAGTCCGCCGAGCAAGACCAAGCCGCAGATTGCGTGCAGGCCGCGATCGCGACCCCGGGCCCGCGCCAAATTTGCTAATTTTCAGCTATTTGACCAGCGAGCTCGAGTCTTGGTCCACTTGCTCCGCGGCGCTCGTGATGACACGCGCGAACCAGCGCCCGTACTCGGTCTTGGCCAAGTATTCGTTGCCCTTTTCGCCCGGCACCTTGTACAGCTCGAGGCTGCCGAGTGCATTCGTGCCCGCGAAATACTCGACGCGCACCACCAAGCTCTCCGGTCCGGGTGCAACCGCGGGTTTTTCGAGCCAATCTTGCACGTGCAAGCGTCCGAGCTTGGCCATCCAATTGCCCGCGGTTTCATCCAACTTGCTGGGCGCGGCGCTGTCGGCCCAGCCTTCGTTTTTTCCGGGGACCCGCACCAGCTCGCGTGACTTGCCGGCCTTGCTCACCTTGACGCGTGTCGCCTCGTCCGGCTTGAACGATTGCAGATCGCGCTCCACCAGGCGCGCGTCCGCGTACAACAGATTTTGTGCGACTTCCCCGGAGATCGCGAACACGTCGCCGCTTTGCGAGCGGGCATAGCGCTCGCTACCGCCGGGCGTGGGCCCGCCGATCACCAAGGATTGCGGCTGCCCAGAAAGGGTGAGCTTCAGCGTCCCCTCCGGCTTGTCGAGGCCGAACTCTTCCGCGCGCGAGCCTTCGATCTTGCCGACCTTGCGCAAGGCGCGCAGCGGCGCGAGGCTCTTCAGCAACTCATCCGCGGCTTTCACACCGACGAAGCGTAGCGTCGTGTGCTTCGGCGGCACGGGCTCGGCGCTGGGGGCGCCGCCGACGCCGTGTGGATTGGGCGGTGAGCTCGCGGGTTCGTCCTTGTCGACCGTGCCGACGTACCAACGACCGAGCGCGTCCTTCTTGGGTTCGAGGCGCACTTTGCGTGTGCTCGATTCGAAGCTCAGCGCGGTCACCGAGTCGGGATCGCCTGCCCAGACCTCGATCTGCGTGGCTTGTTTGCTCACTTGCGCGTCTTCGTCGCGCGTCCAGACACCCAGGGCGAGCACCGCCGCGACGCCGAGCAGGCCCAGATGGATGGCTTGGTTCTTCAGCAGCGTCATCGCTTGGCCCCTCCGACGCGGCGCGAGCGGCGGCTGACCACCACTCCCGCCGCCAAAACCAGGCACGGCGCCCCAAAGATGGTCGCGTAGAACCAGCTCAGATCTTGCTGCTTCGTGGTCTCGATCCGCACGTCTTCTTCACTCGTTTCGGCCCCGGCGAAGCTTGCTTCGCCAACCAGCCAACGCACGGCGTCGGCCATGAACACTTGGTTACCCCGGACGTTGCTCATCACCAGATCGCCGAAGGCGTCGCTGTCAGCCACGACGAACGCCCGCATCTCTTTGCTCTCGGGCTTCTTGTCACCGGACTTCTTGTCGCTGTCCGCCGCGGGTGCGTGCGGATCGGCGGTGACCGGTCGGGAAATCGCCGCGGCGATGTTGAAGCTGCCCGTCTTTTCGCTGTCCTTGTCCTGGACATAGTTCTTGTTGCGATCGGCGAAGCTGCCGGACGGAGCGCGCACGGCAAAATCGATCTTGGCGGTGGCGTTGGCGGCCCGCTCCAAGCTGCCGGTGCCGAAGAGCACGACGGCGAACGCCGACGAATTTCGGCTCACCGTGGACACCGAGGCGTGCGACGAGAAGCTGTTGCTGACCAGGCGCACCTGGTCGGCGTTGTTGTACGACAGCCGCACGTGCGCGTGATCGTTGGCCAGCACCGTGGGCGTGTAGGTCAGCTGTGCGAGGTTCGCGAGCGCTGCCGCCCACGCGGGTGCCGCTTCAGTAGCCGGCTCCGTGTTCGCCTTTGGCACAGCCCCGGCTTTGGGGTTCGCGGTCGGCGCGCCGGGAGCCGCTGCCGCGCCGGCACCTCCGCTCGCAGCTGACGCCTCGGCGCCGGTAGGGGCGCTGATCTGGCTGGTGTTCGCGTCGGGTTCGAGGGCGATGAACAAATGCCCCCCGCGATCGGCGTAGCGCTGCAGAGCGGCGAGCTCCTCATTCGCGAATGGTTCGGTCGGTCCGAGTATGAGCACGACGTCCGCGTCGCTCGGGACTTCGTTCGCCGAGCCTTGCGCGAGGCCCAGGTCTTTCAAAGTCAGGTTCTGCTTCTGCAGCAACGCACGCAAAATGTTGGCCGCGCGCGCGGGGTCCTCTTTGCTCTTGCTGGGGTCGTTCAGCTCACCATGGCCAACCGTCAGGTACGCGGTGAGCCGGGCGCGTGCGAGCTTGAGCAGCTGCTCTTTGACGTCCTTGTCCAGGGTCTTGAGCTTCGGGCGCGCGGCCTCCAAGTCCGTGCCCAGGTTGACGGTGTAGTTCGCCGAGCCGCGCGAAAAGACGATCACGCCGTCTTGCGTCGCGCGGAGCTCCTTGGCGAGCTTGGGCGAAAGCAGGCGATCGCTGACTTGCACCTGCAGCTTGGGGATGCCGGTTGCGAGCTCACGCAGGTAGCTCGAGACCTCATTTCGGACCTCGTTCACGTCCGGGAAGAACGCGACGACTTTGACCGGCTCGGCGAGGCTGGCCGCGATTTTTCGCGTCGATTCACTCGGGCGCGAGGTCTTGAAGTAAGAGTAATCGACCTTCCACGGCACACCGCCCGCGGCATAAACCAAGAGCGCGCCGTACGTGGCAGCGAGCACCAAGCTGAGTCCGGCGCTGGCTGCAGCGCGCACGCGGCGGCTCTCCGGGTGTTCGGCTCGGCGCATGGGCCAGAGCGCGGTCTCGGCAAAGAGCATGGGCACCAGGCTGACCGCGACCAGAGCGATCCACAGCACGCGCAGCACGCCGAGCAGGTGCTCCTTCTTGGACACCGCCATGCTGTCGAACCCGAGCTTGGCAGTACCAAAGTCGGTGGTTGCACCGTAGACGAGCAGCGCCACCAGGCCGGCCACCGACAGCAGCGCCAGCACGGACTCGATCGTCTTGCGCTCCCCGCCGACCTTGAAGCGCGGCGAGAAGCGCAGCAGCGTGGCCGCGAGCACGCACAGCACGCCCAGCGCGGTCGCTGCGCCGCCGCCTTTTTCCAGGCCGGAGAGCACTCGCTCGCCCACGAACACCAGGGTCATACCGCCGGCGTACAGCGGGAAAACCCAACCCGGAGCGGCGCGGCCGCTCGCTTCGGAGGCATGGTTCAGCGCCATCGGCGTGCCTCCAGCACCTTGGTCGCGCACAACAGAAAGAAGTACGTGACCATCAAGTAATACGCGACGCGATCGAACGCGAGCGTGCCGACCATGAAGGGACGATAGTTTTCGTGGTGCAACGCGAGTCCCGAGAAGAAAGTATTGAATGGCGGGTTGACGGCGCGAGCGACGACCCACAACAAAATCATCGAGCCGACCATCGCCGCGCCGAGGATCGCCGCCACCACCTGCGAGCGAGCCAGCGAGGACGCAAACAGGCCAATCGCGGTCACCGCCGCGCCGAGCAAGATCATGCCGAGATAGCCGACCAGGATGTGCCCCACGCTGACCTTGCCGCGGATATACACCATCAGCGGCATGTAGGCGGTCAGCAGGTTCATCAGGGTGAGCATCCCGAACGACGACAAGAACTTGCCGAGCACGATCTCGCGGTCGCGGATGGGCGCGGTGTTGAGCAGGGTGATCGTTCCAGACTGCCGCTCCTCGGCCAAGAGCCGGATCGAGAGCACGACGCCGGCGATCATCGTGGCCGCCGACGAATCGTTGAAGAACTGCCGCAACAGGTCAGCCGACAGGCGCTTCGTGTCCAGACTCTCGAAATAGAACAGGATGCCGTCGAGCAGCAGCGCGGCGGCGATGATCGACGAACCGAGCGGCGAGCGCAGGTAAGCGTAGAGCTCGCGACGAGCGATGATCAGCGCGCGCATCAGGAAGGCTCCTCGCTCGGCGCGGACGGCTCGGCCCCCGCCTCAGCTTGCTTTTTCTTGCGGCGTTTGCGGCCGGATTGCTCGGGCCCTTCACCGAGCAGCGAAAGGAACATGCTCTCCAGCTCTCGCTCTCTGGAAAGCTCCAGGATTCCGAGGCCCGCTTGCACCAGACTCTTGGCCACTTCCTCGCGCACGTCCGTGGTGACGGCGAGGCGCAGCGAGGCGATCCCCTCACCCGCTTCACTCGGCTCGAGCACTTCGAG
>DASSMT010000203.1:0-35878 GCA_035688655.1 Polyangiaceae bacterium | reverse complement strand
ATCAGTCAGGCCGAGGCGCTGCGCGTGCTGGCGCTGGACGCCGAAAATCCCTCGAGCGTGCTCGGTGCTCTGCACGCGGCCCGCGAGAACCTGCGCCACGCGCGAGTCTCTGCCCCGGAAGAGCTGTGGCTGGCCGCGAGCAACCAATACCTGCTGCTGAAAGACGCGGCCGAACAGCCGTTGCCGCGCGTGCTGGAAGCCCTGTCCGGTGTCCTGGAAGGCGGAAGCCGGATCAGAGGCGTGATCGACAGCAACATGGCGCGAGACGCCGCTCATTCGTTCCTGAGCATCGGAGTCGAGCTGGAACGGGCAGACATGCTGTTGCGCGTGCTGGGGGCGCTGCTGCCGACGGTGACGGCGCACGGCTGGGAACGCGCCTTCGACGACGTGCGCTGGTCGGGTTTGCTTCAAGCGCTCGGCGTGCGCTCGATGTTTCGCCAGCGCTACCACCATCAGACCGAGCTTTCGAGCCTGCTCGATTTCGTGTCGATCGACATCAGCTCGCCGCGCAGCGTGGTCCATTGCCTGCGCTCGGTCGAAGCCGAGCTGCGCAAGCTGCCCCGCTCGGAACGGCCGAGCGCAGCGCTCACGACAGCGACGAGCAGCGCGTTCGCACTCGCACGCGCCGCCGAGGACGACGTTCCGGACGCGATCGAAAGCATTCTGACGGCACTCGCCGCAATCCACACCGCGCTCGTCGCGTCGTACTTTCCCGAACCAGAGGCGGCGCCCCTCCCGCATGCCGACAGCGAGAGCGATGCAGCTTAGGCCTCGCTTCGGCTCGGCAGCACGCTGCGCAGCTCCTGCAACAAAGGCTCGCGAAATCGCTCCACCGTCCGACGACTCTCGACCACGAGAAAGGAGTACCGCGTCGTCAGGGCAAACGCGATCGCAACCATGGATTCGACCGATACCGCAGCCATCGCGGCTCGTTCGGCCCTCGCATCGTTGGCGGTTTGCGCCAATTGCCGAGCAGTCGACGGATCGGCAGCTTCGGCAAGATAGATGTTCAGCCACTCTGCCTGCATGTAGTCGCGGCTGCGGTTACTCTCATGTTCGGGTCGCAACCGACTCTGCACGCTGACCACCGCCAGCGGGTCGTGCGCACGATCCGGGGCCCCCTGCTGCTGGCCGAAGCAGTATGAGGGCAAGTCGGTCGCGCTGACGATGTCGTAAAATTGGTACTTCGACTCAGCTCGCAGCAGCTCAGCCACGCGCAGAGAGAGTCCGAGAATATCGCCACTTGGTTGGTAGGGCTTGATAAACCGCCGCACGAAGCCCGCGCCATGGGCGGAGGCCACTTCGCACACGAGCTCTCGCTGGCCCATCTCGGCAATCGACGAATACGCGGCGTAGCGCTTGGCGTTGGTGCGGATGAGTCTGCTCATGGAGTCAGCCGCCAACTGGGCCACTTCCTCGAACGCCGCAGCAGCATCGGCGCCGCAGCGAGTGAGACAATAGTAGAGGCGCGGCAAGGTGTGGCCCGCGCTACGCGCGTCGACGGCCTGCGGATCGATCGCCGCCGTCGCGATCAGACCCGAGCGCACCAGGTCGGCGTCTCCCGCCCGCAGCCCGATCACCGCTGCGCGTTCAGCAAAGTGCTCGAGCGCAAACGAGTCGGCTCGGTTCAGCGATTGAGTCAAGGCCGCCCGCTCCACGGGCCCGCTCGCGGCAAACTGGCCACAGAAGGCACGGATCTCCTCGTCTAGTTTGGCTGCTGCCGGGTTCAGCCAGTCGAAATGGCCGCTCCAGAAGTCGTAAGGTTCTCCGTTCAGTCGCGACAGCTTCGATGGCCACTCGAGCAGCGTGGGTCGCCCGCTGACTATGGCCCGGAGCCAGCTCCAAACACTCATTGATCAACGATGCCTAGCTCGGTGCCCGATGACAAAGAAAAGCTGACCCTCGGGTGACACGGCGAGCCAGCCTTGCTCTAAGCTCCGCGCATGACCGTGATCATTCGGCCCGCGGAGGCGCGAGACCTGCCCGGCATTGCTGCGCTCGCCGGACAACTGGTGCGACAGCACCATGACTTCGATAAGCAGCGCTTCATGCTGATCCCCAACGTGGAGAGCGGCTACGCGCATTTCTTCGCCAGCGAGCTCTCCGATCCCGATGTGTTGCTGTTCGCCGCGGAACACGCCGGCAACATCGTCGGTTACGCGTATGCGCGGCTCGAACCCAGGGACTGGAACGCGCTGCTTGACTCCTGTGGCGCGCTGCACGACATCTTCGTCCGCGATGAGCAGCGGCGTCAGGGTGTTGCACGGCGGCTGGTCGAGGCAGTTCGCGACGGGCTACGTCGCAAGGGCGCCCCGCGGCTGGTCCTGCACACGGCCAGCAAGAATGCCGCTGCGCGTCAGTTCTTCGCCTCGCTGGGCTTTCGCGAAACGATGGTCGAACTCACGGCCGAGCTCTGATACATGGTGCGAAACACGCTCGGTCACACATGAATATAAACGGCCGTTAAGATTATTAAATCCGGCTCGCCGCAGCGGGCGAAGGGCTGAACCCTTGCGGAATGCGCGAGATCCCCGCACCGGTCGTGGAATTTCGACCCACGATACGAAACATTCACGAAACACATCAGCAGTCGTGCCGAAAGACTGCTAGCGGTAAATCGAACGCCCTTCGGTGATTTCCGAGCCGAATGCAGCCACTAAGAGGAAGAAAAAAATGAGCGGTAGCACGATCCGACAGCAGGCGATTTCCAAGATTTCGGCGTTCAAGACCAGCGCGCCGCCCCTCAACTACAAGGAAACCGGATCGGGCACCTTGTTTGGCGCCAACGTTTTTGGTCTCGGCGCCATGAAGCAACACCTGCCGAAGGACGTCTACAAATCGCTGAAGAAGACCATCGAGGGCAACCAGCCGCTCGACCCCGCGACGCCGGACTTCGTGGCTGCCGCCTTGAAGGACTGGGCGCTGTCGAAAGGCGCCACGCACTACGCGCACATCTTCTACCCGCTCACCGGCCTCACCGCTGAAAAGCACGACAGCTTCTACAACCCGGACGGCGAGGGCAACGCCATCGCGGAGTTTTCAGGCAAGAAGCTGGTCCAGGGCGAGCCCGACGCCTCTAGCTTCCCGAGCGGCGGCATCCGCGCAACGTCCGAAGCCCGCGGCTACACCGCTTGGGACGTGACGAGCCCGGCGTACCTGGCCGAGACGGTCAATGGCATCACGCTCTGCATCCCCACGGCCTTCGTGTCGTGGACGGGTGAAGCCCTCGACACCAAAACCCCGGTTCTGCGCGCGACCGCTGCGCTCAACGCGCAGGCGACGCGCGTGCTCAAACTGTTCGGTCACGAGGAGATCTCCGCCGTCACCTCGTACGCCGGCTGCGAGCAAGAATACTTCCTGATCGACAAGAACTTCTTCTACGCGCGTCCGGACTTGCTGAACGCCGGCCGCACCCTGTTCGGCGCTCGCCCGCCCAAGGGCCAGGAGTTCGAGGATCATTACTTCGGCGTGATTCCGAGCCGCGTGCAGGCGTTCATGTTCGAGCTCGAGCGTGAGCTGCTCGTGCTCGGCATTCCGGTGCAAACGCGCCACAACGAAGTGGCGCCAGGTCAATTCGAGATCGCGCCCGTGTTCGAAGGCGCCAACATCGCCGCCGATCACCAGCAGCTCGTGATGACCACCTTGAAGTCGGTCGCCGAAAAGCACGACCTCGTGTGCCTGCTGCACGAGAAGCCGTTCGCGGGCGTCAACGGCTCCGGCAAGCACTTGAACTACTCGTTCGGCAACAGCACGCAGGGTAACCTGCTCGATCCGGGCGCTACGCCCCACGACAACGCGCAGTTCTTGGTGTTCTGCGGCGCGGTGATTCGTGCGGTGCACAAGTTCGGTGGTCTGCTCCGTGCAGCCATTGCCTCGGCCAGCAACGATCACCGTTTGGGCGCGAACGAAGCGCCGCCCGCCATCATCTCGATCTTCCTCGGCGAGCAGCTGGCGGACGTTTGGGAGCAGATCCGGCAAGGCGGGGCCAAGTCGTCCAAGGCCGGTGGCCGCCTGCAAATCGGTGTGGATTCGCTGCCGCACCTGCCGCGCGACGCCGGCGACCGCAATCGCACGAGCCCGTTCGCCTTCACCGGTAATCGCTTCGAGTTCCGCGCCGTCGGTTCGAGCCAGGCCCCCGGCATCGCGATCGCAGTGCTGAACACGATCATGGCGGACTCGATCGACTTCGTGGCCACCAAGCTGGAAGCCGGCGTCAGCTCGGGCAAGACGCTGAATCAGGCGATCCAGCAGGTGCTGCAAGAGATCTACAACGAGCACGGTGGCGTGGTCTTCAACGGCAACGGCTACTCCGAAGAGTGGCATCAAGAGGCCGAAAAGCGCGGCCTTCTGAACCTGAAGACCAGCGTCGATGCCCTGCCGCAGTACGAGAGCAAGGAAGCGATCGCGGTGTTCGAAAAGTACAAGGTGCTCTCGGCTCGTGAGCTGCACGCGCGCTACGAGATCTTCCTCGAGCAGTACGTGAAGAGCATCAACGTCGAGAAGAACCTGGTGCTGCAGATCGCCAAGACTCAGATCATCCCAGCCACCACTCGCTACCAGACCGAGCTTGCGACCAATGTCAGCGCGCTCAAGGCGGCCGGCGTCAGCGCCGACAGCAGCCTGCTGACCAAGGTCACCGGCCTCCTGGGTGATTTGAACTCGGCGGTCAGTGCGCTCGAGAAGGCCGCGTCGCACCACGGGGCGGCGAGCCTGTTCGAGGAGGCCAAGTACTTCCGCGACGCGATCCTGCCCGCTCAGCTCAAGGTCCGTGAAGTGGCCGACACGCTCGAAGGCCTGGTGGCGAGCGATATCTGGCCGCTGCCCACGTACCAAGAGATGCTGTTCATCAAGTGATGCCGCACTGAAGCAGGCGTGTCCCGGGAGCCCGGCTCCCGGACCGCGTGCTCGCTCGGATTCGCCCCAGCGATTCACCTCGCTGGGGCGATTTTGTTTTTGGGGTGCTCCTGTGCAACGTTGCGTGTCGCTGCACTCGACGCGGGGCGGCGCGCGTCCAATAGTCCGGCGCATGTCATTTCAGGGCCGTTTCCTAGTCGCCGCGCTGATTGGCTGCGCCGCCTGCAGCAATCCCCCACCCCCCAGCTCACCCTCCACCCCCAGCTCGCCCCCCGCCTCCAGCTCGTCAGTGACCAGCGCTGCCGCGCCGGCCGCGCAGCCTCCCTCGACCACGCCGCTGGTCCCGGACTACGTGCGCGCGGCCGTCGATGCGCCCGATCGCTCGGCGGAAGACCGCGCGCTCGACGGCGGACGAAAGCCGGACTTGATGCTCGCGTTCTTCGGCGTGAAGCCGGGCATGAGAGTCGCCGAGATTGGAGCCGGCGGCGGCTACACCAGTGAGTTGCTCGCGCGCGTGGTCGGCCCGAACGGAAAAGTGTACGGCCAGAACTCGCCGATGATTTTGCAGAAGTTCGCGAACGCGCCTTGGACCGCCCGGCTCGAGAAGCCCGCGCTCGCCAACGTGGTGCGAGCCGATCGCGAGTTCGACGATCCATTGCCGCCGGAGGCAAGCTCGCTCGACCTCGTGCTCGACGTGCTTTTCTACCATGACACCGTGTGGATCGGCACCGACCGCGAAAAGATGAACCGCGCGATCTGGAGCGCGCTCAAGCCCGGCGGCATCTACGGCATCGTCGATCACAGTGCGCTGCCGGGGAGCGGCCTGAGCGCCGTGCAGACGCTGCACCGAATCGAAGAATCGACGCTCCGCGCGGAGGTCGAACATGCCGGTTTCAAGCTCGTGGCCGAGGCGTCGTTCTTGAAGAACCCCGACGATACGCGCGACTGGAGCGACTCCCCGCGGGTGGCCGGCGAGCGTCGCGGCAAGTCCGATCGCTTCGTGCTCGCCTTCCAAAAACCCTGACTTCAAAACTTCGCCCGCGCAGAAACCGCTGAAATTGCGTGTGATTGCGGCACTTTCACGCCACCGCGAATTCGATATACTCGGCGGTGATGAACTTTCGAACCTGGGTCTACTGGTGCATTTCTGGGACGACGTTGCTGGCGTGCGGTGGAGCCCCCGTCCCCCATGACGCGCTCAGTGCGGCGCAAGCCGACGTCAAGGGCGCAGAGGTTGGCGGTGCGAACGACAATCCCAAAGCCGCGCTGCACGTGAAGCTCGCAAAAGATCAGATCGAAATCGCGCAGAAGCAGATCAACGACGGCGACAACGAGGAGGCCGCGCGTACGCTCGATCGCGCGCAAGCCGACGCAGAACTGGCGCTCGCCTTGGCCAAGGAAGCCAAGGCGCAGAATGACGCCGCAGAAGCCAGCGAGCAGGTCGGGAAATTGCGCAAGGAGATGAGCAAGTGATGCGACGGTCCACGCGTTTCGTAAGTGTTCGTGTTTCAGAACTATCGGCGGTGCCTGCGCTGGTCGTGTCGAGCCTGCTCGTGGCCTGCGGTGGAGCCGCGGTTCCACCGCAGGAACTACTCGACGCACGCACGGCATATGCCGAGGCCGCCAAGGGTCCCGCCGCCGATCTGGCGCCCGCGCAGCTCGACACTGCCAAGCAGTCCCTGAAGGTGGCTGAAGACAAGTTTACCGAGGACGGCCCCAGCCAAGCGACCAAGGATCTCGCTTATGTGGCGCAGCGCCGCGCGGAGATTGCCGGCGCCGAAGGCGGCCGCGAGAAGGCCGACCGCAAGCGCGCAGCGGCTGACAAAGATTTCAAGGCCGCTCAGATCGCAGGCCTCGAGGGTTACCAGAAGACCAAGGAGGCCCTCGCCGCTGAGAAGGCCGCTCGCGTCGAAGCCGAGCGCAAAGCAGCGGCTGCGATGGCAAGCTTGGCCGAGATCGCCAAAGTCAAAGAAGAGTCGCGCGGCGTCGTGATCACGCTCTCGGGCTCCGTGCTCTTTGCAACCGGCAAGAGTGACCTGCTGGCAATCGCGCGCGAGAAGCTGAACCAGGTCGCCAAGGCACTCACCGACCAAGGCTTCAAGTCCATCGTCGTGCAGGGCTACACGGACTCCGTGGGCAGCGCCTCGGATAACGATGCGCTGTCGTTGCGGCGCGCGCAGTCCGTGCGTGACTATCTGGTGAGTCGCGGCGTTCCTTCCGAGAAGGCGACGGCCGAGGGCAAAGGCGCGAGCAACCCGGTCGCGTCCAACAGCACCCCGGACGGACGAGCCGAGAATCGGCGCGTCGAGATCGTGGTCACGCCGGAGAAGTAGTTCGGCTGGCGTGCACTCCGAGTTTGCCGTACATCACGCCCTCGGAGCGAGCATGCACAAGATTTTCATCGACGGGCGTGAAGGGACGACAGGGCTGCAGATCCAAGAGCGGCTGGCCGCGCGTCCCGAACTCGAGCTGTGCGAGCTGCCGGCCAATCAGCGGAAAGATCCGGCAGCTCGCAAAGCACTCATCAACCAGGTCGACTTCGTGATCACGTGCTTGCCGGACGCGGCCGCACGTGAGTCGCTGAGCTTGCTCCAAAATCCGCGCACGCGCCTGATCGACCCGAGCAGCGCGCACCGCGTCGATCCGAATTTCGTGTACGGCTTCCCGGAGCTGAACGGCGAACAGCGCGCGCGCATCCGCAAGGCTTCGCGGGTGAGCGTGCCGGGCTGCCACGCAACCGGCTTCGTGGCGGCGCTTTCGCCGTTGGTCTCCCGCGGGCTCGTCCCGAGCGACTACCCGACTGTCGCGCACTCACTCACCGGCTACAGCGGCGGGGGCAAGAAGCTGATTGCAACCTACGAGACCGCCTCGCCCAACGATCGCGAGCGCCTGCGCGGCCCGCGCCCGTACGCGCTCGGGTTGCAGCACAAGCATCTGCCTGAGATGCAGCACGTCGCGGGCTTGTCCTCGCCGCCGCTGTTCGAGCCGGTCGTGGCGGACTTTTACAAGGGGATGCTCGTTTCGGTGCCGCTGCTGTCGCGCCTGCTGCCAAAGAAGCTGTCGGCGAAAGACGTGCACGAGGTGTTGTCTGCACATTATCAGGGCGAGCGCTTCGTCGTCGTGCAGCCGTTCGAGAGCGAGGCGCTGTTGGAAGACGGCTTTTTGAGTCCGATCGCCTGCAACGACACGAACCGCCTCGAGCTGTTCGTGTTCGGTCACGAGCAACAGATTTTGATCGTTGCGCGGCTCGACAATCTCGGCAAAGGCGCTTCCGGCGCAGCCGTGCAGAATCTGAACCTGATGCTCGGTGTCGACGAAGGGCAAGGACTCTCGTGACCGCGCGGTCGTGACGGGAGCTGTCGCGACGACGACTGTCACGCCCCCTGCGCGAAACCCCACGCGCCGCTAGAAGCACATCCGCGCACAACGAACTTTTCCCGAAAACTCGCTGCGGCGCACAGACGCCGTTCGTGTGGGGCAGATAGAGCGCTTGACGCTCCGGCCGACGCCCCGTACGAATGAAGGCACGTGAGCGCTCCGCAACGTTCTCTGCTGTCTGCCGCATCCGTGGCGCTCTGCGCGTGCCTGTTCGGTTGCGGGCAAGCGCCGCAGCTTGCGTCGTTTCTCGGGTCCGAGACCGCAACCGACGACGCGAGCGCGGCCTCCAAGCTCGGTGCGGGCAGCGCGAGCCACGGCCTGGGCGATATCCACGCGGACACGGGCTCGCTGGGCTCGGCGGGGGGCGCCTGCCCGGCGGGCATGGCGCACATCAAGGATTACTGCATCGATCGGTACGAGGCCTTCGTCGTCGAGCTCGACGCCGCTGGCCGTGAAACTCCGCACTCGCCGTACACTCCCGTCGACGGCTTGACCGTGCGCGCGAAGGTGGCAGAGGGTGTCGTCCCGCAGGGCTACATCTCGCAAGTCCAAGCGCAGAGCGCCTGTCGGAATGCGGGCAAGCGGCTGTGCACCGCGCCGGAGTTCTCGCTCGCTTGCCGCGGTCCCAATCGCGACGCGAGCTACCCCTACGGCGGCACTCGGCGTCAGCGCGGCAAGTGCAACGAGGGCAAAGGCAGCGCGGTCAACGCGGTCTTCGGCCAGGGCGCGCCGTTCGACAACCAGCTGATGAACGACGAGCGTTTGAACCGCTGGGCGGGCGGGCTCGCCAAAACCGGCGCTTACGCTGCATCCGTCTCGCCCTTTGGTGTCTTCGATTTGGTCGGGAACCTGCACGAGTGGGGCGCAGAAGTCGCGCCCAACGGGCACGGCGCGTTTCGCGGTGGCTTCTACGGTGACGCCGAGATCAACGGCCCCGGGTGCAACTACGTGACCACGGCGCATGCCGCGGTGTACCACGACTACTCGACCGGGTTTCGTTGCTGCCGGGACGCTGAGTAGAGCCTTCGCTCGGGCACTCGCTCTCAGGTACTGGGTAGCCGCGGCTGCTCGCCGATGAGCTTCAAATAGACATAGGCGTTGCCGATCATCACCACCGGGAACGACACCAAGAGCGCGCCGACGCAGCACGCCAACGCGCCGGCGAAGCCCACGACCATCGACAGCAAAGCGTAAACGATGACGTTCGTTCGATGCGGCGCGGTCGCTTGCCAGCTCGCCTTCAATGCGTCCACTGCGCCCGTGCCTTTGTCGACCACGAACGCCGAATACAGGCTCCACACGGCTGCCAGAAACAAACCCGGCAGGATACAAGCCAGGGAGCCGGCGAAAATCCCCAAGCTGTAAAGGAGCGTCGCGCCGAGCATCGGAGCGAAGTAGCGCCCGCCCGAAAACACCACGCCGAAATCGGGCTTTTCACCGCGGGCAACGCGCAACGCAAACTGCACGGTGCCGCCCAAGACGAACGCCTGGACGACGATCGTCAGTAGGTAAATGGCGAGTGAGCCGCCGCCATTCACCAGCGCGAGCGCCATGGGATCCACCGAACCCGATGCCGAAAGCGCAGCAAACACACTGCCGCGAACGAAACTGAGCACGAGGTTGGGCAGCAGCATGACGAACCATGCGACAGCGAGTGGCAGCGCAACGCCGGCAAAATCCTTGCTCACGGCAGCCCAGCCAAACGCGATCGCCTCGGTGGGTTCGAAACCCGGGCCACTCCCGGGCGGCGGTGCACCGGGTTGATAGGGGGGCGGCGCGAAGCCACCGGGAGGAGCGTAGTAACCCCCGGGAGGTGAGCCCGGCGGACCGTAGCCGCCGGGAGGTGAGCCGGGCGGACCATAGCCACCGGGAGGTGAGCCGGGCGGACCGTAGCCGCCGGGAGGTGAGCCCGGTGGACCGTAGCCGCCGGGAGGTGAGCCGGGCGGACCGTAGCCACCGGGAGGTGAGCCCGGCGGACCGTAGCCACCCGGAGGTGAACCGGGCGGGCCATACCCGCCGGGTGGCGAACCCGGCGGAGGACCACCGGGGGGGCCCCAACCACCCGGAGGATAGCCGCCACCCTGCGCATCAACCGACCCGAGGCGATCCGTGTAGTTCACCGCGCTGAGACTGCCAGGGGTCGACAGGGCCGTCTAGATTCGTGCTCACGCTAGGGCAGAACACGGCGTTGTCTCGTCGACAGTTGAACTCTAGGTAGGTCGCCCGTCTGTGCTAACGATCGCCGCTATGTCGAAGTGTGCGCTGTTGTTGCCGTTGCTTTTGCTCGCCGCCTGTGGGGGCCCCCCTGCCGCGAAGAACCCCGAACCCGCCGAAGCCGAACCGAAGACCGAGGCCAAGGCCGAAGCTCCTCCCGCCGAGGCGGAGGAGAAGCCAGACGCCGAGAAGGCGGAGGCAAAGAAGCCCGATGCCAAACCAGCCGCGGAGACTTCGAAGCCGGGACGCTCGGCGCAAGAGATCCTGACCGCACCCGACGTCGTGTTCATGCTCTCGTTCAACGACTCGGACGTGAAGCAGGCTGCGGAGACGAAGTGCAGCGCCAGCTCCGGCAACGATCCGAAGAAGATGAATGGCTGCATGGCCAAAGCCCGCAAGGCAATCGACATCGACGGCTATCAGTTCAAAGAAGTCGATGGCAAATGGTTCTGGTTGACCTTGCGCACCCAGGGCAAGAAGCTCACCACCTTGCACAAGTTCGAGGTCGAATTCGGTCCCGAGACGCCCGGCAGCGTGAGCGTCAAGCCCAAGGGCAAGGATCTCGGATCCAAGGCGGGTCGCACCCCCGGCCCCTTCACGGTTCAAGTGCCGAACGACTATCAGATCTCGCTCGATGATCCGAAGCTCGGAAAGCTGGTCTACGAGGCCAAGATCGGCCTGTTGACTCAAGAAAAGTAGTCGTCGGCGCTGACGCGCTGGCGATTGGCGCGAAACACGTTCACGAAATACGACACCGCGAGCATGAATGACAGCGGCCACCAACCGAGCGCGAATTTCATGGCGATCGAGTTTCGGGCTTGGTGGAGCGCATCCAGATCGAACTCCGGCGATAGCGTGGAGCGCAAGAAGACAGGAAACAGCGCGGCGCCGGCGGCCGAGAGCACGCCGGCGATCAGCGCGCACGAACCCAAGAACGCGCGCCCATCGAGCTCGGCGCGCCGCCCGTGGACGAGCAGGACACCGCCGCCGAGCGCCACTGCGAAAGCCAGCCAAGACAGTGGGCGACTGAGCAAATGACTCAGAAATTCGGCGCGGACGAAGTAGGTCTCGGCCGTCACGACGACGAACAGCACGGCCGCCGCCGGCCACAGCTTGCCCTCGAGCAGCACGCAGCGCTCTCGCACCGTGCCCGCCGTGCGCCAGGCCAGGAAAGCCGCGGCGTGAGCGGACAACACCGTGACAGCCAGTAACCCGACGCTCAACGAGTAGTAGTCGAGCAGGCCCACCTGCCCCGTGGTGCCGAAGTTCGTGAAGAAGGGCATGGTGAACTCCCGCTTTTCGTCGATGGGCACACCGCGCACGATGTTGCCGAACGCGACTCCGAAGAGCAGCGCCAAGAGTAGGCTGGAAAGCGCGAATACGGCATCCCATAGCGCGTGCCACAGGCGATCGGCGACGTGACTGCGCACTTCGATCGCGATGCCGCGCAGCGCGAAGCACCACAAGACCAAGTGCAGCGCCAAGTAAAAGGCGGGGAATGCCGTCGTCAATAGCTCCGGAAAGGCCACGAACAGCACGCCGCCGACCGCGATCAGCCACACCTCGTTGCCGTCCCAGAACGGGCCGATCGCCGAGAACACCGTGCGCCGCTCGGCGTCCGAGCGAGCTACGAACAGGTGCAATACGCCGGCTCCGAAATCGAAGCCGTCGAGCACCACGTACACGGTCAACATCAAGCCCAGCAGCGCGAACCACAGCTCAGCCATGGGCCTCCTGATCTGGACCATGCGAGAGCTCGCGACCGACCAAGAACAGGAAGAGTAGCCCGAGCACGAAGTACAGCCCCGTGAAGCCGATCAAAGTGAAGAGCGTGTTGCCCGAGCTGACGCTCGCGCTGTAGCCATCCGCGGTGCGAAAAAGCCCGTACACGAGCCACGGTTGCCGGCCGAGCTCGGCCGTCATCCAGCCCGCGGTCGTGGCGATGTACGGAAATGGGAACGCCAGCATCAAGATCCAGAGCACGGCTGGCGTTCGCTCCAGCCGACCTTTGAACCCGAGCCAGGTGCTGATTGCCATCAGCAAGATGAACAGCGTCCCCAGCCCGGCCATGACGTGGAAGGAGTAGTACAAAAGCTCGATATTGGTCGGCCAAACGTCGACCGGGAATTCGTTCAAGCCGAGCACGCTGCGCTGAGGGGTGCCATAGGCGAGGATGCTCAGCACCATCGGCGCGCGGATGGCGTTGTCGATGCGACGCTGTCGCACGTTGGGTTGGCCGATGAAGGTGAGCTCCGCGTTTGCGCCGCTCTCGAAGCGTCCCTCCATCGCGGCCAGGGTCACCGGCTGAGACTCGGCCACCAGCTTGGCTTGGCGATCCCCCGTGGGAAACGCGACCAAGATGCTGGCGACGAGAGCGACCCGCGTGCCCCACGTCAGAAACAGGCTCGCTTGCTGGTGATGCTGACCGCGAAGCGTATAGAACGCACCCACCGCACTGACCACGAACGACGCGGTGACCACGCTCGCCATCATCGTGTGCAGGTACTCGACGATCGCCCACGAGTTGAACAGGAATTGGAACGGACGATCGAGCACCAGCACGCCTTCGAGCACGCTGTGTCCGGCGGGGTGCTGCATGAAGGCATTGGTGGCAACGATGAAGTAGCCCGACAGCCAACTACCGGCCCAAACTGCGCAGGCCGCGCCGAAGTGTTTGCGGCGACTCAACCTGCGCTCGCCGAACACCAGAGCTGCGACGAAGGCGCTCTCCAAGAAGAACGCGAACATGCCTTCCATGGCCAGAGTCTGACCAATCACACCCGCGGAGTAGCGCGAAAAGCGGGCCCAATTGGTGCCGAATTGGAACTCCATCGGCACCCCAGTGACGACGCCCAACACGAAATTGACGCCGAAGATCTTGCTCCAGAAGCGCGCTGCTCGGTCGTAGCGCTCGTCACTCGTGCGGAGGGCACGCCACTTCCAGAGCACGATCAGGAAGGCCAAGCCCATCGTGAGCTGCGGGAACAAATAGTGATAGACGATGGTGAAGCCGAACTGCAGCCGGTGCCAAAAGCTCGGATCGTCCACGCTGATGCTCCACCGGCAACATAGGTCGCGGCGCGGAGATCCGGAACCGCCAAAAGCGGGGGTGCGACAGTTGGGCGCAGGTGCTCAGGGCGTCGCGGGAGCAGCCGGAGCAGGCGCCGTTTGCGGCAACGGAGCGGCCGGAGCAGGCGCTGGCGCAGCGGACGCGGCTACCGGGACCACGGCCGGCACGAGCGTCGGCATGGCTGCCGCTGGCGGCACGGTGTACTGCACCGTGGGCAGCTCGCCGCGCTGATCGGCACACGCGAGGTCGAGCTCGGCTTCGCGCACCTCGTACTGGCTGCGTCCGAGCTCCGCGCCGTACAGCTTTCGCTTGACGCTGCCCGAGATCACCACGTAGCCCCGACCCCGACATAAATCATCGGCCTGCTTCACGCAATTGTCGAGCGTCGCCCCGCAGCTCAAATGCCAAGAACCATCCGGCTTTCGCACGGGCGGCTGGAGGGAGGAGGACGAAGCGCAGGCAACGAGCGAAACCATGACGAGTGAACCTGGAATCCAGCGAAGCATGGCCTTCCCCTTGCCGGATTGGCCGCGCCGCAGCAACCGCGAAACTGCGCGCAGTAGCAGTTTGATGTACGCCCGGTTTCCGACTCGCGGCAGGCAAAAAGCATGCACCGATCGGGCGCCTCAAAATCGCGAAAAAGTCGGCGAAGCGAGCGCTGGGATTGCCGCCCGGTTTCGGCTGCTTTGCCGGCAAATGCTCGAAAAAACACCTTGCTCGAGCGAACACGAATGAGATCATTGCCCGGTGATTTCGAGACATTTTTACTATGTTGTGGGCAGAGCGCGGGAGTCTCATGTCACTTCCCGCTGATCGCCCCGGAATCGACGACGACGGCTTTCGTGTGAGTCTGGAGGGCGCAACGCTCCCGGACTTCGTGCAGATGGAATGTCTGGCTCAGTCCAGTCGCGTCTTTCGCGTCACCTCGGGGCATCGCATCGGCTACCTGTTCTTCGACAAGGGGCAGATGATTCACGCGCTCAGCGGTGATCACGTGGGGGAACCGGCCGCGCTCGAGATTCTGAAGTGGCGCGACGGCACGGTCGAACCGTGCAACGTGGGTTGGCCGGACGCCGCGAGCATTCATTCGACTTGGCAGAGTTTGTTGCTGCTCGCTGCCCAGGCCCGTGACGAATCCGGGCGCCACAAGCTCGTGTCGTTTCCGAGCAACCGCACCGCGACCACCAATACGCACACCACGACGGGGACCATGCGTAGCGACACCAACAAACTCGCGAAAAAAGATGAACCCTCGATGAGCGCTCCGCCGAGTTCGCAATCACTCTCGCTCGCGCAATTTCAAGCCTTCGTTCGGCTCGACCCCGCGGGCAACGTCATCAGCGCGAAGGGAGCGTCGGAAGAGCTGGCGCCCGTCGCGGCCTACGCCGCTCGTCTGGCCGAGTTGATTGGCAACATGCTGGGCATGGACGGCTTCAGCTCGCTCGAGTGCGGCTTTCCGAAGGATCGAGTGTTCTTGCATCGCGAGCGTTCGGGCAACCTGGTTGCCGTGAAGCTGCCTGCGGAGGCGGAAGTCGGCGCATTGCGCGAGCGCTTTGGCCTCTAGTTAGCAGCGGGAAGGAAGCAAAGGCCCATGCTCAGCCAAATATTGTCCGGGATGCGCGATGTCGACGGAGTGCACGGCAGCTTCGTAGTGACCAAGAGCGGCGCCCTCGCTGGCAAGGATCTACCATCCATGTTCGACGACGCGGTGCTCAACGAAGTCGGTCGGCGCGTGGTGCGCCTGCACGAAGGCCTGTGCGCGGACGGTGAAGACTTCGAGCATTGCGTGCTGCGCTTCGCCGATCACAAGCTGTACCTGCGCAGTGTGCCGCACGGCTTTTTGTGCGTCCTGTCGAGCAACGGGGTCAATAACCCCGCGCTCAAGATGGCGCTGAACCTGACCTCACGCCGAGTCGATCCACTGATCCTGGACGCCGCTGCGGCGCTATCGGCGGAAAGCCCTGCGCCCGGTCCGCGCACCTCGGAAGTGCCTCCGCCACCAACCTCGAGCCCGCCATCGCGACGCCAAGCGACCTATCGCGGGCATCGAGTCTGACGCGCCAGCGTGGCGACGTCAGGCAGCTTCAACGTTCCTGTTCGTACAGCTTGATCCCAGCCAGGTGTGCGCCGCCGTCGACCGTGACCTGTAGCGCGCTCCCGCTGACGTCCACCGAGTACGGCCCGAGCAAGCCCCAACGCGCACCTCCTCCGGTCGACGAGCCCACGAATTTGTCGGCGACGCTGGCACCGAACGACAGCGTGCCGGTGTCCGAAGTGCCCGTCGAAGTCAGCCAGGCGTACGCCCAGTATTTGCCGTTTGGCACCGTCCACGACAGCGAGTCGGCCGTGTTCAGCGTGCGCCCGGCACCGAGCAAAGTCGTCGTGCCCGCGTCCGTGGTCGGGATGAGCTTGCTGGTGCTGGTGTACGGAGCGCCGCCATTGATTTCGGCGTCCGTTTCTGCGAGCAGGGCTTCGCCGCTGACGGTCAGCGCGCCACCGTTCAGGTTCACTCCACCAGCGAACGCACAATCGGGAAACAGCCTCAGCGGCGGCTCGACACCCCACACTCTCTCCCCCTCGCGATACACGGTCAGAGCCGGATTCGCCCCGGTGGTCTTGCTGAAAGAGTAGTGGCTATTCTGATCGAACAGTTGGTCCGCGTTGCCGGCCACGAAGTCTTGCGTGATCACGAACTTGGTGCCCGTCGTCACCGTCATAGGATCACTGAAAGCGATCTCCAAGTAGCTGTCGGTGGAAAGCCCGCTCGCATCCTTGGGCCCGACGGGAAAGCGATGCACGGAGGTCAGCACCTTGGTGCTGATGTCGAGCTGCATGTTCCCGGGATCGATCGTGGCCTGTGAATCGAGGCCGATGACCGGTTCGGTCACGCCATTGTGATTGTAGTAATAACGAATGGTGAGCTGGTTCAGTGGCATCACCTTCGTATCCAAGTAGGTAATGTTCAGCTTGAACTTGGGCGTGCGAGTCAGCCCGGCGACGTCGATCGGCGTGTAGGTCAAACTGATCAGCGGAACGCAGGTCTTGTTGCTCGAGCATTGGTTGCTCAGGCAATCCGAGGCTTGCGTGCACGCCTGATTGCTGAAGCAGGGCGCGCACTCGCTGCCTCCGCAATCGATGCCCGACTCACCGTCTCCTGCGGTCTTGTTGAAGCAGTGTTGCGGATAGCTCAGGGGCGCGGGGAACACGCACGGGTCCCCGCTGGCGCCCGCAGAGCCCGCTTCGCCCGCCGCGCCCGCGTGGCCCCCGCCACCTGCAGCGCCGATCCCAGCAGCGCCAGCGTCGTCGAGCTCGCCTCCACTGCCACCGCGGCCTGCACTGATGGGGCCGCTGCCTGCACCGGCGCTGCCGCCGGAAACCGCCATCCCGCCACTACCGCCTGAACCCGCCGCTGCGCCGCTGAAGCTATATTCGGGAAAGCCGCAGTTGTTGACGCAAACGAGCAGTGTGAGGGCTGTGGCACCAATTAGCTGCGGCGCGCGCCGCTGACTCGCCGCGCTTCCCGGAGATTTTCCGAGGCGACGAGTGAGTTTCCGTCCCGGCATCGATCCAGTGGAACTTAACACGCGGGACCGGCCCGCGCATTCGGCCCGATGGCCGCCGAGCGCCTCTCACTCCGAGAGGTCGATCTGATTGTCGAGCAGGATCGCGCCTTTGGACACCACGGTCTCGCCCGGGGCAATGCCTTTGAAGACCACGACTCGCTGCTCGCGCACTGCGCCCGCAATGACATCGCGGCGCACGAAGCGCCCGGCGGCGTTCTTGACGTAGGCGTATTGGCGCGAACCGTCGGAGACCAATGCTCCCGCCGCGACTTCCACGCTGCCTTCCGGAGTCGAGGCGTGAAACTGCATTTTGGCGTAGGTGTTGGGCTTGAGTCGACCGTCAGCGTTGTCGAGACGAACGCGCACGGGCACCGTGTGGCGCTCTGGATCGACGACCGCGGATACCATGTCCACCTTGCCGTCGATCACCACGCCCGGGAGCGAGGTAATCGTGATGCGAGCGGCAACGCCGGGGGCGACGCCGTCCGAATCGGATTCGAACAAGTCCGCGACCACCCAGACCGTGGACAGGTCGGCGACGAGCATCAACGCGACCTCGGCGCCGGGCGTCAGCTCTTGTCCGGGCAGGACGTTCTTCTCGACCACGCGACCGGCACGGGGCGCGTGAACGATGAACTCGTTCTCCGACTTGGAAGTGATGTCCAGCGAAGCCAGCTTCGAAGAAGCCACACCGAAGGACAGCTCGGCTTGACGCAGCTGCTGCGCGGCGGCGACCGCTTCCTTCTCGGGCAAGGCTCGGGCCTCGACGATGGCGCGCGTGCGATCGAGCACGTTTTTAGCCGATTCGACGTCGACCTTGGCTTTGCTTTGCTCGACGTGCAGGGCCGCGAGATCGGCGCTCGCCACCGCGAACAGCGGCGCGCCCTTCTCGACTTGCTGCCCGAGCTCGGCGAAGACTTGAGTCACGCGACCGGCGAGCGGCACGCCGATGCGTGCGGCCTTGGTCTCGTCGACTTTCACGAACGCCGGAACCGGGTCGGTCCAAGTGCTGGCGATGGGCTTGGCGGTCTCGAGCGCGAGCACTTGCCACTGCGGCGCACCGGAAGCGATCGCCACGGTGCCGTGCTCGACGGTCAAGCCGGTCTGCGTTTGCGCGGGAGGCAGCGCCTTGCGCACGAAGCGCGACGATGCCCAGACGGTCGCCGCGCTGACCACCACCGCTAGCACGACCCCCAGCCGCGTCGTGGGCCGGAAGCGGAACGCGGGGTCGCTCGGCGGGGGGAGCTCCGCACCCTGACCGGGTGAGGGCGGGATCTGGTTTTCGGCGTGAACGTGCAACATCAACTATCCTCTCGCGGCTTTTGGCCGACCAAATTTTGATCGATTCCGAGCGCACGGCGCAGCTCGTTCTCGACACTGAAGAGCGCGAAGCGCGTGTCCGCTTCCTCGAGCTCGAGCGCCGCGTGCTCGCGGCGCGCAATGAGTAAGTCGGTCAAGCTGATTTGACCGCGTTCATAGGCGGTGGTCGTGGAGCTGACGACTTCGTTCGAGCGGGGCAGCGCGTTTTTCTGGATGTTCTCCAGCTTTTGCTGCAACAAACCGCGCCGAATCAAGAGCGAGCGCGCGTCGGACGCAGCGTGGCGCTGGGCCGATTGCAGGATCGCGGACAGCTCCTCGGCGCGGTGATCGGCGGCCCTCGCTTGGTACTGACCGTGATCGAAGAACGGCAAGGGGATCTGAGCCGAGATCCCGATCGTGTACGGCTGAGCCCCAGCCGCTTCGTAATAGTCGCGCGTGTAGTTCACGCCCAGCGTCGGATCCGGAATCGCGTTGCGGCGATACATCGTGCCCTCCGCCTGCGCCGCGCGTTGTTCGAAGCTCAGCGCGCGCAGATCGGGGCGGGCGGCAATTGCAGCGTTCAAGTCGTCGGCCGCGAATCGGCCCTCCGCAGACTTCTCTGCCGAGGCGAGCGTGGCTCCGTCCGCCGAACAGGGCGCGAACAACAGCGCTTCGCAAAAGGCCAGCGCGTCTTGCAGATCCGAACGATTGTCGGACACGTCGCGACCGACGCGATCGGAGTCCAACACCAGCCGCGCGTGATCGACGCCGCTCACGTCTCCGCGATCCATCCGGATCTTGGTCAGGGCAGCCATCGACTTGGCGGAGAGCAAGCTATCGTCCAAGATTTGTTGGCGTGCTGCGAGGTAGGCCACGCGAGTCATCGCAGCACGTGCGTCCGTCAAGAGACCGAGCACGGTGCCGCGGTATTCCTCCGCCGAGGCGTCGCGATGCAACTTGGCGGCTTCGCTGCGCGGCCCGCGCTTGCCGAGCTCGAACGTTTGCGCCAAGCCAATCGAATACGACAGGGTGTCGGCGCGCGAGACGTTCGGGGCGACCTGATTGAACCGACCGACCGTAATGTTGTTCAACCCCAATCCCAACGTAGGGTTCTGCCACAGCCGACTGGCGCCTACCTGGTCGTTGGCTTGGGCGACGCGCGCCCGGGCTGCGTGGACGTCGGGATTCATGCGAGTCAGCCAGGCGACCAGGGCCTGCGGGTCGGCAAGCAACGTAGCAATAGGCGCCGTGGGACCCGCTGCCGTTGGGGACGGCTGCGACGGGGGCGCTGTGGGTGGTTCCGCGACCGGCTGCTCAGCCCAGGCGGAACGACCCAGCGAGATGCAGAAAGCAGCGACGAAAACCGGCAGAGAGGCGCGAATCAGAGGAGTGGCTGGGGGGCGTGACATTGAACCTGGGGCACTATGGACACATAACGAAGCACGGCGCGTGCCAGGCGGCTGGCTTGACACCGTCAACGGAATCGAAGCCGCGGCCGGCCGGGAAGTTTCTAGAATCACTGAATAAGTGAGCTTCTGCTATGTTCATTGCCTTCATGTCTTCGGCTCGGCTGCTCGTCCCATTGCTTACGCTCGGATTGGGTCTGACCTTGCCCCTCGCCTGCGGGAGCGACGACCGGCCGGGTTCCTTGGTCAGCTTCGGGGCAGAAGCGGGGCGAGGCAGCGGTACTCCAGGTAATACCGGCGGCAGCTCCGGCGAGGGCGGACAGGCCCCGAGTGACGCGGGAAGCAACGACCACGACGACGCGGGCGCAGCGGGTGAAGGGATTCCGCCGCCCGCGCCGCGCGCGATTTTTCCCGAGCAACTCCAAGCAGATGTGGGCTGCGGTTCGAGCCCCGAGTCGAGCTCGCTTTTGATTCGAAATGACGGACTGTTGCCGCTGATCATCAGCAGCGCGACGGCCAGCGCCGGCTATGTCGTGAAGAGCGAGCTGCCGCTGGAAATTGCAGCCATGACCGCGGCGACCTTGGAACTTTCGCCCCCGGCACCCAAGGGGACTGCTGCCGTCGGTGACCAATCGAGTGGCACCCTCTCCTTCGTCACCAATGAGCCGGGCAATCCGACCCACGAGGTGCAGCTGAATACGACCTTGTTCGGCGGAAGGTTGGAATTCAGCGATGGCGACGGCACTGCGCTGAGCGGCGCGCTGCCTTTGACCTACTTGAGTTCGACGAATTGCCCGGACCGCGTGAAGTACCGCGTGCGCAACACCGGCAACGTCGCGTTCAGCTTGTTCGGACCGACCTTCCCCGCACACTTCGGGGGAACGAGCACCGGCGAAAGCGGGCTCAGCGTGGCGCCGAACGAATACGTCGAGCTCGAAGTCGGTGCGAACTCGACCGCTGATGGTGCCTGCAGCGGCAGCGGTGATCTGATCTTCACCGTGCAGGGCTCGGTGTGCGGGAAAGTGCCGAAGCTGGCCGTGATTTGGCCGACGAACACGAAGACCAGCGGCTGTACCTGCGCGACCGCGGATTGAGTGCGCAGCGACGCGCTCGCTCCGCGAGTCGGTCTGCCCGCCGTCCGCGCTAAAGGAGTCCACGAACGAGCGATGGACTGCTCCGCCGCCCGGGCGCAGATTTCGGCGGTGCGGATGGCACCTTTCGCAGCGCCTCGCCCAGCACGAAACGCGGTAGAGCTTCGAGCTCGTCGAACTCCAGCGCCAACGAGCGACTGAACTCGCCCGGGCGGCGCCCATGTACGACACGCGTCACCGTCGCCTCCGCGTCGATCCAAACCGAGCTGCGCGGGATTCGGAACGACACCAAGAGCCGCTCGCCCGTCAGCGCAGGGTCGGCCGGCCCGACCAACACGCCCGTGGCCGAGAGATCGAGCATTCGGTCAGCGAGTAGCCGAAAATCACGCTCGCGAACCACCTGACAGGCGATTTTGACGGTGTGACGCGAAGAAGCTCGAGGTGAGGGCGGTGATGAACGACGCATGAGCGATCTCCAGGGTGAATAGAAATGGTAGCGGCCTCGCCCGCGTCCTGTCCAAATTCTGGGGTGATGCCGATTTTGAGCCGGCCGGCGCCCACGCGCGGGCGGCCGTCGAGCTAACATTGAAGCGTCGATGCGGAGGCTCTTTCGGCTGCTGCTGGTTTTGTTCGCGGTGCTGGCGACTCCGAAGCTGCGTGCGGCCGAGCCCGGCGCCGAGCTCCGCATCTCGCTGCTGACCATGGGTCCCGGGCGACACCCGTTCACGAAGTTCGGGCACAGCGCCATTTGGGTGCACGACGAGCTGACGCACGCCGACGAAGTGTTCAACTACGGCACTTTCGCGTTCGACTCACCGACGCTGGTGCTCGATTCCGTCGCTGGCAAGCTGCCGTATTGGCTCTCGGAACAGAGTATGGCCAGCACCCTGCGCACGTATCGTAGCCAGGGCAGATCGCTGGTCGCTTCCGAGCTCGAGCTGACGCCCGCGGAGCGCCTCCGACTCTACGCTGCGTTGCGTGAGAACGCGCGGCCCGAGCAGCGCTACTACCGCTACGACTACTATCGCGACAACTGCGCCAGTCGCGTGCGAGACATCTTCGATCGCGTGCTCGGCCGACAGATCTGGCAGGGCCTCGCCGAACCGGCGAGTATGAGCTATCGCGCGCATACGCTGCGGCTCGTGGCAGACGACAAGATCCTGTACGCGGCGCTCGACTTGGCGGTGGGCCGACAGACCGACGTGCCGCTGACCTTTTGGGACGAAGCTTGGCTGCCCGAGCGGTTGCACGCGCTGTTCGCGCGGGCGAGGGTCAATCACGACGGCCAGACTCTGCCCTTGATCCGCAGCGAGCGAACCTTGCTCGGCTCGAACTTTCCTGCACCGCGCGCGACGCCGCCTTCATGGGCCGCCTACTACGCAGCGCTGGGTTGGGCGCTCGCCGCGTGCATCGCCCTCTTGGGGCTGTCCGCGAGCTCGAGGCGAAGCGCGTTCAGGTGGGCGCTCGGAGCACTGTACTTCACGCTGGGGACGACGCTCGGGTTGCTGGGCTGCGCGCTCTGCTACCTCACGTTCTTCTCGAGCCACTCGGCGGCAGCCTCGAATTACAACGTGTGCTTGCTCCCCCCCTGGCTACTCTTGCTCGCTCTGGCTGGGGTCGACGTCATGCGCGGCAAGGCGCGCGGCTTTCGGCTCGCGCGCTGGTCCGCGCTGGCGGCCCTTCTTTCGGCTGGGTTCGCGCTCGCGCTTCACGCCTTCAGCCCACAGCCGCAAGCCAACCTGCAAGAGCTGGCCGTGGCTCTTCCGCTGTGGCTGGGCACCGCGCTGTCGACGTGGCAGGGCAGCTCAAGCCACCAGCGCAGCCACGCGCAGTGGGCGCCGAGCCCGTAGATCGATGCGCACGGGGACGACGATCATGGGCATGCCGCGACGCTGCAAGCGCTTCTGCACCATGAACGCGGTCTCGTTGTGAAGTAAACGATTCCAAAACGTGTCTTCCTCGAAGATCAATTGACCGGCGACGAACAGCGCGCGCGGATAGCGCAACGCCAGCTCTTGTGCGGATTTTTCGACTTCGACCGCGACCTCCGTGCCGACCGAGAACATGCTCGCCGCGGGCAAGCCCAGCGAGCGCGCATAGCGCTCGTAGCAAAGCAGGTTCTGACGAGTTCGCGTTTCGAGCGCGGCCAGTTGATCAGCGCCCTTGAACGACTCCGAGTCGACCACGGCGACGCTCAAGAACACGACCCCCGAAAAATGGTGCGGGAACATGCGCAGCAACGTCAACAGCGAGTGTCGACCGAGTCCGCTGTAGCCGCCCACCAGCAGGATCGCGACCGGCTTCTCGGGGTCCGGATCACGTACGTTGTGATGCTCCATCAACCCGTGACGAGTCTCGAAGGGAACACTGTCGTCGCCCGGTGCTGCGGCGAGCGCGAGCGCGTCTTCGACTTCGGGTGGCGAAGGCAGGTCCGAGTCGAGCTTGCGCAGGGCGCGGACGACCAAACCGTAGTGACGCTTGATGGCGAAGCACATCACGACCAGCGCCGCCGTGACCAGCAAGGTGAGCCAACCACCCTCGACGAACTTCTCGAGCACGGTGATCACGAGGATTGTCGCGCACAGGGCCAGTGCGACCAGGTGCGCGACCAGGTGTCGCCGCCAATCCGCGTGTTCGGCGCGGTGCCGAATCCAAAACCTGACCATGGCCAGATTGGAGAGGCTGAACGTGAGAAACACGTTGATCGAGTACATCACGACCAACTTTGCGACGTCGCCTTTCGTGTAAAGCAGGGCGCCCAGGGCCGCGGCCGCCATGATCATCACGCCGTTACGCATCGACAGGCGATCGGAGAGCGCGGCGAAGCGATGCGGCAACCAGGAATCGGTAGCCATGTTGGCCATCACTCGCGGCCCGTCCAAAAAGCCAGCCTGCGCGGCCACGAACAGCAGCGCGCCCTCGCTGAGTAAGGCCGCGATCACGAAGCCGCGGCCGAATTGAATGCCACCGAAGTGCCACGCGCCGGCCACGCGCTCGAACAACACCGCATTCATGGTTTTGCCCGGTTCGGGGTGCGCGTGCACCAGCAAGTAGGCCAACAAAATGCCGCCGGCGGTGATCGCGAGCGAGGCCGCCATCAAGCTCATGGTGCGCTTGGCGGTGCGAACCCGCGGTTCACGCATCATGCCTACGCCGTTGGAGACCGCTTCGATCCCCGTGTACGTGCCGCCGCCCATCGAATACGCATGCACGAACAGCTTGAGTAACCCGAACGTGCCGAGCGCCACACCCGTGCGGCCGATGCTCGCGTGCACTTCGCCCGCGACCTGGCCGGCCTGCGCCGCGTTCCCGCCGATCGCAAGCCCGATGAGAATCGCGTGTGTGACTAGGAACAGCACGAAAATGGGGACCAACGCGCTGACCGACTCCTTCACGCCGCGAATGTTCATCACCGTGAGAATCACGAGCCCGCTGAAGGCGACGGCCATCTTGTAAGCGAGCGCGGCTTGCGGCAAAAAGCTGAAGATCGCGTCCGCACCGCTGGCGATGGAAATGGTGATGGTCAAGACGTAGTCGACCAAGAGCGCCGCACCAGAAACGACGCCGACCCGCGCATCGAGCAACTTGGACGCCACGACGTAGCCGCCGCCGCCCGACGGGAATTGCTCGATGATCCGGCTGTACCCGTAGCTGATGATGAACACGGTCGCGCCGGTCGCAAGCGCGAGGAAAAACGCCAAGCCGGTGTGCTCGCCAAGTGCGCGATAGGCCTCGTCCGGGCCGTAGGCCGACGACGACAGGCCGTCGGCACCGAGCCCCACCCACGCCAGCAGGGCCACGAGTGACAACTTGTGAAATGCGTGCGGATCTTTGATGTCTTTGGGAGCGCCGAAGATCAGGCGCTTGATGGCAATCGACATGGCGCGCCGATCAAGCCGCAGGCGCTTGAACCTCGCAAGCAAAGCCGCTGCAGCAAGCTCCGTTTTTATGGTTCCCTTATGGGGGTTTCCGCGGACTATTGCCGAGGAGTGTCGCGCGCATGTCGCGTGCGTAGAACGTACACCGGAAGCGCGATCACGCACAGCAGCGCCAACGTGGCTTCGATATCGAAGACTTGTCGATGCGCCAAGGTGAACGCAACGCGCACCACACTGCACACCCAAAGAAACACCGCGACGGGTGCTAGATCGGAGTCACCCTGCGGAACGTCGAGCGGAAGGTCGCGGCGCGCGATGGCGCGGTAACGCGTGATTGGAATGACCGGTGCCATGCCGAGAACGTGCGTCCGGGCAGATCAAGAAACCATCAACATCAGTCGGCTGGCGATCAAGATTTGATCAAGACGGCTCGCTCACTCCTTACGTGTCGCTCCGCAACCGATAACCGACACCGGGCTCGGTCACCAGGTAGCGAGGGCGCGCGGCGTCGCGCTCCAGCTTGTGCCGCAGCTGCACCATGTACACCCGCAGGTATTGCGTGTTGTTCGCGTAACCGGGGCCCCACACCTCTTTCAGCAATTGCCGGTGGGTCAGCACTTTTCCGGCGTTTTTCAGCAAAACTGCCAGCAGTTTGTATTCGATCGGCGTGAGGTGAACTTCCTTGCCCGCCACGTGAACGCTGCGCTTGTCGAGATCGATGCTGAGCTCACCCACGGTCAGGATCGGCTCGCTGCGCTCTTGTCCTACGCGCGCAGCATGCCGAAGCGCCACCCGAATCCGCGCCAACAACTCGCCGGTGCCGAAGGGTTTGGTCAGGTAGTCGTCGGCGCCCGAATCGAGCGCGTGAATCTTGTCTTCCTCTTGACCGCGCGCGCTAATCACGATGATGGGCGCAGCTGCCCATTGGCGCAGGCGCTGGGTCACGACCAGGCCATCGATGTCCGGCAGGCCGAGATCGAGCAGGATCAGATCTGGATTGTACGAAGCAGCCTGCGCCAGCCCCTCGGCACCGTTCATCGCCTCGACCAAGCGGTAGCCGTGACTGGACAAGGAAGCGCGCAAGAATTTCCTCATCTGCGGATCGTCTTCGACGATGAGCAGGAGCGGCATCACTTCGGTCACGAGGCAATCCTAGTGCGCGGCGTGGATCTCGTACTCACATTTCCTCGACGGCGTCGGGGGCCGCGGACGAAGGCGGCTCGCCGGTGACGGGTAAAATGACGTGAAACTCCGCCCCGCCCCCCGCCCGATTCGCAGCGAAGATCTGCCCGCCGTGCGCCATGACGATGCCCTTGCAGATGGCCAGACCGAGCCCAACTCCCCCGCCCTCGCCGCCGCTCAGCCGGTAAAATTTGTCGAACACGCGTCGTTCCTCACCGGGCGGAATGCCCGGACCGCGATCGGCGACCACGATCTCAACGCTTTCAGGCTGAGCACGAGCGCGGATTTCGATCGGGCTCCCCGCCGGTGTGTACTTGAGCGCGTTTTCCAACAGGTTCACGAGCAGCTGCTGAACCAAAACCGCATCCAAAGGGACGAGAGGCAGGTCCGGTGGAAGATCGGCGTGCACCGCACGCCCCGCGAGCGATTCATCGAGGCGGTTGAGCGCGGCGCCGACGACTTCTTCCAACGGCTGCCATTCCTTGTTGATACGCACCGCCCCCGCCTCGAGCCGCGTCATGTCCAGGAGATTCCGGACCAAGCGGTTGAGCCGCTGCGCCTCTTGCAGAATTGTCTCAGTCAGTTCGCGACGTGTGGCCCCGTCGATCTGATCCTCCAACAGGCTGCTGGCCGCGCCGGTGACGACGGCCAACGGCGTGCGCAGGTCGTGCGACACGGAGCTGAGCAGAGAGCTGCGCATCTGCTCGGTTTCCATGCGCAGCTGAGCCAAACGCGCCTCGTCGGCGAAATCCGCGCGCTCGATGGCGCTCGCGATCTGACTGGCAAAAGCGGCCAAATACTCGTCATTTTCGGGGCTGCCGGTGCGCTGAGCTGGATCGCCACACACACTCAGCACCGCTACGCACCCGCGCGACGCCAAGAGCGGCAAGCAACTACTGCGCGCCGAAGAAAAGACCGGACTGCCGAGTCCGGCCGCGCGCTCGTTCTCCCAAGCCCATTGAGCGACCGCAAGCTCCTCGTCCGCGGAGTCCCTCTTCCCGAGCAGCGCACTCACTCGGGAACGATCTTGGCACGGCACGTACAAGTTTGCGCGTAAGCCGAGCGCGTCGGACAGATGGCGCGCGGCGATCTCCGCGATGTCCTGCACCCGCTTGGCTGAGGCGAGCTCCCGGCTCAGTGCATACAGGGCGGCGGTGCGTTGCTCGCGCTGCTCGGCAGCGTCGGCTTGCGCGCGCACTCGCTCGGTCAGTCCGCTGATGACGAGCGCCACCAAGCCCATCACTCCGAACGTCACGACGTGGCTCAAGTCGTGAACGGCAAAGGTATAGAGCGGGGGAATGAAGAAGAAGTCGAAGCACAGCACGCTCAGCCCTGCGGCAAGCAGCGATGGTCCGTAGCCAAAGCGCAGCGACACCAGCACGATCCCGAGCAGGTAGATCATCACCACGTCCGCCAGCTGCTGCGGGCCGAAGACCGCCCAGGAGATCGCGGTCGCCAGCAGCGCGCCCAACACCGCGGCCAAGAAGGGCAGCTTGGACGGCCTCGAGCCTGGAGCACGGCGCTTTCCCAACGACCTCATGAAAGGCTGCTCGGTCGTCATTGCCGCCTAGAACCGGCCCGGGGGAGCGGGGACTTGACGGAGGAACGGACCCCAAGGTAGGCGTGCGCTGAAACGCTGGGGAATTCCCCGGCCCGCACGCAAACCGCCCCTCTGGCGGCCCTGGACTCCCCGAAGACCCTCATGAGAAAAATTATCAACGACTTCGTCAAGTTCCAAGACGCCAGCCTGTCGCGGAAGTGGAACGGCAAGAAGGTCCCCATCTCGCGCGTGTACGAGGCCTACATGGAAGGCCAGATCGACATTCCGGCCGAGCACTGGGAGGCCCTGTTCGACTCTCGCCACGAGACGATGACGTTCAGCCTGACGGACTCGCACATCAAGTGGGCGTTCACGAACTTCTTGCCCGAAGTCGCGATTCATTCGAAGGGGCAAGACAGCCGCATCGTCGGTGAGCACTACAACCGCGGCAACGACTTCTTTGCCTGGTGTTTGGGCGAGGCCATGGTCTACACGGCCGCTTGGTTCGAAAACCCGAGCGTGCCGCTGGAACAGGCGCAGTACAAGAAGATCGACCGCTGCTGCCAGAAGCTGCGCCTGAAAGAGGGCGAGACGCTGCTCGACATCGGCTGCGGCTGGGGCACGTTCGTGGCCCGCGCCGCCAAAGAGTTCGGCGCCAAGACCTACGGCGTGACCTTGGCCCAAGAGCAAGTCAACTTCGGCACCGATCGCATCAACGCTTACGGCGTGAGCGACCGCGCCAAGGTCGAAGTCTGCGACTACCGCAATGTTCAGGGGCAGTTCGACAAGATCGTCAGCTTGGAGATGGTTGAACACGTCGGCATCAAGAACCTCGTCAACTACTACAAGAAAGTGCACGAGCTCTTGAAGGACGACGGGCTGTTCGTCCTGCAGTGGACGGGGATCCGCAACCTGTACAACCCGCAAAGCCCGCTGTCGGCCATCACCCTGCGCCCCGAAGACTTGATCTGGGGGCTGTTCATGTCGCGCTACATCTTCCCGGGTGCCGACGCGAGCCTGACGCTGTCCGGCATGATCCGCGCCGCAGAAGACGGCGGCTTCGAAGTCACCGACGTCGAGAACATGAGCCCGCACTACGTACTCACGTTGCGCGCTTGGCGCGATAACTGGGTCTCCAACGAAAAGGCCGTGATCGCCGCGTACGGTCAGCGCTGGTATCGCCTGTGGTACTTCTTCTTGCATTGGTCGGCGCTGATCGGCGAGCAAGGCTCGGCGTTCACCTATCAGCTGCTCATGCACAAGAACAACGACAGCTTCGATCGTCAAGGTCTGCGCTTCAACGGCGGCCACATCCGCTGAGCCGCGCGCGACGCGAGTGATAGACAGGCCTCGGGCGAGCTCGCCCGGGGCCTTTCTTCATTTTGCCCAGCTCGGCAATCGGGATGTGTCGGTGGCGCCTTCTTTCATTGTCTGACAAGGGCGCTCCCACGCGCAGACTCCCAATCGGGATTCGGAGGGGCCGAAGCATTCGATAGCGCCGGCCCGCGTGGAGAACTCATCTGAACTGAGCGGAGCTCGAGTGTGCAAAGCATTGGCTAAACGGATGGCTCCGAGTCGGATTCATGCGGAGAAGTGCGGGTTCATCTCCTGAGATGTTTCTAATGTTTCGTACTCCTGAGGAGTTCATGATGAATGCATCATGATTGGATGTGTTAATTTTGTTTATTGCCGCTGAATCCTCCAACCTCGGAACCGCACGGCGCGAAAACTGGGTCGGCTCACCCTGAGCTGATCCCGACGCGCAGCGGCGCGTGGCGCGGTTACGCCTGGAGTGTCGCGACGATCGCACCCGCTGTCGCTGTTTCGTCGATCGTCAGCAGCTACCTGCAGCTTTCCGAATTGGTGATGATCAATTTGTTGCCAGTGGTTGCGGTTTCGACGCGGTTCGATCTGGGCCCGTCGCTGTTTGCTGCGTCACTCAGCGCTCTTTGTTTCGATTTCTTCTTCATTCCCCCGACGTTCGCCTTTGCCCCGTCGGACTGGAAGAGTGTCGTCACCTTATCGGTAATGGTGATCGTCGCCTTCGTCATTAGCGGCTTGAACCAGCGGATGCGTCGTCAGCAGCGAACCGCGCAGGCACGCGAGCTCCAAATCGAGACGGAACGCATGCGAAGCTCGCTGTTGAGCGCCGTATCGCACGACCTGAGAACTCCGCTGGCGACGATTTTCGGCTCCGCAACCGAACTGTTGGAAGACGGAGCCGAGCTCACTGCGGCCGAGCGCGATGGACTCGTCCAAGCGATCGTGGAAGAAGCCGCTCACCTCGATCAGATGGTCACGAATTTGCTGGAGGTGGCGCGCCTGGACGGTGGCCCGATTGCCATTCGCCGGCGACCCGAGCCACTCGATGAAGTGGTCGAAGCGGCTCTGAGCCGCTTGCGAGGCAGACTCGGCGACCGCCCGGTACGCTCGCGTGTGCCGGAGCACATCCCGATGGTGCCGATCGATGCCGTCCTCATCCAACAAGTGCTGGTGAACTTGCTCGAAAATGCCTTGCGCTACACGAGCGACGGCACGCCGCTCGAGATCGAAGCCACGAGCAATGCCGAACAAGTGACTCTGGAGGTCAGAGATCGCGGTCCCGGCATCCGCGCCGACGAAGCCGAGCGCCTCTTCGAACGCTTCTACCGCGGCCACTCGCACTCCCCGCAAGACGGGGGGGCTGGCCTTGGTCTAACCATCTGCCGTGCCATCGTGCAGGCACACGGAGGCACCATCGCCCTCGTCAATCGCACGCAGGGCGGTACGATTGCGCGGCTGACCTTGCCCCTGGTTGCGAGCCCGCCCTGATGACGAATCCTTCGAAGATATTGATCGTCGAAGACCAAGCGCACATGCGCAGGTTCCTGCGCACGACGCTGACGCACCACGGCTTCGATGCGTTGGAAGCAGCCGACGGTGCACAAGCACTGGCACAAACAGCGAACAACAAGCCTCACTTGATCTTGTTGGATCTCGGCCTTCCGGACATCGACGGGATCGAGGTCATCGTGCAGCTCCGGGAGCGCAGCCAGGTGCCGATCATCGTGATCTCGGCACGACATGACGAGCACCAGAAAGTCGAGGCCCTCGACCTGGGCGCGAACGACTACGTAACGAAGCCTTTTGGCGCCGCCGAGCTACTGGCTAGAATTCGCGTCGCCCTGCGTTCTGGATCTGCAGCGGGCGCTTCGCCCGCACTACGCGTGTTCGTCCAAGGCGATTTGCGCGTCGACTTCGAAAAGCGCACGGTCCATTTGGCCGGTAAAGAAGTTCATCTGACGCCGACGGAGTACAAGCTCTTGGGGGTGCTCGTAGAAAGGCGAGGACACGCGGTTGCCCACAGCGAATTGTTGCGCGAAGTGTGGGGCGCCGACGCGGCCGAAGAGCTCGACTACCTGCGCACGTTCATGCGCCAGCTCCGCTACAAGCTCGAGCCGGAGCCCTCGCAGCCTCGCTATTTGCTGACCATCCCGCGCGTGGGCTACCGCTTGAAATCGAATGACTGAGCGGGGCCGAGCCCGACCCCCAACGACTTCATTCCGCAGCGCGGAGGGATCCGCCTGATCACGCTTTTGCTGAGGAAATCCGGGGTGCGGGGCAAATTTCCCCAATATTTATCGCCACCTCACTTAAATGAGGAAGTTATGAGGAAACTATGATGAAACAATGAGGCGAGTATCGGTCGAGAGCGAAGGAGCTGCCAATGATTGATCCGTCGCTTGCTGATCTCGCGAAGCAGGTCACCGACCTGAAATCGGGCGCCACTGATCTGACCACTGCAGCCAACATCGTTTGGACGCTGGTCACGGGCTTTCTCGTCATGTTCATGCAGGCGGGCTTCGCCTTGGTCGAAACCGGACTGTGCCGCAAGAAGAACGCGGCCCACGTGATGGCGATGAACTTCTTGGTCTACTCGATAGGGATCTTGGGGTTTTGGGTGATGGGCTTCGCGTTTCAGATGGGCGGCGTCGGCGCGATGGCCACCTTCGGCAACGACGCGACGCTGGCGCACGAGTTCGTCATCAATATCGGCGGCAAGCCCTTCGGCCTCTTCGGCATGCAGGGGTTCTTTCTCACTTTCGCCAACTACACGCCCGCCGTGGCCACGATGTTCCTGTTCCAAATGGTGTTCATGGATACGACGGCGACGATCCCGACCGGCGCCATGGCGGAGCGCTGGAAGTTTCTGTCGTTCATACTGTTCAGCTTCGTGATCTCGACCGTCATCTATCCGATCTTTGCCAATTGGACCTGGGGCGGAGGCTGGCTCGCAAACCTAGGAGCCAATTACGGGCTGGGGCATGGCCACGTGGATTTTGCAGGCAGCTCCGTCGTGCACATGACCGGCGGCGTTGCGGCCCTGGTCGGCGCCAAGATCTTGGGCCCGCGCATCGGCAAGTACGACCGCCATGGCAATGCTCAACCCATGCCGGGACACAACATCCCGATGGCGTTGCTCGGAACGTTCATTCTCGCGTTCGGCTGGTTCGGATTCAATCCCGGTTCGACGCTCGCGGGAACGGACACGCGCATCGCCGTCGTCGCCGTCAATACCATGCTCGCTTCGGCCTCGGGTGCCTTTGCCGCGGGGATTTACGTTTGGACTCGATACGGTAAGCCGGATCCGACCTGGCTCGCGAACGGCATGCTCGCCGGGCTGGTGGCCATCACGGCCCCATGTGCTTTCGTCGGTGCACCCTCGGCAGTCTTGATTGGCGCGATTGCCGGCGTGCTCGTCGTCGTTTCGGCGCTGTTCATCGAGAACACCTTGAAGATCGACGACCCGGTCGGCGCTTCGAGCGTGCACGGCACCTGCGGCGCGTGGGGGGTGCTGTCGTTGGGGCTGTTTGCCAACGGTTCGTATGGCGATGGGTTCAACGGTGTACCGGGCAAGGTCACGGGGTTGTTCTTCGGCAACAGCGCGCAATTCTTCGCCGAATGCATCGGGGTCATGGTCAACATCATTTATGTGGGCGGGATGACGGCCGGTGCCTTGTTCGTGATTGGCAAGCTGGTCGGCAATCGCGTCTCCGCGGACGACGAGCTCGCGGGTCTCGACGTGCCCGAGATGGGCGTGTTGGCGTTCCCCGACGATGCAGCGCCTCACCATCTCGTGGAGCCCGAGGAATCGCGGCGAATCGGCACGGCTGTCGCAGAACCCGGCTGACTTCATCGGGGGCCTCTATGACACCAATGACGGCCATCGGCAGTGATTCGCGCGGGCGCGGCGGCGCGTACCGCGCTTTCGCCCGCTATGTGCCCCGTCGGGGGCAGCTCTCTTCGGCACAGCAGCAAGCGCTCTTCCGCCGACTCCGGCGGCGCGCAACCTCGGCAGAGGAGCGCGGTCTGCTTCGTGAGCGATTGGTCAGCGGCACGCTGCAAATCGTTCTGCAGTGTTTGCAGCGAGTGGGCAAGTGCGCCTTCCCGGCGGAGTTGGTCCAAGAGGGCGTACTGGCGTTGGCGCGCGCAGTCGACGCTTTCGTCGGCCAGGATCGCGCAGATTTCTCGCGCTTCGCAGCGGTCCGGGTAATGAAGTGGTTGCGGCGCGTCAAGCGCAAGTGGCTGAACGACCGCGTCTTTCTGGTCGACAGACCGATCGAGGAGTTGAGCGACAACGAGACGGACGATGCCTTCGTTGCCGCGTCCCAGGCTGAGCGAGAGAAAAAACTGGACCAGCTGATCGAGCAACTGCCACCCGCTCAGCAACGCGTGCTGCGTTTGCGGTTCGGAATCGGGACTCACGGAGCACAGAGCCGAGAAGCGATCGCACGGGCGCTCCATGTGGAGCGCCAGCGCGTGAGGTATCTGGAGGAGTGCGGGCTGCTCACGCTGCGTCGCAATGTCGAGCGAAAGGGCGCGCGAGCGCGGCGATGGGACGGCAGGAGCGGGAGCGAAAAGGCGAAGCAGACCCATGCGGAGTGAGCATGCTCGACGCCCGAGCAGCGAGCCGTTTCGACCCGCGTCAACGCTCGGCACGGGCGAGAACCGGCTTTCTCGACACGAACGCTGGGCAACGACGCCTCGCACCAAGAGCTCGCTGGCACAGCAGCTGTTCGTGCTATTGCCGACCCTGGCCGTCAGCGCGCTGCTCGGCCAGATCGGTCTGCCGCTCCTGCCTCGGATGGCTGCGTCACTGGGCTTTGGTGCGGTACTCATCGCCGGCCTCGCCTATCGGCGCCGTTGAGCGCCGCTTCGCACGCCGCCCGCTCGCTCATCGAGTGAAGACGAGGCGGCTAACGGCAGACGTGGCACGCCAGGTGCACTCCGAGCGTTCGAGCCGATACGAACTGGAGGGTCACGATGAAAAAAATCGAAACTTTGATTCAGCCTGCGTACTGGGAACAAGTGTATGCGGCGCTCGCCGAGCTCGGAGTGCCCGGCACCGTGCGCCAAGTCAAGAGCTTCGGCCGCACTCCACCGCGGCGCGAAGTGTATCGGGGTTCAGCGTACCTACTCGAGACCAACAGTGAATTGGAGCTGTCGCTGATCGTGCCGGATGAGCTGCTGGATACCGCGCTCGACGCAATCGCACGCGCCGCTGGGGATCCTGAAGCCATCGTCAGCTCGATTCAAACGTTGGGTGGCTCCGTCGCCAATCGCCCACGCGCCGTCGCGACCGCCGTCGATTCGGAGCCTGTGATCCATATGGGAGTAGTGGCAACAGCCGGCGTCTGAGGAAGCAGCTCGAGCGGGGCTTTTGCGCGCGCGAGACTCGCGCGGGAGCGGAGTGCTGCGCCGGATTTGCGCCTCGCACAATCGTACTGAATCTTGGCCGGCGAACTCGCGTCCACTCGAGCGTGCAAGATTGCACGATAGCGCCCGCCCGATCGTGCTCGATGGCACGATCCGGCTGATTTTCCGCGCTTGTGCAGCGCAAATTCGAGCACGGCATGCCTAGTGCATCTTCGCTGCAGCATTCACTGAGAAATTGGAAATCATGGCAACCGAACTCTTCACCGTTGGCCTGAGCGTGCTGCTCTTTGGGCTGTGCGCGCTGTTCGTGCGCATCTGCGATCGGATCTGAACCCATGTCTTTTGATCTCGGACTGACCGTGGCGAGCGCCGTTGGGCTCACGGTCTATCTCTTCTATGTCCTCGCACGACCGGAGCGCTTCTGACGATGTCCGTACGATATTACATTCTCGTGATCGTGTTCTTCGCCCTCGTGGCCGGCGTGGCGTGGCCACTCGGGCGGTTCATGACGCGAGTGTTCGCAGGAACGAACGCCCTCACGCGCAAAGTGGGCTGGCCGCTCGAGCGCACGTTGTATCGCTTGGCCGGAATCGATCCCAATCGCGAGCATACTTGGAAGGGCTATGCGCTCGCGATCCTCGGTTTCTCGCTGCTCACCCAGCTCATTACTTACGTGATTCTGCGTCTGCAAGGGAGCCTGCCGCTGAATCCCTCGAAGATGGGCGAGGTCGCGCCGTGGCTGTCGTTCAACACGGCTGTCAGCTTCACTACGAATACGAACTGGCAGTCTTATGGCGGCGAAACCAGCATGAGCTACCTGTCCCAAGCGGTCGCGCTCACGTCGCACAACTTCTTTTCGGCGGGCGTGGGCATGGTGGTGGCAGTCGCGCTGATCCGGGGCCTCGCGCGACACGAAACCGACAAGATCGGGAACTTCTGGGTCGATCTGGTGCGCGTGCATGTGTACGTGCTGCTTCCCCTGTGCGTGCTCTATGCGCTGTTTCTGGTCTCGCAGGGCGTGATCCAAAACTTCCTGCCACCCACGACCTGGACCACGCTCGACGGCGGAAGCCAAACGCTGGTTCAGGGCCCTGTCGCCTCGCAGGAGGCAATCAAGATGCTGGGCACGAATGGTGGCGGCTATTTCAACGCCAACAGCGCGCATCCGTTCGAAAACCCCACTCCGCTCACGAACTTCGTGCAGCTCCTGTCGATCTTTGCAATTGGCGGCGCCTTGTGCGTGACGCTCGGCGAGATGCTCGGCAGCTTTCGCCACGGCTGGGCGGTGTTCATCACGATGACCCTGATCTCCGTCGCTGCGATGTTCTTCATGGGTCACTTCGAGTCAGCTGGTAATCCGCTGCTCGCTCCGCTCGGAGTGGATCAAACGACGACTTCGCTGCAGTCCGGCGGCAACATGGAAGGCAAGGAGGTCCGCTTCGGCATCCCTGATTCTTCGCTGTTTGCGGTGGTGACGACCGATGCCTCGTGCGGTGCGGTCAACTCCATGCACGACAGCTTGATGCCGATGAGCGGACTTGTTCCGTTGCTGAACATGCAACTCGGGGAGCTCGTGTTCGGCGGAGTCGGTTCCGGCATGTACGGAATGCTGGTCTACGTGATTTTGGCCATCTTCTTGTCCGGCTTGATGATAGGCCGCACGCCCGAATACCTGGGCAAGAAGATCGACAGTCGCGACGTGCGTTT
>DASSMT010000200.1:0-53857 GCA_035688655.1 Polyangiaceae bacterium | reverse complement strand
CAGCGATTCGGCTGATGCCGCGTATCGATCGACGACAGCACACCGTTCTCGAAGCGCAGGTTGCGTGTAACGCGGTTCGGACGCGCGTACGACCAGATCTCGACGAGTTGCTTGCCGTTCGGCGTCTGACGCACGGACGTGCTCGTCGCGGCCGGTTCACCGCACGCGCGTCGCACGCGTTCGGGGCTTTCACCCGCCGCGATGTCTTGGCCGGAGCACTGCATGAATTGGCGAGCGCCCGGCGCGAACGGCGCAGGAACCCAGGGAAAGGGACGCGCGGAGAGTGGCACCGTGCTCGGGTGGCTCGGCTTCTTCGCGCTGTGGGGGCCCCCCGAGCCGGGCCAACCCGAACCGTGTACGCCCGCGTGATGCGCGCCGTGCGCGCAATGTCCGCCGCCACCTCCACGAGCCAGCGCGCTCACGGGCAAGCACGTGAGCGCGAGAGTGCTCACCGCCACTCGCAAGCCCCGAAGCAGCATGGTCGTCGAGCGATATCTTGAGCCCGAATTGGCGCCGAGACCAGCAAATCACGTCGTCCCAAAGTGCCACGACGGCACACTGCGGGTGCGGCATTTCTCTCGCGCAATACTTTGCGTGCCGAAATGACGAACGCGCAGCGGGTGCCCCCGAGGTCGGGAAGCACCGGCTGCGCGCCATTGGTACGTTTCGAGCGAGGCTGTTTCACGGGGGCTTTCGCCCCGGAACCCCACGCCCGCTTCATAGGCTGCTAGTGAAGCGCGCGCGCTTCACTAGCTTCTATTTGGATGCGAGCGTCAGGGGCTCACGACCGCGTCGTCCAGGTACATGTCGATCCCGGTGCCGGGGCCTTCGATGTAGACGAGGGCGTTGGTCAGGTTGCAGTTGGGGACGTTGAGCGTGCCCGTCAGCTTGACCCACTGACCATCGTTGACGGTTGTCGGGTTCACGAGCCAAGCGTACGAGTCCGAGCCGTTGCAGCCGAGCGCCGAGGTCATATTGACGCTGGCGCTGGCGGCGCCGCCGATCGAGGTCCACATGCTCACTTGGTAGGATTTACCGGGCTGAACGATGCCCATGAGCGAGCGAGCAATCGGACCGTTACCCACGCGGTTCGAGAACAAAAGGCTCTTCGAGCCGCCGTGTGCTCGCGCCGAGGTCAGGGCGAGCGTGCCGCTACCCCAGGTGAACCAGCTGCCCTGCGACGACTCGAACGTGCCGTCCGGGAGCAGGTTGGTGATGACCGGGATGGAGACGTTCACGTCGTCCACGTACAAGTCGACGCCTGCCGCAGGGCCTTCAGCCCAGATCGTGAACTCTGAAAGGTTTGCGCACGTGGGAATGTTCAACGTGCCTTTCAGCTCTACCCACTGTCCATCGTTGACCGCCACCGGATTGGCGAACCAGCTGTAGCTGGTCACGCCATCACACACGACCTTCTGGGTGAGGTTCACGTTGGCGCTCGCAGCACCACCGATCGAGACCCAGAAGCTGGCGGCGTAGCTTGCGCCCTTGGTGACCACTGAAGTCAAGTTGGTCATTGCCGGCGCGTTGCCCGTTCGATTGCCGATCAGCAAGCTTCGGCTACCGCTGTGAGCGCGCGCCGTGGTGGAGGAAGCCACGCCGCTGTACGTGGACCAGCCGCTAATGCCCGATTCGAACGTGCCGTTGGCGACGATGTTCGAAGCTTGCTTCGCGCGCAGCGAGACGTGATCCAGATACATGTCGCCGCCATTCGGGCCTTCGGCGTAGATCTGAATGTCGTTGAGGACGCAATCCGGAACGTTGAGCGTACCGGAGAGCTTCGACCATTGACCGACCTGCACGGCCACCGGGTTGATCAGCCAAGCGTACGTGGTCGTCCCGCCACAATTGACCGCTTGGGTGACGTTGACGTTGGCCGCAGCGCCAGTGACGGTCGTCCACATCTCCACGTTGTAGCTGCGGCCGGGCGTGACCAAGCTCGTGATGTTGGTCGCGATCGGGCCGTTGCCGTTGCGATTGGTGGAGCGCAAGCTCTGCGCACCCGTCAGCACGTATTGGCTGCTGGTGGAGAGCGTGCCGTTCCAGGAGTACCAACCGTTGGTGTTCGCTTCGAATTCGCCGTTCGCGATCAGGTTCGGGCCGAATCCGGCGGGCGCACTGAAGCTGAACTTGTCGATGTTCACGCCGCCGCTGAAGACGACGAACACGTTGCGTTCGCCGCTGATCGGGAAGAACGGCACGGTTACCGTGCTGTTTGGGTTCCAGCTGCCAGACGGTGGCAGTTGCACCGTCGCGAGCACCGGACCGGTGGGACTATCGCTGTGCAGCGTAGCCGTGGTCGCGCTCGAGCCGCCATTCCCGTAGGTGATCGAGAAGCTGTCCCAGTTCTGGTCGAAGACCACGCGGCTGAAGCTCACCCAATCGCCGTTGTCGATGTAGGCGATCTGATTGCCGGCGCCGACGACGCCGTGCATATCGTCGAAGTCCTCGGCTTCCAACACGAGACCGCTGCTGTCACCGGTGCGCGGGTCCGGAACGTAGACCGGTACCGGACAATTGCTGCCACCGGCCTTGAAGCAGTTGATCCAGTCGAGGGCCGGACGGCGTGAGCCGTCCGTGCGCACGAGGTAAGCATCGGGTTGCCACACGTTGCCCTGCAAGAAACCCCAGTGGGTGATACCGAGCACCGAGGGGTGCTGCCAGAAGAGCGTGAACAAGTCGCGCATCTTTTGGGCCTGCTTGGCATCATTGCTGAGATTGAGGTCGAGCTCCGAAATGTAGATCGGTAGACCCGTCGCGGCGAAGCGATCCAGGTTGGCGGACACCGACGAGAGCTCGGCGCGCTCGAGGAAGTGCGCTTGCAGGCCGATGCCGTCGATCAGGCCGCGAGCCTTGAGCAAGTTGATGATGTTGATGTAGTCCGTCGCGGCGCTATCCAAGGCTTCGACGTTGTAGTCGTTCAAGAGCAGCTCGGACTTGGGGAAGTACTTGCGCGCGAGCTCGAACGCCTTGATCACCCAATCGTAGCCCGTGGCGCCTGCGCCGCCGAGGGCCGCGCTGTACTCCGGCACCGCGTGCAACGGTTCATTCACCACGTCCACGAGTTGCGCGTCCGGGTAGCGCTGCGCCGCTGCCGCGATCCATTGCTCGATTTCCGCGAGCTGTTGTTCGGCGGTCAGGCTCGAAAGCCAGCCCGGCTGCTGTTGACCCCAAACCAAGGTGTGGAGCTTGAACGGGATGCCGTTCTGTTTTGCAAACTGGTAGGCCGTGTCGAGCTCGGTCCAGTTCATCTGGTCGCGCGTGGCCTCGACGCTGCCCCATTTGCCGGCGTTGCCCGGAGTCACTTGGTTGAAGTAAGTGAGCAGCGAAGGGTAATCAGCCGCATTGCTCGCAGCCGTACCGAAGAACTTGTTGCCGATGCCGGTGAGCACGCGCACGCCGCTGCTGGTCGCGCTGTTGCCGCTCGGGTCGTAGGCGACCGCGGTGAACACATGGCGGCCATTCAGAGCCGCGTCTGCGACGACGTCCAAGGTATACGGCGCGCTGGTATCGCTGCCAATCTCCACGCCGTCGCGTTGGAACACGACTTTACGCACGGCGACGTTATCGCTGGCGGTGGCGGTGAGCGTCAGAGTGCCGCTCGAGGTAATCAGCGATTTGTCGGACGCGAGCGAGATCTGCGGGGCCCCCGTGTCGCATTTGGTGCCGTTGATCGAGATCACGTACGGAGTGATTCCGGCATACGGATCGGGGCTGCCGTACAAGATCGGCAGGGTTTGGCCCTGACTCAAGCCGAGGACACGGACCAGCACTGGCTCGGTCATGGAATAGCCGCCCTCGACCGGGTCGCAGTCCGCGAACAGGCAACGCTTGCGAATACCGGCGCCGCCCAGGTCAGCGAAGACTTCGAACGACTTTGCTTTCGGTCCGGAGACGTTCTTCAGTAGCAGTTCGCCCACGTAGCCATTGCCGGAACGGCGCGAAAAGTAGTTGGAGGTAACCTTGAAACCGCAGCTGCCGTCGGTCGGCATCGGCGTGGGTGCAGCGGTGACCGCTTCGTTCACGGATGCGACCCCATCGCCTTCTCCGTCGCTCGCAGCTGCGCTGCAACCGGTCAACCCGAACACCGCGCCTGCCAGCAGCCAAACCCCCACCGAGCCGCTGAGCCTGAAAACGTCGCTCATCTTGTCCGACACCGTATGCCTTGCCATTTCTGTCCTTTGCGAGAATCGAGTCATGGTGGGAATAACTTCCGCCCGTGCGCGTGGCCTAGTGCAGAGTCCGTACCGAGCGCAGACACGCTTCGTGGTGCTTTGTGCGTGAATCCAAGCAGATCGCCGTCGAGCCGTGTCGCGGTGGGGGCGTTCCCCAGGTGCGCGCGCACGAGCCCATGATCGGAAAACGCGCGGCAATCCGCGTGCGCACGATTGCCTACTCGCGCTCGGCTGGCAATTTTCCCCCACACCCTCCGTGCCAGTGGTCACGGCACCTGCTAGGGAATGGTCGCGCGCGAACCACCGTGCAGCCGCGCACTAGTTGCGCATGTTTGCACGAGTTGCGTAGCGCAGCGCCGCGCACGAGTCGTGCACCCACAACTCCACCCTGTGGGTATATGATCCGAGTCGTGCACGTTGGCCGTCGTGCGCGCGTTCGTCCTCAGCAATGGCAGTGACGAGCGGACTGAGACACGAAAGTGGCGAAGCTCGAGCGAGCAACGCCGATCACGGCGAAGCGAGCTGCGCATGCAGTAGCTAGAGAATAATCCAGCGCTGAGAAATCTCGACGTCACGGCAGCAGCGCGCGCTCGCTGCTACCGATTGCCAATCGTGCTGACGGCTGCAGCTGACGATTCGCACGAAGTGTCTTGGTTCCTGCTGCTCGCCACGTGCAGCGCAGATCGGGTCAAAAAATAAGCGGGGGAACGACGATCTGACAATCTGCACCAGGGCTTGTACTCACTCGCTGCGAGTGCCGCGCGTGCTACGGTGCGCGCCATGAGGACGGGGCACCGCCTTCCGTTCGTGCTCGGAGCATTGCTCGCAGCGTGCTCGGGCCGTGGTACGTCGAATCCGGGCGACGCGAACGGAGGTCACTCGAGCAGCGCGGATAGCGGCGGCGCGCCGGCCAGCGGCGTGAGCGGCAGCACCTCCAGCGCGCCAGCCGGGGGCGGAATGGCCGAGCTCGGCAGCAGCGGCGAAGGCTCGGTCGTAACGGGCGGTTCGGGCGCGGGCGGCAGCCCTGCCGCGAGCGGCGGCTCTGTTGCGAGCAGCGGCGGTTCGAGCGCGGGCGCCGCCGGTTCGAGCGTAGCGCTCGGCACGCCGAGCGAGCGCGCCGTGGCCAAGTTGCCCGCGGCCCGCCAAGAGCACGCGGTCGCCGCTGCGGCCGGAGAGGTTTACGTCATCGGCGGCTACAACCCGAACGTGACCGACTCCGTGCAAGCTTACGATCCCAGCACGGAGAAGTGGCGCGACGTCAAGAGCTTCCCGGTCAAGATGAACCACGGCAACGCGGGTTCGATCAACGACAAGATCTACGTGGCGGGTTACTACATCAACGGCACCATGTCGACGGCGACCACGGACGCCTATGTCTATGATCCGAAGGCCGACACCTGGACCAAGATCAGCTCGCTGCCGACGGGCAGCGAGCGCGCCGCGAGCTGCGTCGCCGTCGACGCCAGCTCGATGTACGTGATCGGCGGTGCGAACAACGGCAAGAGCGTGAACAACGCCGCCCGTTACGATCCCGTAGCGAACACTTGGGAACAGCTGCCAGTGCTCCCCGAGCGGCGCGAGCATTGCAGCGCCGGTTTCATCAAAGGCGTGTTGTACGTCGCGGGGGGTCGCGCCGACGGGATCACGGGCATCGAACCCAAGACTTGGGCTTTCGATCCCGCGACCAAGGTTTGGACCGAGAAGGCCTCGCTCGACCCGCCGCGCGGAGGTTTGGCCGGTGCCGTGCTCGCCGATCGGCTGTTCGTCTTCGGCGGCGAAGGCAACATGAACGCGAGCAGCGGTGTCTTCCCGGACATCGATGTCTATGACCCAGCGACGAACCAGTGGCGAGCCCTGCCGCCGATGCTGGTGCCGCGCCACGGCTATGGCGCAGCGCTGCTCAATGGCCGTATTTATCTAGCCGGAGGCGCCGTGCACCAAGGCGCAGGAGGGAGCGATGAAGTCAGTGTCTTCTCGCTCGACTGAGGGCACCCAAACGAACTGGTCGCCTCACTTGGCCAGCACCCAAGCGACCGCACCCGCGAGCTGAGCCATGAACAGTGGGTCGGCATAGCTTTCGCTGGTGTGGCCGAGCGCGGTGTAAAAGGCGCGACCACCGTCGTATTCGTGGCACCACGCGATCGGATGATCGCCGTTCATGTTGGCGCTGCCTGGGCTGTAGCTGTTCTCGTCGAGGGCGAGCAACACCTGCACGTTCGGTCGCGGGTTGCTCTGAAACGCATACCACTCGTCCGTGCGTTGCCAGGGGTTCGGCAGCGCAGCGGTCGCAGGATTCGCCTTGTCCTCGACCACGACGCTTGCGGCTTGAATCGCCGGATGCTCGCGGAAATAGGCGCCCACCAGCCCGCCGTACCAGGCCCAGTCGTACTCGGTATCCGACGCAGAGTGAATGCCGATGAAGCCGTGGCCCGCGCGAACGAAGCGCTCGAACGCGGCCTGCTGCGCGTCGTCGAGCACGTCCCCGCTGGTGCTCAGGAAAATCACGGCGTCGTAGCCCGAGAGCCCGCTATCCGTGAAGCGAGTGGCGTCCTCTGTGGCCTCGAGCTGAAAGCCGTGAGCGCTGGCCAAGTCGCGCAGCGCTTGAATGCCGACCGGGATCGAATCGTGGCGGTAGCCCTGAGTGCGCGAGAAAACCAAGAGCGACACGCTGCCGCCCCCGGCGCTCCCGGCTTCCCCGCTCAGCGAACCTGCGACGCCGGCGGTCGTCGCTCCCGCCGCGCTCGCGCCGCCCGCGCCCGTGCTGCCGCCCGGACCAAGCGCTGCACCAGCGCTTCCGCCGCTCAGTGGTACAGCGCCCGCGCTGCCGGGCGTCGAACCGCCGCTGCCCGGGCTACTGCCGGCGCTCGCGACCGTCCCACCCGCGCCGGCGCTCGCACTCGGCGCATCGTGCGTTTCTCCGCACGCGAAGCTGAACCAGAGACAACCAGACAGAACGAGTGGTGCGCGGCGAAGCATGCGATCGTCCGCTAGTTGAGCGCTCGCGCTTGCTCGGCGCAAGCACAGCCGGGAATTCAGCGTCGAAGCGCGGTGTGAGCGCGGGCACGGCGCTCGGAGTCCGGCACTTTCGCTAGTTGCACGGCCCGTTGTCTTCGAGCTTGGCAGCGGGGGCCTTACAGCGGGTGACGAGCTGCTGCAGCGCGCAGTTCGACAGCTGAGAGTTGCGCAAGAAAATGGCGCTCGTGCTGATGGTCTGGAGGGCGGAAAGCGGACCGAGGCTGGTCAACGCGGGTTGATCGACCACGCTGATCCAGTCGATCTTCTTCAGGTTGTCGAGGCCGGTGAGGCTGCTCAGCGCCGCGTTCGAATCGAGTTCCAAGCCTTGGGTCAGCTCACCCACCACGGCGAGCGCCGACAGATCGCTGAGCTTCGGGTTCTTGCGCAGGGTGAGTTGGAAAAAGTACGTGTTGATGCCGGACAGACCGTCGAGGCTCAAGAGCTCGCTGTTTTCTTCGAGGTCGATGGAGCCGAAGCCGGCTTTGCCGAGACCCGTGAGATCCTTGATCTTGGTGTCGGTGAGCGCGAGCCGAACCGCGATCGTATCGATGTTGCGCAGGCCGTTCAGAGTAGTCACGCCGCATGAGCTGATGCCGATCTCGTTCACGCTGGTGACGTTGCGCAGGCCCTCGACGGTGGTGAGGGCCGGGCTGCCCTTCAAGTAGAACGACGAAACGTTGCTCAGCGAGGTTCCGAGCGCGTCAATGTTTTCGAGCCTCGAGTTGTCTTCGATGTTCGCTTCGAGCAGCGTCTCGAGCTGGTCAAAACCCCACAAATCTTGGAGGTTCGGATTTTGGGAGAGCGCGAGGCGGTTGAGCTGCTTCAGCCCGCGCAATCCACCCAGGCTTCCCAGGGAGGGGTTGCCGGAGATGACGAGCTCACCGACGCTGGTCCAGCGATCGAGGCCGTGCAGGCTTCGCAGGAACTCGTTGTCGCGGATGATGAACGAGCGAGCTTGGTCGAAGCCTCGCAGCCCTGCCAGACTCGACAACACACGATTGCGCTCGATATTGATGTAGACGTTCGTATGACCCGCCTGAGAAAGGGCGTCGAGATTCTCGAGCTTGTCGTTGTCGGTGATGGTCAGCGCCGACACGGTGCTCAGTTGCTCCGCGCCCTTGAGGGTCGACAGCTCTGGGTTTTCTCGGATCTCGAGCGCACCACCGACATACGCGAGCAGATCCATGCCCGACAGATCCACCAGCGCCTTGTTCTCCAGAATGAACAGGCTGCCGCCGATGGACCCGAGCGAACCCAAGCCGGACAAGTTGACAATCGTCCGGTTGCCTTGAATCGTCAGATTCTTGCCCACGGAGCGGACCTTGCCGAGCGCGGAAAGGTCACCCTCGGTGATCTCGAGGTTGAGCGAGCCGCCGACGGTTTGCAGGCAACGGAACGGCGCGAGCTCATTCGCAGTGCCGGCGATGATGAGGTCACCCCACACGTTGGAGACGAGCCCGCTCGGTACCTTGCCTGGCTCGACGATCAAATCACCCTCGACTTTGATCGCTGTGCTGCAATCCGGATCTGGCAGCGGACCTCCGGCGGCACCGGCTGAAGACGCGCCAGCTGAAGATGCGCCGGCAACCGCGCTCACTCCGCCCGAGCCAAAGCCACTCTTACCTCCTGCGTCCACGCCTGCATGCGCGTTTCCCCCACCGCTCCCGCCGGACGTGAACGAAACGCCCCCGCTCTGGTTACCGCCCGCGGGGGTGCCACCGGGCGGGTCAGTCGCTGGCGACAGTTCATTGCCGATCAGACCGCAGCCGGTCAGCACGACTGCGCCCAGCCCACAGTAAACATTCCCAACCCGCATGTTTCGAATCCTCGTGTAGCGAACCGAGGGTTGCTAGCCGTCTCGAGCCAAAGCGAGCCCGCTCAACCCGTGCCTTGAGTCAGGGTGTGAACGAGGCGGATTTTGCCATCGATCAAGCGGAAGGTGTGGCTATCGGGTGACGCGCCGCCAAAGCGCGTGAGCCCCACCGCCGTGTTGAGCTCCAGATCGACCACCCAATGCGTGTCTTTGAACGTGATGCCATCCGGGATGCCGACGTCGCAACTCTTGCTGGCCTTGTCGATCGCGGGAGTGCAGCCCTTGCCGCCTTCCAGGCGGTAGCAAGGCGTGCCCCAAGGCACCACGGTGTTCTTGTCGGAGAAGATCTTGAAATAGGCTTCACCGGCCGCGATCAGCTGCTCGCGGGTGTTTCGATTTGCCTCGGGCACGACGCTCCAATCTTCACTCTTTGCGCAGGTGAGATAGGCCTTGGCGTCGAAGTTCCAATCCTTGCTCGTGATGGTGCTGCCGCTGACCGTGCCAGTCGTGACAATCGTTTCGAGCTCGTCGATCTGGCTGTCCTTGACGGCCAAGCGCACGCCGATCACGTACTGCTGCGTGCCTTCGGTGACGTACACCTCGCTGAAGGTTTGGCAGGCGACCGTGTCCAGTAGGTCGTGTCGGTAAGCGATCACCAACGCGGTTTGCCAAATCCCCATGGTGGTGGTCTTGAAGTTCTCGGTGAACTTGGCTGAAGCCGAAAGCGGCATCTTGGACTTGTCGCCAGCGGTCTGCGCAGCTTGATAGGCGTCGACGATGGTCGTCAGGCTTTCGCGCGTGCAACTGCCGGTCGGAGCGCTGCCGCCATTACCCACGCTGCCGCCGGTGCTGGCCGTGCTCCCTGCCGTGCCCGTGGCCTGACCGCCACTGCCCACGCTGCCCGCGCTACTCGTGGGCGCGCCGGCGCTGCTCAGCGGGGCGCCCGCCCCGCCGACTTGGGTGGAACCCGCGACGCCGGGCGCGCCAGCCGAGTTGTTGGCGCTGCCTCCTTGGCTGCCGGTGCTTCCTGCGCTCGCCGAAGTGCTGCCCGCGCGCGAGCTGCTGCCCGCGCCACCCGAGGAGTTGCCGTTCGAATCCGAACCGCAGCCACACAAGAAGAGAATCGAAACCCCCGCCGAGATCAGGTGGTGACGCATGGAAGCCTCCGTGCGGCCAGCGCTGGGCCGCGACTCGCCTCGGAGGATGCCTCGAATTGCGGAGGGCGTCGATCGAGTTTGCGTGTTTCCGATTAACGATATCGCGAGGCGAAATGGCCAGGCCAATATCGACAGCTATCGACTCGATCCACACTGGATAGTTTGCGCTCGGCTGTGCCGTGAACGCTCTCATGACGCTCACGGCCGGCGCACGCGAAGTTTTTCTCATCTGGCAGCGCACGCGCGCTGCGGGGCCACTCAGCCCTTGTGCGACTTGCCGTGAGCGGCGACCTTGCTGTCGCTCTTGTCGGCTTTGGAGCTCTTGGCCTTCGAGTCCTTCGAGTCCTTCGAGTCCTTTGCAGCTTTCGCCTCTGACGCCTCGCCTTCGCCGAGCAAGATCTCCATGTAATCGCGACGCAGACGCACGCGATAAGCGGGGATCGAATCGCGGAAGCGGAAGGAGACTTCGGCGCCCTCGGTGCGGTTGCTGGTGCGAACGCTAGAGATGCGGTTATCGCGTTTGGCGATGCTGCCGCCTTGTTCCATCACCTTGTGGCCCGGCACGAGCACGGTGAAGCCGGTGGGCAATGGCGCACCTTGCAGCTTGCCGCCCGGGGCGTCCAGGCGCAGGCGATAAATCGTCGGCGAACGCAGCTTGCCGTGGCCCCAGGGTGTGGTGTCCGTCTTGCTCGACTTTTCGCTCTTCTTTTCGTCTTTGCTCGACTTGCCGTCACCGCGGTCGTCGTCCGAACCTTCGTCGGAGAAGCCCTCATCGGCCGCCGCGTTCGAGATCGGCGCGCCCGAGAAGTTGCTCTTGGCGTCGGCTCGTTCCTGAGCTTCGACCGCTTCCGGCGAGCCGGGAGGAGGCGCGAGCGGTGCAGGCTCCATGGTCGCCATCGGCGTCGGACCGAACAGCGGCACGTTCGCGCTGGCGATGCCTTCGGTAGCGGGCCCGAGATTGCTGGGCACGGTGGACAGCGGGGCGCCGGTCGAGGGCGGCGGCAACGTGGCCACAGCGGCGGTCTGCGTCGCATGGGCCCCCGGCGGCGACGATGCCGACGTGGCGTATTGCATGCCGAACGCGGCGACCGATGCCAGCAGCACCGCGCCGCCCGCACCGAGCAGCAGCTTCTTGCGCGGCAGCTGCTTACTCGCGGCGCTGGGCGCCTCCTCGTTCGCGCTGTTGACGTTGGTCGAAGATTGCGGGCGCAGGCGCTGACCTTCGACGCTCTTGTGGCCGTGCGGCGCCGGCGCGGTGGTGCGGCGTTGCGGCGCGGGCTCCGCGCGCTTGCTGAAATTCAGCACCTTGAGGCCGGCGCCTTTGAACAGCCCACCCATGCCTTGCGCTGCGCGCGCCGAAAAGCGAGCCACGGCGGCGCCCGCGGTCTGCACCGCTTCACCGGCATGGGCCGCCGCTTCGCCGATTTTGCCGCGCAGCGCTGCGGCGTCCGCGTCGTCTTCGTCTTCTTCGTCTTCTGCGCTGTCGGCCTCCCCGAGCGGCTGGTCGTCGCGCGCGGCTGCGGCGCTGGTGGTGACGGAGCTAGCCGGAATTTTGAAACCCTTGGTCTCCTTTTCGCCGAAGTGCAAAGACGTCACGCTCGGCTGGGGCGTGTCGTCTTCCGCGCCGGGAAAGCGCAGCTGCACGACCAGCTGCGGCACGCGCGTGATCGGATCGATGGCCACGCTCACTCCGTCGATCTGTGCTTCGCGGCGTCCGCCCGCTTCCAAATCTTCGAGCTCGAGCTTGCGACCGACCTTGAGAAATTCCAAGTTCGAGCCGACCTGCACGTTCCTCGAGCCGCTCTCGCGCACGCGCGCTTTCATGGGCGAGCCCAAGCCGTCGATGTGCAGGCGAACGCGCGAGCCGATGCCCGACTTGGCATCTTGGCGCGCGTCCTGCTCCGGGCCGGGTTCGCCTGCGCCGTCACACAGCTCGCGCAGTGCGCCCACGCTGCCGCTGTCGAGCGCGGTGAATTGCACCCCGAACTCACCGCCGCGAGCGCCTTCGCGGCGCCAGGCAACGCGGCCTTCGACCACGATTTCGCGCCCGCCTTCTTCGAAGCGGCAGACCAACGGCGCGCCGGCTTCGGGCAAGTACGCCGTGCGCAAATGCATTCCGCGTGCGCTGACGTCGACGGCTTCGGCCTCGAACGCGGGAACTCCCGGCTCGTTGCCGCAAACTTCGACCAGGGTCTCGACCCGCACGCGACCTGCGCCCTCGGCGCGACGTTCTTGAATTTCGGACATGGCTGCCTCCGTGCGGGTCCGCGCGCTCAGCCAGGCGATGGCTATGGCCCGGGGTTTCCCGTGTCCCGACCCGAGTAAGACGCCGGCGAACAAAGGGCCAAATTTCTTGCTGCGAGCTGCGCTGCTGGCCCTGTGAGCGCCCCCCAAAAAAGAGCGCCGGCTGCGGGCTGCACGCGACCTGCACGCCGACTTGCGCCTGACCTACGCCTGCAGCAATTTTTCGGCCAAGAGGTGGACACGCGCCCCGCCGCTGGCCATCATGCGCCGTTCATGGCCCTGACGGTCGTGGTCCGCTCAGGCGACCTCAAGTCTCAGGCAACCGTCACCTTCGACGCGCCGCGCATCGTGATCGGGCGGGGTGACGGTTGCGAAATCCGCTTGCCGGATCCCAGCGTGAGTCATCGCCACGCTTCGATTCGACAACGCGGCAGCGACTACGTCGTGGTCGACGAAGGCAGCAGCAACGGGACGTTCGTGGGACCGGTGCGGCTCTCGCCGCAAGCGCCGCGCGTCGTGCGCTCGGGAGATCTGATCCGCGTGGGGCGGATTTGGCTGGAGCTGACCACCACACAGGTGCCGCCCACGCAGAATCAGAGCCTTGCCACCAAGGAAATCGCGCTGGCATTGGTCGCGAGCTCACTCGCGGCAGAAGGCGAGCCGGCCGCGCCGCGGTTGTTCGTGACCGCCGGCCCGGACGTCGGCAAAGAACTGCTGCTCGCCGAGTTCGAGCGCGCGTACAGCATTGGGCGAGCACCGAACGCAGATCTCGTGCTCACGGACGAGGATGCTTCGCGTCGGCACGTGGAGGTCACGCGCCGTGGCACGCAGATCTTGGTTCGCGATCTGGGCTCGAAGAATGGTGCGCTGTTGTCCGGTGTGCGACTCGATCCGAAGCGCGACACGCCCTGGCCAGCGGAAGCCGTGCTCGCGCTCGGCTCGAGTCAATTCGGCTTCGAAGATCCGGTACTCTCCGCCTTGACCGAGATCGAAGCGGCGCGCGACGAACAAATGCAGCCGAATGACGCGATCGAGCCGCCGAACGTCGCAGCCGTTGAAATGTCGCCCCATGCCGCGAGCCCGCCAGCGCTCGGGGACACGGACGATGCGGCGCCCAGCGTGGCGCGCCGCGGGCTCCCCGAGGCGCCCCCCCGCACCGGCAAATCCGCGCAAAAAGCCCACGGCTTCCGCGCGGTCGACGCGGCCGTGGCGCTCTTGGCGCTGATCGTGATCGGCCTCAGCATTTTGGGCCTCACCTGGTTGTTCCGCGCGAACTGAGCGCTCAGCTCGTCTTGCGATACACGAGCCAGCGCAGCTCGACCGGTGGCTTGCCCGCCGGTAAGTCGAACAGATCTTGCCCGCCGGTCCAAGTCTCGAACCAGCCCGTCGGCGGCCAAGCATCAGCCGGGAGATGCTCGCGTTCGTAGCCTTGCACCGACTCGTCCGAGACCAGCTGGAACGGCTCGCCCGCGTGCGCCTCTTGCATCTCGCGGCGGTTGAACAAGTTGCACCAAAAGATTTGCCCGAGTTCGCGCGCGAGGTCATCCGGCTTGTAGCCGTCGCTGGTGAGGAACACGCTGAACACCAGCAAGCCGTCTTTTGCCAAGAGCCTGGCCGCGACTTTGAACAGCTCGCGCACCTCACCCAAAGTGCGAAAGTGCGAGGCCACGACCTCGGCCAAGATCAACATCCGATACGAGCCGGGGTTGATGCCGAGGTTCGGGTCGAGCACGTTGGCTTCGAACACCTTCATCGGCAGCCCTTCTTTTTCCGCCTCTTCGCGCAAGATCGCGGCCAGTGATGGCGCCAGCTCCACGGCGTCCGCCGGGAAGCCGGCGCGCGCGAGCGGCAACGTGTTGCGCCCCGTGCCCGCGCCAATGTCGAGGATGGGAGTGTCGGCGGGTGCGCCCAGTGACTCGGCGAGCTCGAAGATCTTCGCGTCGGGATGCTTGCCGAAGAGCGGCGGCGTGCGCGTCGCGACCCAATGATTGTACTCGTCGGTCATCGATACGGGCTCGACCACGATGCGCCAGCTCAAGCTGGTCTGCGGCGGCGGATCGGTCGCAAAGCTGACGAGGACGCGTGAATACTGTGAGGTCGTCCAAGCCTCGTTCAGGTGCTGCTTGAGCGCCGCGCGGAACTTATCCAGATCCTCCGCGCTGAACACACGTCCCACGCCCGTCCAGACGGTGTTGAACAGCTGCACGTAGTGCTCGAGCAACGCGGGCACTGGCGGGATGCGGTACTCGGCGCTCGCCCGCAAGCGCTGCGGCAAACGGCGCATCATCGCCTGGCGCAAGACCGGTGCACTGGTCTCGCGCGCTCCCTTGTTGTTCTTTCCCCCGGACTTGAGCTTGTTCTTGTCGTTCATTCGCGCGCGACCGTAGCATCAGCACGAGCCACGGGGATTGCCGTTCGAGAGGCGCCGCGACGCCTCTCGAACCGCGCTCGTTCGGCCGAAGTCAGCCGCCGCTGCCGGCTTTGCCGCCGCTGCCGGAGGTGCCGCCGCTGCCGGAGGTGCCTCCGCCGCCGGAGGCGCCGCCGCTGCCGGAGGCCCCACCGCTACCAGCACTGCCGCCCTTGCCGCCGCTACCGGAGGTCCCGCTGCTGCCGGACGTGCCGCCGCTGCCTGCAGCACCGGCTGTGCCGCCCGCGCCGCCTTTGCCGCCGGCGCCTGCAGCAGCACCGCCGCCACCGCCGGCGCCGCCTTTACCGCCAACACCGCCGACGCCACCAGCGCCGCCTTTGCCACCAGTGCCACCGGCGCCGCCTTTGCCGCCAGCACCGCCGGCGCCTTTGCCGCCAGTACCGCCAGCACCACCAGCGGCTTTGCCGCCAGTGCCGCCATTGGCCGCACCGCCTTTGCCTCCTGCGCCCATGCCAGCGCCGCCCGGCGTGCCACCCGTGCCAGCATGTGACGCACCAGCCGAGCCGCCGCTCTTGCCCGCGGTACCTGCGTGCGCAGCGCCGGCGCTACCGCCGCCGCTGCCACCACTGCCACCGCCGTCTGTGCTGTCGTCACCGCAACCGATGAGCAGCGCCGCACCAACCACGGTGATCGCGCCAGCTGCCGTAAGCAATCTACGCTTCTTCATTTTGGACATCGCTTCTCGCTTTCGCTGTGCCAATTCGCAGAGGCTGCCGAGACTGCTTCGCTGGACCCCTTTGGTCCCCCGAGCGAATGCCAGTCAACAGCACTTGAATATCTCGGCATTGCTACAAATTGCAATGACCGGGCAACAAATCGAAATGGCGACGCCTCGAAACACGACGAAACGGCCAAGCTTTGCCTGCTCGCGGCGGGCTGCTGTTACTGCAGCAACACGCGCAGATCCACGCGCGTGAGCGGAAACCGATGACCCAGTCTCGTCTCAGACGGGCGCACGATCGCCCCAGGGAGCGCGAACACCGAGCGGGTGTTCACGCAGTTCGCCAATCGCAGCACTCGAGTGCGAATGAAGCGCGCCTCGAGCGCTGCGTGCGATGCGAGATCGGGTCAGACGCCGCCGGAACCGCCACTCGACGAGCCGGCCTTGCCGAAGCCGCCGCCGCCGAAGCCGCCGCCTTTGCCCCCACCAGTGCCAAAGCCGCCACCGAAGCCGCCGCCTTTGCCACCGCCGGTGCCGGTGCCGCCGCCGAAGCCGCCGCCTTTGCCGCCACCAGTGCCGAAGCCGCCACCGAAGCCGCCGCCTTTGCCGCCGCCGGTGCCGAAGCCGCCGCCGAAGCCGCCGCCTTTGCCGCCGCCGGCGCCGAAGCCGCCACCGAAACCGCCGCCTTTGCCGCCACCGAAACCGGGGAAGCCGCCGCCAGTTCCATCACCCGCGCCACCGAGCGTGCCCGGCGAGCCCGCGACACCGCCGGGCGAGCCCGCGACACCGCCGGGCGAACCTGCGAGGCCGCCGCCGGACTTACCAGCAGTACCCGGCGAGCCCGCGTGCGACGCCGACGAACCGCCACTTCCGTCTGCACCATCGTTCGCGTCGGCACCGCAGCCCAGCAACAGACCAGTACCCACCAGGGTGATCACACCCGCACTCGCTAGAACGTTACGCTTCTTCGCTTTGGACATCACTTCTTGCTTTCGCTGATGCAAATTCAGAATTTTCGTCGCGCCAGGATTGGCGAGGCGCTGCTGTCCCCACAACACCAATGACAGTCGCTAGGTGTGATATCGCGTATCGACTACAAATAGCAACGGCTACGCAATAAATCGTAATAACGACATCGTGTTTGAAACAACGTGCCTGATGATCGACGCGAGCGTTACTTAACCGCGCCGCAGCGTGTTCAAAACAATGTGCCTGGTGTTCGTTGCTCGCGTTACTAGACCGCGCGATAGCGCGTTCGAAACGACGTGCCTGGTGATCGACGCGAGCGTTACTACACCGCGCGACAGCGCACGCGCGAGCGCCGCGAAGCGACGCGCCGGCCGCGGCGCGCGCGCCCGTGCGAGCGTGGCGCTCGGCCACGACGGGTGCGTGGCCCAGCCTGAGAAGAGCCCGAACGTGCGTGGCTCAGACTGCACGAAACAGCACAAAAATAGGGCATTGCGCTGAACCCCGGGTCCAACTGCCACGCCATGCTGCTCGCACCGCATGCCTCATCATGGCACTAGACGCACTTCCGTTTCATCCAAAAAATGCGGTCCGCGTGTGAGTGGCATTTCACGAGCCGGCTACGGCTGGATGCTCCGAGCAATTGCGCTGTTCGTCAGCGCTCGCTTTGCTGCCACGGTCGAGCTCGAGCCACCATCGGCAGCTACCTCGTCGACGAGCGCGCTCGTCGCCCGCTGAATCGACTCACGGAGTATCGCCTTTGGGACCTTCGTCATAGGCGCGCGGGCGGTACTTCTTCTGCACTCCACCGTTCGCTACGCCGTTGTACACGATATCGCTGCCCAGGAAAGCGAGCCAGCTGCCGGGGTGAGCTTCGGAAGCGGCGAGCAGTTCATCCTTGTGTGCTTCGATGATCTTCTCTTCCCAGGCACACTGCAGACCGAGCGCAATCAGATTCAGATCATTGGGCGCGAGTTCGAAGCCGTGCATGTAATGTGGCCAGGCCTGTTCGGCGCGCTTGAGGCGGCACAGCGTGTCGCCGTAGTAAACGTGGGCCATGGGCCATTTCGGTGCCAGGCGCATGGCCTCGGCGTTCACTTTCAGCCGCTCTTCCAGCTGACCGCGCGCGCCGAGCATGACCGAGTAGTTGAGTTGCGCCTTGGCGCTGCGCGGCACGGCCTTGTGCGTCGCGCGCCAGAAGATCAGATCATCGGTGTAGTCGAAGGCGTGCCAGCGCCCGGCCAGCGCCTGAAAGCCGAGAAACACGGCCACCGCGCTCACTCCCCAAGGAAAGTAGCTCCGCAGCGCGCGCGTGAACGCCACCGATAGCACGCAGGCCGAGCCGAACGCCGGCAGGTACCAAAAGCGCTCGGCGCGAATCGTGGGCAAGAGCACGGGGATGTTTGAGTGCGGGAAGTAGGCGACCGGCAGCCACACCAAGCCGATGGCGAGCAACGCGAGCAACCCTTGCCGCTCGTCGAATGCGACGAGCTCCGCCGCGCCGCCCTGTAGCTCGGCCCGCACGCGCCGTTCGCGAAAGAGGCTCGCGATCCAGATGGCCACGCCCGCGAGCGGCGGCAACACCAGCAAGAGACCGCCCAAGATACTCTCCGGGAAATACACACGCTCGGGGATCGGCTCTTGCGGATACGAATAGTCGCCGCTGAGCGGCCAGGGAAAGGCCAGCTGCCCGAGACCGCGCACGTACACTCGCAGCGCGCCTGCCACGCGATGCGGCAGATCGGCGTCGACGAGCGGATTGTTGACCGGATCGTGGGGCAATTGCGGTTGCTGAAACCAGTGCAGGAACTTGGACAGCGCACGCGCCAGCGGGCCTGCTTCGGCCGGCAGAGCCGCGCCAGCGTCGACCACGGAAACGACCGGAAAAAACTGGTGCCGATAGTGCGTGTAGATCACCAGTGCGGCGGCCGAGGCCGCGAACGCGGTCGCCGCGCGCAGCGCGCGCCGCGGCCGACGCGGATGAAATATCGGCGCGCTGACCAGCGCCACCCAGGGCACGAGTGGCAACGCCACGAGCACACTCTCTTTACTGAGCAGGCCGAGCAACACCAAAGCGAACACGCATAGGGGCATCGTGAGCAGGCCGCGTTGCAAGCACACGAGTGCTGCCAACACGAACAAGCCACCGAACACGTCGGCGATCCCGACCACGCCGGTGATCGCCTCCGTGAGCACGGCCGTGGCCAAGAAGCAAGCCCCGGCAAGCCAGCTCGTGTCACGCCGGCGGCTGAGCGAAAGTGCGAAGCTTGCCACGAGCGCGGCGTTCACCGCGTGCACCAATACGTTCACCCAATGGTGCAAGAACGGGCGATGACTCACGAACCACAGCGCGCGCCACACGAGATCGGGCAGCGGCCGATAGGAGCCGATGCTGCGGTCTGGCGGCAGGCCCCAGAAATCGCGCGTGAATGCGTGTAGAAAGCCGCCAGCCTGGCCATTGACGTAAGGGTTCGCGAGCAGCGCTTCTTGCTCGTCGAAGATGTAGTTCGACAGCGGGCTGCGAACGTAGATGAGCACGCTCAGCACGAAGGCCGGCGCGAAGGCCGTCAAGAAGCGCGGGTCCTGTTCGCTGAAGTAGGCTTTGAGTCCCCAGATCCAAGCGCTGACTCGTTGACGCAGGGTCACGCGCGGCAACGGCGGCAACGGCGGCGACGGTGGTGTCGGGACTGCCGGGACCGACGGATCGGCAGGGCTTGGAAGTGACTCGCCGCTCATAGGCTTTCGCCTCGGGTTTTAGTGCCAAGCCCCCGAAGTCTCAACTGAGCGAGTTCTTGGCTCGACACGCGACCGATGGCCGATGTTAACGTGCGCGCGAAATGACGGCAGCGGAACGCTTCGACGGCTGCGAGGTCGTGAAAAAGCTCAGCACGGGCCCGATCACGGATCTCTACCACGTGGTCCAAGAACCACTCGGGCGCCCGGCGTTCATCAAGGCGCTCGGCTCGAGCATCTTGCCTTCCTCACCGTTCGCGGCCTCGCTCGAGCGTGAGGCACGGCTGCTCGCCGAGCTGAGCCATCCCAACATCCTCCAGGTCTACGATTTCGTGCGTCGCGGCGAGCGCATGTGGCTGGTGCTGGAGTACGTCGACGGCGTATCGCTGGAAGAAGTGATGCAGCGCGGCAAGCGAGTCCCGCAAGCGTTCGCCTGCGCCGTCGCGCTCGAGGTATGCCGTGCGCTGGCTCACGCCCACGCGCATGGCGTCGTGCACCGGGACGTGCAGCCCAAGAATGTCCTGCTGGGCAAGGACGGCTCGCTCAAACTGGCAAACTTCAGCGTCGCCTTCGACGAACGTCTGCCCACGGCACCCGAGCTGCTGGAGGGGAGCGCGGGCTACGGAGGTCCTGCGTACATGTCGCCCGAACAAATCTTGGGCGAGCGCGCGGACGGGCGCAGCGATCTGTTTTCACTCGGCGTGCTCCTGTACGAGATGTTGTGCGGCGAGCGGCCGTTCGATGGCCCGGACGATCGCAGCACGTCGTTGCGCATTCGGCGCGACCCGGTACCGCCGTTGAGCCGCAAGGCGCCGGGCGTGAGCCAAGCGCTCGAGCGCTTGACTCAGCGCTGCCTCGAAAAGATGCCGAGCGATCGCTTCGATGGCGCGCTCGAAGCGTGCGCGATCTTGGAAGCGGCAGCGCAAGAGTTGGGCGCCGAACCCACCGCACCGTTGATTCGCGACACGCTGATCCGCGCCCGCTTGATCGACGGCAGCCCACTCAAAGGCACGACCGAGCGAAAGGTGCGGCCGAGCGAGAGCCGCGTGGGCGTGACCGTGGTCGGCTTGTTCCTGGCTTTGCTGGCAGTTCTCGGCGGCGGGTTCGCGATTCAGTCGTTCTCCGGCAAAGCCGTCGGCACCGCCGTGGCCGCCCAAGCGGGCCGCCGGCTCGAGCTTTTGCCTCCTCAGCGCGCGTCTTTGCGCGTCGTGGCCCACCCTTGGGCACACGTGATCGTGGACGGCCAAGAGCTGGACGTGACTCCCTTTGCTCGGCCAATCCCGCTCAGCGCCGGCAGTCACTACGTGCGCCTCGAGCACCCGAATGCACCCGTCGAACGGCGCACGATCGAGCTCACGCCCGGTGAGACACTACTGCTCGACGTCACGATGAAGGTCACGGCCCCCAAGCTCAGCCCGAGCGCCGCAGCGCTGACGAATGCGAAGGCGCGCGGAGAGGCCGCGCGCTCGGGCCTCGGCGCGCAAGAACCAGGCGACAGCGGTACACCCTGAACTACATGAACACCCGCGCCGGCCGCATTTTCATTGCTGAAATGCGCCTGTCGCCGCATCTTCGCCGGCCTCGCCCAGCACTCGCGCCCGCGTTGAAGTCGTGGCATAAATAAGAATAGCGAAGTTCGTCGGGAGCTCCGCATTCCCAAATTGAGGCTGCGCGGTTGGTCGAAGTCGACCCACACATGAATCTCGAATTGAAGCCCGGGTCGACGTTAGGCCATTACGAGCTGCTCACGCGCATCGGGCGTGGCGGCATGGCGAGCGTTTGGCTGGCGCGGGAGCGAGCGCCCATCAGCGGCAAACAACGTCTAGTCGCCGTCAAAGCCATGCTGCCCGAGTTGGCGCGGCACTCCGATTTCCGCGCGATGTTCTTGGGCGAAGGGCAGATCGTGCGCAGCATCGATCACCCCAACGTGGTCAAGGTGCACGAGGTCTCGGAAGACCGCGGCATCTTGTACATGGCCATGGAGTGGGTCGAGGGGGATTCCCTGCGAACCTTGATCAAAGAGGCCAAGCGACGCCGGGCGATTCCGGCAGAGATGGCCGTGAAGATCATCGCGGACACGGCCGCTGGTCTGCACGCCGCGCACGAGCTGCGCGGCTGGGACGGCGAGCTCCGCAACATCGTTCACTGCGACGTCTCGCCGCACAATATCTTGGTCGGCCTCGATGGCCAGTCCAAGCTGGTCGACTTCGGCGTGGCCAACGCGACCGCCCACACCGATCTGGACGGCAACGAGCGAATCAAGGGCAAGTTCGGCTATATGTCGCCGGAGCAAGCCAGCGCCAGCAAGATCGATCGCCGGAGCGATGTGTTCGCGCTCGGCATCGTGCTGTACGAGCTGACCACCGGCGAACGGCTCTTCCGCGGAGAAAATCCGGGACACACGCTGGAGCTGGTCAAGAACGGGCGCATCCCGCCGCCGCAAGAAGTGTACGCCAAGTATCCCGAGGCGCTGGCGGCGATCGTCGAGCGCGCGCTCGAGCGCGACATCGAAGAGCGCTTTCAGACCGCGGCTGAATTTCGCGACGCGCTGGAGCAATATCTGAAGAGCGCGCGCATCATGATCTCACCCGCTGGCGTCGGTCAGCTGGTAAAGCGCGTGCTCGGCCCGCGCATCGAACAACAACGCCAAGCGCTGCGCGATGCGTTGACCGTCGCAGACGGCAGCGTGGCGACCGGGCTCGTACCCGAGCATCCGGTCCTCCCTGAACGCTCGAGCGGCCACTTTGCCATGCCCTCCGAGCCCCCCACGAGCGGCTCGCAGTATTCCAATTCTCGAACCGGCACCACCCCACGACCGCAAACCCTCGATCGCAATCACCAGCGAAAGACCGGATTTTTGCCGTTGTTCGCCGCATTCGGCGGCCTCGCCGCCGCGGCCAGCGCGATCTTCTGGGTGTCGCATCGCCCAGGGCCCGCGCCGCTGATCACGACGCAGCTCTCGCGCCCGCAACTCCAAGCATCGACCAACGCGGCGCGGCCCGAGCTGCCCGACCCAGTCGGCGTGAACATCGATAGCTTGCCCACTGCGGCCGCGATCATGCCCGCGGCTCCCAATCTGGACACGTTCGCTGGTCGCAGAACAAACACACCAACCGCGAGCACGACGCACAAAAGCGCCGGGAGCGTGGGCAGAGAGCCCGACGAGGTCGAAAACCCGTACCGCACGAAGGAGCCTTCGAGCTCGAACCCAGCGGCCTCGAACGCGCCATCCTCGACGGATCCGTCGCCGCCTGCGAACGTGCCAGCCCCGACTTCAATCAGCGCTGCCCACCCACCTCCGGCAGAAGTGGTCCCGCCGGATCAGCGCGCTCCGCTCAACCGCGGTGCGGCGCTGGCAGCGCTCGGCGGCGCCGCTTCTTCAGCCGCTTCCTGCAAGCGCACCGGCGGCCCGAGCGGCTCCGGCTCCGCGAGCGTGACGTTCTCGCCAGAAGGGACGGTCAAAGCCGTGTCCGTCTCCGCGCCGTTCTCCGGCACGGACGTCGGCCAATGCGTGTCTACGGTTTTTCGCGGTGCGCACGTGCCGCCCTTCAGCGGCAGCTCGGTCACGCTGCCCAAGAGCTTTCGCATCCCGAACTGATTCCTGACGGGTGTTGGGGGGCCACGAAGGAACGGGCGCGCTGCGCGCCTCGAGCTCGGCAATGGGCCACAGCGCTCGACAGACGAGCGTGTCTGCAGCCGCGCCTGCCCGCGCTGTCATACGGGCGCAAGAGGCGTTTTCCGAATGGATATGTCTAGATCTCGCTACTTCGTGGCGATCGCGAGCTTCCTCGTGGGTGCCGCGGTCGTTTGCGCAGTGCGTGCGGTAGCCGCAAAACGGTACGCACCACCAGCTACGAACGCCGAGGCGGGAAACTCGACCCAAGGCGGCTGGCAGGCGTCGGCCACCCACACGCCCCTGCTGGACTTCCAGTCTTGCGTGGTCCACGCGTTCTGCTCGGTCTGTCCTTCGAAGAGGTACGAGGCTAGTGGCTGCCCCGAGGCTCGCGGAGTGGGCCGATGCCGATCACGCGGGCGCGAACGCTTCTGCCCACTCGGATCAGCCGGCCTCGACGCATCACGCCCAACAATAAGAACGAACGATGGTGGCGACCAACGCCCCAAAAAAGGCATAGCCACGCGGCCAGTGCAGCTCGTTACTGTGTAAGTTGCCGAGCAGCGTCTGCGTTCGCTCGCTCGAGAACACGTCGATCCAGACGAAGCGTCCCTCGGCCAGCGCCAGAACCAGCTCGCTCGGCTCCAGGCGCTGCTCGCGCTTGGGCTCGAAACCGAACTCGACCATGGCCAAGCGGCACGACGAAGAACGCTGCTCCAAACCGTCCATGCTCACGAGCGTTCACTCTTCGGCGCAACGCGGCGCAAGTCATGACAGCGGCATTCGGGCGAGCGAACTCCGAATGGAATAGACAAATCTATTCGCAAAATCGGCCGAGGGGTGACACACGACGCGAGATTGCCGCATGTACAGCAGTCCTGGTGAGATGGATTCACGGCACGACGGGCGACGACTCGACTCCTTTCACCGCCCGCAGACCAGCACGCAGCGCAAATGAGTCGAGAAGGTTTCTGACACACCACCATCGAAGTTGCGACAGCAAGTCGCTTCGAGTTCCGTGCTGGAGTCTGGGCTCATTCGTGATACCGGCGAGCGGCCTCCGTGGCTAGACTCCGATTCGAAATGACAAGCCCTCTGGTCGGCGTCGCGATGCGCAACCAATCGCTGAACCATGGCCGTCGTAGCTTCTCCTCGGACGTCCTGATCGCGCTCGCCGAAATCGGCAGTGCGCTCGCTGCCAGCGGCAGCCTGCGCGCGAGGCTGCGTGCGGCGTTGCGCATCTTGGAGCGGATTGGCGCGGGGCGCTCGGTCTTCTATTCCGCGAGCGCCGAGACGCGGTCGCTAACCGTGGACGCTTCCCACGGCCTCGAACCGAGCGAGTTTCGGCCTCGCTATTCCGCCGGTGCCGCCGGGCGAGTGGCGTCCAGCGCCAAGCCGGTGATCGTGCCCGTGCTTTGCCACGACCCCATGGCAATGTCCGAGATCTCCGACGTCTCGCGTTGGTTGGATACGGGTTGGAATTTGGTCGCGGTACCCGTGACCGCTTTGGGGCGTTGCATCGGCGTGCTCGGCGCTTATTTTCGGCAGCGTGATCCTCACGGCTTCGGGGAGCGCCACATCGCGCTGGAGGTGGTCGCGAGCCTGATCGGAAACGCCGTCTGCGACCAAGAGCAGGCGCCCGAAGTCGAGGGCAAGACCTACAATTCGCACGTTTTGGACTGGTCGCAAGCGCCTTTTGACCAATCCGACCTGGTTGGCGGTAGCCCGGCCATGCGTAAGGTCTACGAGAAGGTGAGGCAGGTCGCTCGCACCAACGCCACGACCTTGCTGCGCGGTGAATCAGGCACGGGCAAGGAGCTGGTCGCTCGCGCGATTCACCGGAACTCGTCGCGCGCGTCGCAACCGTTCATCAAGGTCAACTGCGCGGCCCTGCCGGAGTCCTTGTTCGAGTCCGAGTTGTTCGGTCACGAGCGAGGCGCGTTCACGGGTGCGCACGCCCGCAAAAAGGGCCGTTTCGAGCTGGCTCACGGCGGTACCCTGTTTTTGGACGAGATTGGGGAGCTGCCGCTTTCGATGCAGGCCAAGCTACTCCGAGCCCTGCAATTTCGCGAGTTCGGGCGCTTGGGCGGCGCGCAAACGCTGCACTCGGACGCTCGGATCGTGGCGGCGACCAACGCGGATATCGAGACCAAGATCGCCAAAGGCACGTTTCGCGAGGACCTTTTCTATCGCCTCGACGTCTTCACCATCAACCTGCCAGCGCTACGCGAACGGTCGAGCGATATCCCCGCGCTCGTCGAGTTCTTCATTCGAAAGTTTGCCGCGGAGCATCAGCGCAAGGTGAGCGGCATCTCGAGCGCGGCGCTGGAACGGCTGCGTTCGCAGCCATTTCCCGGGAACGTCCGCGAACTGGAGAACGTCATCGAGCGAGCGGTGGTGGTGAGTCAGGGCTCGCTGATCCAGGAATCCGACTTTCCGCACGCGCCGCGTGTCGCGGCGGCAGTCGAGCCCAGCTTGCCATTGCACGTTGCCGTGGAGCGTCTCGAGCGCCAACTGATCGAGCGCGCGCTGGAAGCCAACGACGGCAGCGTCGTGGGTGCAGCTCAGGCACTCAAAACCACCGTGCGCGTCGTCAGATACAAAATTCGCAAGCTCGGAATCGGTCGCGACCGCTTCCGCAGCTAGTCGATCCGACAATTCCGTCGTTCGCGGCTGGGCGCCTGCGCCCGGCACGGGTTTCGTGTCTTCGCACGCACCAGCGAAAAATCGGGACATTTGCGAGGCTGCGAAACCGCGCCAAAACCCAGCACCCACGCGGACAATTTTGTCCTTCGCTTGGACCAACTCCGACAGATTTGTCGGAAACATTCGGCATGGGCCATTTCTGAGTGGTTTCACGGTCGAGCGAGCCTTGTGCTTCGTTGCGCTTTTGCGGAGTGGCATATGCGTTGCACACGGGGAGAGCGATGGTGGTGGTGACGCAGAGACGAATCAGGCACTGCTCACGAAGCCGTGTCGTCCGCTTGCTGTTCGACGCACTCACGAGACGAGTTCGTTGAATCCAGCCTGCGGCGACCGAACGTGAGTCGTCCCAATTTTTCGAAGCGCATCCGCACTGCGACGGCGGTCGTGTGCCCGCACCCCGGCCGACGAAGCAGACGAGTACGAGATCGCGCCGCTCGCTTTCATTCTGAGCCCAAGAACAGGAAATCCGCATGATCAAAGACAAGACACGACGTGAGTTCATCCGCGCCGGCGCCGGCTTGGCGGCGCTCGCAGCGCTGCCCAGCTGCAGCAAAGAAAAGGCGAGTCCCGCGCCCAGTGCCGAACCGAGCGCGAGCGGAATGCCGGCGCTGATCGGCAACGCCAGCAAGCCCGAAACTCCGGATTTGCGCTTCGGTATGATCGCGCTGACTGATTGCTCGCCGATCGTGATTGCGCACGAAAAAGGCCTGTTCAAGAAGTACGGCATCAACTCGACGATCATCAAGGGCGCCAGCTGGGCGGCGATTCGCGATTCGCTTTCCAATGGGGACATTCAGGCGACTCACATGCTGCTCGGCATGCCCATCGCTTCGACCATGGGCCTCTTGGGTGCGCCCAAGAAGCCCATGGTCATTCCCTGGCTGCTGAATCGGAACGGTCAGGCGATCACCATGAAGGCCGAGCTCAAGGGCAAGATCGCCGCCGACCCGAAGGCACTCAAGCCGCTCGTGGACGCGGCCAAGGCCAAGGGCTCGCCGATGACGTTCGCGATGACGTTTCCGCCGGGCACGCATGCCATGTGGATGCGTTACTTCTTGGCCTCCGGCGGGGTCGACCCGGACAAGGACGTCGCGCTGGTGACCGTCCCGCCGCCCCAGATGATTGCCAACATGAAGGTGGGCAAGATGGACGGCTTTTGCGTGGGCGAACCCTGGAACGCGCGCGCGGTCGCGGACGGCATCGGCTACACGGCGACCACCACGCAGGAGATGTGGAAGGATCACCCCGAAAAAGTCTGCGCGTTCACCGAAGAATTCGCGCAAAAGAACCCCAAGACCGTCAAGGCCGTGTTGAAGGCGCTGCATGAAGCGAGCACCTGGCTCGACGACCTCGGCAACCGTCCCGAGCAGGCCTCGATTGTCTCGCTGCCGACCTACATCAACTGTCCGCCAGAATCGATCCTGGGTCGACTGAAGGGTGACTACGACTACGGCGACGGCCGCAAGAAGCAGGACGAGAACTACATGATCTTCAGCAAGCGGAATTGCAACTACCCGCAGGCGAAGTACTCCACTTGGTGGCTGTCGCAATTCCGTCGTTGGGGCATGGTCGAGGGCAAGCCGGACTATGCCGGCGTCGCCAAGCAGGTAATGCGCGGCGACATCTACGAAGAAGCGATGAAAGAGCTGGGCTACGTTCACGGCGGCGCGAACGAAGAGCCCGAGACTTTGTTCGACGGCGTGCGCTTCGACCCCAAGGACCCGGAAGGGTACGCGGCGAGCTTCGCCGTGAAATCTCTCAAGGGCTGAACGGAAACATTGGCACGCTAAAGGAAAGAGCATCGCCCGCGAGACTTGCGGCGCCTTGCAGTGCTTGCAGTGATGGAGAGTCAATGTCGAAAATTGCTACCGCTCGCTTGTCGAAAGGGCTCTTTCTACCGCTCTTGGGCATCCTGTTCGTCTTGGGAACCTGGGCGCTCACCAGCTCGACGTGGGCGCCCGCGTTACCCTCGCCGGCGCGCACCTGGGAGGTGAGCAAACCCTATATCCTCGCTCCGTTCGAAAAGCGCGGCGAGCTCGATCAGGGGATCTTGCGTTTCACTTGGTACTCGCTCCTGCGCGTGGCCAAGGGCTACGCGCTGGCAATTCTGTTCGGTACACCGCTCGGACTCTTGCTCGGCATCTCGAAGTGGTTCACGAATTCCTTCGATCCGATCATTCAGATCCTGCGCCCGGTGTCACCGCTCGCGTGGTTGCCGCTCGGGCTCGTGATCTTCCAAAAGCCAGAGCCCGCCGGCATCTTCACGATCGCGATGTGCTCGATGTGGCCGACGGTGCTCAACACCGCGCTGGGAGTTCGCTCCATCCCGCAGGATTACTTGAACGTGGCGCGCGTACTCCAGCTCTCGCCGCGAAAGACGCTGTTTCGCGTGCTCCTTCCGGCGGCGTTGCCCTACATGTTCACGGGTTTTCGCTTGAGCCTCGGCATCGCTTGGCTGGTGATCGTCGCCGCCGAGATGCTGACGGGCGCGCCCGGTGTCGGTGGCTTCCTGTGGCAGGAATACAACGCCTTGATCTACGAGCACATCATCCTCTGCATCATCACCATCGGTGTCGTCGGCTTCGGGCTCGACCGGCTCATGGGGCTCGTCGAGCGGAGGTTCAAGGTCGGATGAGCGCGTTCGTCGAGATGCGCGGGGTGAGCAAGGGCTTCGATTCGAGCTCTGGTCGCGTGAGTGTGCTCGAAGACGTGAACCTGGAGGTGGCGCGGGGTGAGTTCGTGGCCATCGTCGGCTACTCGGGTTCGGGCAAGACCACGCTCGTGTCGCTACTGGCCGGGCTGCTCATGCCGGACTCCGGCAAGGTGATGGTGGCTGGCAAGCCCGTGCTCGGTCCCGGTCCGGATCGCGGCGTGGTCTTTCAGAACTACTCGCTCTTGCCCTGGCTGACCGTATTCGAGAACATTCACCTCGCGGTCGAGCAGGTATTTTCTCACGAGACAGAGGCGCAAAAGCGCGCTCGAACCGAGCGCTACGTCGCGCTCGTGAACCTCTCGCATGCCAAGGACCGCAAGCCGGGTCAGCTGTCGGGCGGTATGCGTCAGCGCGTTTCGGTGGCTCGCGCGCTGGCCATGGATCCCGCGGTGTTGCTCTTGGACGAGCCGCTGGGCGCGCTCGACGCGCTCACCCGCGGCACGCTGCAGACGGAAATCGAGCGCATCTGGCAAGCCGATCGCAAAACCGTGGTCATGATCACCAATGACGTGGACGAAGCGATCTTGCTCGCTGATCGCATCATTCCACTGAGCGCTGGTCCGAAGGCCACCCTGGGCCCAGCGATAGCAGTCGAGATCGAACGCCCGCGGGATCGCAAAGCACTCAATCATCATCCGGAGTTCAAGCACGTGCGCACCCGCGTGATCGAGTTTTTGCTGGGGAGCTCCGCGCAACGCCGAAAGTCCGCCGCGCAACGCCAGCTCCCGCTCGCGCTCTCGGAACCCTTGGAGGGGACATGACTGCCCAGACTCGCCCACAAAAGAAGTTCCTCGACATCTGGCAGCTTCAAAAATCGTTCCCGGCCGCAGGTGGACCGCTGGTGGTCGTCGAGAACTTCAATCTTTCCATCCAACAGGGCGAATTCGTCTCGTTGATCGGCCATTCCGGCTGCGGGAAATCGACCGTGCTTTCGATTGTCGCCGGGCTCACTCGAGCGAGTGCAGGTACCGTAATCCTGGGCAATCGTGAGATCACGGCGCCGGGCCCCGACCGCGGGGTCGTATTTCAAACTCCCTGCCTGTTCCCATGGATGACCGTGCTCGAGAACGTCACCCTGGGCCTCGAACAGGTCATGCCCCAGGCGAGCGCAGCCGATCGCGCAAATGTCGCCGGTCACTACCTGGAGCTCGTGGATCTGCGCGATTCGCTGCACAAGCGCCCCACCGAGCTGTCACAAGGCATGCGGCAGCGCGTAGGCTTGGCCCGCGCCTTCGCCCTCTCTCCCAAGATGCTCCTGCTCGACGAGCCCTTCGGCATGCTGGATTCGCTCACCCGTCTCGAGCTGCATGAAGTGCTGCTGACCTTGTGGCGCGAGAACAAGAAGACGCTGTTGATGGTGACCCACGACGTCGACGAGGCCTTGTTCCTATCCGATCGCGTGGTGATGATGACCAACGGTCCGCGCGCCACGGTCGGCGAGATCCTCGACGTTCCCTTCGCGCGGCCGCGCGATCGTGCCGCCGTGCTGGAAGATCCGGAATATTACGTCTTGCGCGAACGTCTGATCGGCTTCTTGGAGGATCACGCGCGGCTCGGCGGCGCTTCCGCCAAAAGCCACAGCGAGCGAGCTTCGAGCGCACCGGACCTGGCTCCGGAAAGTGCGACCGCTACCACGTCTGCACAGCTGGAAGTGTGAGGAGCGGCCGCGGCTCTCGCGGACCACAATCGAGGTGAAAACACGGAACCATGACGGCCCCGCAACGGAAGCACGCGACTGTGGTCCACAACGAGCTCGAATGGCACGACGCCTGCTTGATCGACGACGTAGCGCCGGGCTCTGGCCTCTCGGTCTCGGTCGGCGACGAGCAAATAGCCATCGTGCGCACGCATGACGGCCTCTTGGCGGCACTCTCGAATTTCGACCCGTTCAGCAAGGCCTGCGTGATCGCGCGCGGGATAGTCGGGGAGTACGCGAATGCGCCGACAATCACCTCACCCATTTACCTGCAGAGCTTCTATCTCGAGACCGGCGAGTGCCTGGAAGACAGAAGTACTCGGCTCTCGGTCTTCCCGGTTCGCGTTTGGAATGGCCAAATTCAGGTTGCTCTATCCAAGCGCGTGACGACGCGCTGAGAGCGGAGCCCCACCTCGGAATACTGCGGCCTTCCAAGCTCGACTCAATTCAAGTCGCTCGAACGCCGTGCGGGCCGCGGGGTCGAAAGCGGTCCCGCGTGGTGGTGGACCATGCGCCAGGCCGATCGCTCTCGAACGAACACGTTGGTGGCGGCCAGATGCGCCGGCTCGTCGCCGCCCGCCTCGTAACAATAGACGATCGCCGTATCCCCCAAGAGCTGAACGCGCGGCTCGTCGCCGCGGAGTTCGAAGCTCGGTTGCTGGGCCAAGATCTGTCTCCAAGCCTGCAGCACTGCCTCGCGGCCGAAGAGCAGCGGTTGGCCGGGGTGCAAGCAAGCAATTGGGCGCTCTTCCGCCCACAACGCCTGCATCGCCGCAAAATCGCCCGCGTTGAAGGCTCGATAAAACTCGGAATTGGCTGCCAGAGCTTCGCTCTCCAGCTCGTGCATGGGCGTCATGGTCCGCAATTTATCGCGGACCGGGCTTGCGTGCAGCCTTTGCTGATTTCTCGTGAAAGAGAACGCAGCCCGCCGCTTCGAACCGCTCGCAGCAGCGATTTCGAAGCGCCGGGCGTTGCAATCGAAGGTGGCTCGCGCTCGTGCGGCCGACCTCAGCTACCCGAGGTCACGACCCCGTTCGCGGCGATATTCACGTACAGCGTGCCGTTCGCGGAGCTGGTGAATCCGCTGCCCGGCTGGACGGTGACCGCATGGTTGCCGCTCACCTGAACCGAAACCGAGTACGTGCTGTTCGGCGCCAGATCGCTGACGACCAGCTTGGTCGCCTGAGCGGGTTCAGTGAACGTGATCGCGCCGCTGACGGTCTGACCAGGGTTCGTCCCGAACAAACCGACGAAGTTGCCGCCAGCATCCGCGATCAGTGCACCCGTCACATTGCTGGACGAGCTGACGACGGATGCGGTGCGGACTCCCGCGGCACTCGACGCAGTATCGAGTACCGTCAGCCAGCGCGAATCTGGACTCGAGCTCGCGGGACGCACCTCGACGCGGTAGAGCTTGTGACTGCCGAACACATCGACGATCGTGCCATTGGCATTCGCCGGCAAGAGCGTGGTGATCGCCCCTTTGAAGCCCAGCGTGTCGCCGACGTCGTATCGCTTCGCGCCGCTGCTCGGTGAGCTCACGTACGCGGGAGTCGGCGCGAAGTTCCAGTTCATGTGCTGGTCGCCCGACGTGTTGCCAACGGTCGTGTGGTCGTACACGACGAACACGCTGGGCCGAAAGAACAGCACGTCGCGCGTCCAGAGCGACACGTTGGCCGCGGACTGGAACACGTCCTCGAGGTCTTTCGCGCGCGCGAGCACGTAGCCGCCGCCATCTTCGAAGCTCGCGATGCGGGTCGCCGGAGCCGGGGTATCGTCTACGGGCACGAAGCGGAAGACTGGGCCGCTCCCGTTGTAGAAGGTGTTGAAGAAGCGCTGCGGTCCGCCGTACACCTCGGCGTAAATCTGGTCATTGTAGTTCGTGGGCGGCGTCCCGCCGTAGCAAGTGTGCAAGAACTCCGGGTTGACCAAAAACGGCATGTTTCCTCGGGTGATCGCCAGCGCGCCGGGATCGGGGTACTGCTCCGTGGAGTCGATCGCGTCTACATAGGCACTCGCGCGGAAAGAGGCCCAGCTGGCCGAGGTCGTCCAATCCGAGCGCATCGCAGCGTAGTTGGTCGCGCGATAGGACTTGGCAAGCGTGGAGTAGTCGCTCTCGCTGGCCGCTTCGTCCCAGAACAAGAACTCCGACCAGGGCGCCGCACCGGAGTTGCCGGTCGCGCTGCGTGCGTCGCGGGCGAAGCGATGGAATTGGGCGGCCAAGGGATCGTTCCATTTCGCGAGTAGAGTCGAGGCGACAGCGAGCAGCTGTGCCGCCGGCCGCGCGTTGCTACGGCACACCGATCCGCTGTGCAGCGTGTCGCGTTCGTCGAGCTCGTCGCGCGAGGGCCAAGAGAAGTGCATCAGATGTGCCGCACTCTCCAGCGGGTAGCGATACGGTTTGGCCGCGTCTTGAATCAGGTCCAGGTTTTTGGCGGTGCGCGCGGCCAGTGCGGGCAGGCTCATGTTCTGCACCGCGAGGTTGCCGTACTGCCAGCCCTCGTACCAGCCACCACCCGTCAAGTTCGCGGTGTAGTAGGGCGCGACCCCGCCGTGCGGCGCACCACTGACCGTCCCGCGCTGCAAGCGATCCAGGAAATCGGACCAGGCCGCCGGAGCGCTGGCGTTGTCACCTTCCGTGGCGAGCGCCGCATATGCCTTCGCTGCATAGTAGCCGGCGAAATAGTTCGCGTGAGGCTGAGTGCGCGCCAAGCCATTGTTGTCGTACCAGCTCAGCCAGGCATTGAGCGAGCTCGAAACTTGGGACTTCACACTGGCAGACAACGCCGGGTACAAGAAATCGAAGCCGAGCGCCATGCCCACCCCGTAGTTGCGAATGCCGTAGCCACTGTCGCGCTGATAACCGGTGAACTCGGTCATCTTTGCCAGCACGTCGGCTCCGCGAGCACCCCACGCACTGGTATTGGCATCGGCGATCCCGAGGCCAATTTGATAGCAAACGCCCAGGTTCAACACGGCCGCCGCATAGTCGTCCCCCTGATAGCCTTCGCCGACGTCGGGCAGATTCGGGTACGGATTGCATGAGGCAGGCAACGGGTCGGGCGGCGGATAGCAGACCGACTTCGTCGTTCCGTTCAGGTAGGAGTTGCACGTAGCTCGCAGCGTCGTCCATGCGCCCGCGCTCGCTTGAGCCTTACCGCGTAGCGAGCTGAGCGTCGCAGCGTCCAGGAAAATGCGGGGATGACCGCCTGCGTTGCCGCCACCGCCCGCGCCGCCAGTGCCGCCACCGCCCGAGCCACTCGAATAGGTGATGCTGAGGCGCGGACGTCGGCTCACGACCGAATCTTCCGACGAATAGATGCGCAAGTACTTGTCGTCGCTCTCGTTGTTGACGAGCACGACGCCCTGATTCGTCGCAGGATTGTCGATCCAGCTTTGAACGATGGCCGGATCGAGGTCGAAGGTCTTCACCTCGTCACCATTTCCGACCCAGCTCGAGTTCGAGAACGAGCTTCCTGCAACGATGTCCGTGCCGACGCCCTTCACGCCGGGCGTGGCCCAAGTCAGCCCGGTGTCCCGATTGAGCCAACCGAGCGGCGCGCTGGACGCCGCATTCCAGGCGTTTTTGACGTAGTAACCGCGCAGCGTGAAGCCCGTCCACCAGTTCTCGAACGTGAGCGTCAACTGCGCGGCGCTGACCTGCGAGCCCGCAGGCAGCGACACGTTGTTGAAGCGAATCAGCGCGCTGATCTCGTATGCGTCGGTCCCGGTCTTCTTCCAACTGAGGACTTGCGTCGCGCTGCGATCGGTCGTCCCATTGCCGCCGGATTGGTTCGAGATCGTGACGTCGTCGGAGCTCGTGTAGCCCGCTTCACCGACTCGGAAGCTCGCGCTCAGCGCCTCGCGTGATATCCCTGCCGTGGATTCGGGCGCCGGCGCCTGCCCGCAGCCCGCGAAAATTCCGCCTAACAACGCCAAAAGCGCATAAGACCGCGCTCGCCCCAACGTGCTCGTCGTGTGCTTCATGATTGAGACCCTCCTCATCGTCAAAACACGTCGTCTCGAACGACACCTCTGCGAACTCTGACGCGAGTGCGAGAGCAGCCGTCGAAACGAACGCGAACTGCTGCGATGAGGGCAAGCCATGTGCCCAACCCGGCGAGCCGCGTCGGCGCGTGAAAGCCGCTCGCTGACTCGGCTCGAAATTACGATTGATGAGGGCTCGCGATCCTCGCGAAGGTCCTACTCGAAGCCGCGCGTGCTGTGGCGGTTGATCGAGCAGAGGCAATTCGTCGCGTCACTATGCTGGCTGCGCGACCGTGGTAGACTGCGTGCGTGTGACGCCAAAGCAGGCACTCGGGTTCGTCGAGAAGCACGGCATCGTGCTGCAAGCCGCGCGCGGCCCGGTGCCGAGCCTCGCGGAATACATCACGGGCGAACCGATCAGGGGCAGTTGGTGGGGACACGAAAAAGGTCACGAAATCTTCGCACTGCTGAGCCAGGTGTCCGAGCACCGGGACGTTTTGGTGTGTAAGCTCGTCGAGGGCAAAGTCACTTATGTGCACCGCCGCCTGTGGCCGGCGCTGGTCAAGCTGGCCGCGCGCTTCGACAAGGGTCGGCTGGCGCAGGTCGAAAACGAGCACACCGCGAGCGGCGCGCACCGTTCCGTCTCCACCGCGTTCCCCAAGTGGGTACCTGAAGCCGTCACCCGAGAGGCCCGCGGCCTCTCGCTCGCAGAAGCCGAGCAGTTGCTCTCGCCCGTGTTGGCAGCGAGCGAGCCCCAAAAACGCGCGCCCAACGCGCGAGTCCCCTCGAAAGCTGCGCGTCCGAGAAAATCGTGACGTTTCTCGGCGGGGCGGGATTGGCGGGCTCGCCGCCGCAAATCAGCCGGGTGCGGCGCATCAAGCCCAACAGCAGAACGACGATCGTGGCGACCAAGTCCCCCAAAAAGGCATAGCCACGTGGCTCCGAGATCACGACATCCACGCGCTCCAAGTCGAAGCCACTGCGCTCGGGGCGGCAACCAACGACGACCACGTGCAAGGGGTCCGGGAGCCCAGCGGCGCCAGAGCTCAGCGCGGCGTCAATAGCCGGATTCGTACGCGCCCATGTCGAGAGCCGTGCCTTGCACACGCGCCTTGCCGAGGAGATCGAGCGGCAAGGATTCGCTTAGGTTGCCGTCGCTGTCGAGATCCAGGGCATCGAGTCCCAGATCGGCGTTCGCGCCGCTGTTGACGCATGGAGAGCCGGACTGCAGCCGCAGATCGAGCGCGCCAGCGGTCGTGCTCACGAACAACGGATTCTGATCGATGTTACCGCTGGCACCCGTGAAGCCACTGTCTTGCACGTTACAGGCGCGAACCGTGCTGGCGACCGAACCCGCGTTGAACACTTGGCTGCCCTGCACCGTCGCCGTGTTGCCCCAAAAGATCGAGTTCAAAAACGAAGCTGGGCCGTTGCTCAGGTACACCGCGCCACCAGTCGCGGCGGAGTTCCCGTAGAACGTCGAGCTGCGAATGGTAACGGCGCTCGGGTTGACCGCGGTGCGAATCGCGCCGCCGTAGGCTTTGGCCTGATTGTTCGTGAACTGGCAGTCGTCGAGCGCGAGGCTGATGCCTCTGAAATACAACGCGCCGCCCATGCCGTAGCTCGTGCCGCTGATCGGCTTGGCGACATTCCCATCGAAGGTCACGGCAACGAGCTGCGCCGCGCAGCCTGAGTCGCATAGGAAGCCAGCGCCCGACGAGCTGGTGCCCGCGGAGACCAGGTTATTGCGGAACGACGAATTCTTGATCTTGACGGTGCCGGTCGCGTACAGCCCACCGCCTGCCGCGGTCGTTCCCCCGTTCTTTGCAAGCGCGGTGTTGCCGACGAAGTTGCTACTCTCGACGGTGATATTCTTCACATTCACGGCGCCAATGACGTCGAGCGAAGGGTCAGCGGTCGGCACGGTATTGTTGCTGATCGTGCTGGAGCGAAGGGTGATCGTGCCACCGGAATAGATCGCAGAGGCGTTGGGCGCTCGATTGGCGTTGAATGTGCAACCCTCGAGCGTCGGTTCCCCTGCGATGAGCGCGCCTCCCCCTACTGCAGCTGAGTTGTCTTCGAATACCGTGTCTCGCACTTCGATCGCGCCAGGGCTGAAGATCGCGCCGCCTTGGTCTGCGCTATTTTTCGAGAACGTACTGCTCTGAATCGTGACGGTGCCCGTGGAATCATTGTAGATGGCACCCCCCTCCGTGGTCAGACTGCCGGTCGCAGCTCCCGTGTTGCTGGTGAATGCACTGTTCGAGATCAGCACCGTGGCCGCAGCCACCTTGAGCGCTCCGCCTTGCAAGCCGTGGTTGGCAGTAAACGTGTCGTGCGCGAGCGTCAGAGTGCCGCCGCTGCACTGCACTGCGGACTCCCCGCTTCCCGTGATGGTGAAGCCGTCGATGGTTCCGCCACCGGCGGCCGTGACCACGTGGTACAGCGAATCGGGTTTGGTCCCAATCGTGATCGCACCCGTGAGCGTCGTCACGTGCGCGGCGATGTTTCGCGCTTCGAGCGAATACTCATTCCCGGCAAAGCCGCCGTAGAGCGCGATGCCCGCACGCAACAGGAGCGTCGCCGTCTTTGCCGAGGCGAACGGATCGGCCATGTACGTCGGCACGTATGAGCCCTGTGCGACCCAGACTTGGCACGGGCTGCTGTTCGCGAACGCCGCGTCGATGCCGTTTTGGACGTTGCTCTTGGCGGTCGCCCAGGTTCGTCCGTCGTTCGTGTCGTTGCCGCCGCTCTTGTTCACGTACACGACGCACACGCTGCAATTCGGCCCTGTCGAGCCCTCCGCACAGCCGTTACCGCCGCCTGCACCGCCATTTGCCAGCGCTCCACCGGCCCCACCGAGGGGCGCTCCGCCGCCTGCAATGCCGGCGCTGCCGCTGGTTCCGGTGCCGCCGGTACCGCCACCGCCTCCGGCGACTCCGCCACCCGCAACTCCGCCGCTACCGCCCGCGACTCCGCCGCCCGCGACACCGCCGTTGCCGCTCGCTTCGGCGCCGGCTTGGCCGTCGGTTCCGCCCGTGGCATTCGAACCTCCGCTGTTGCTGCCGGCAATGCCGTCGGTCGCTCCAGCATCGGCACCGCTGCCGGCAGCTTCGCCGCTGCCAGCGTCGCCACCCGGCTCGTTCGCGCCCCCGGAGCCGCTGCGGGCGCCCGCCCCGCCCGTCGAGTTGCTTGCTCCCGCGTTGTTTGCTCCTGAAAAGCTGCCGTCGAAGCCCGACGCGCCCGCGGCGCCGCCATTCGGAGTGCTATCGCCGCTGTCGCTCGAGGACGACCCGCAAGCCACCGCCAAGACCGCAAGCCCCGTCACCCACCGTGCACTCCGCATTCTTGCTGTCGCCCTTCGCTGATTCAAGGAAGCGTAAGGGTTGCCGCGAGCGGCCGGCAAGTCAAACCCAGCAACTAGAGCGGGACTCGCAGGGCGGCGGGGTGCAGCTCCGCCCACTCATGTGCGGCTCAGGGGATATTTGTAGGGCTTCTGCGGCAGAGGTGAGGAGCGAGGGGGCCAGACAAACATGACATAAGGCTGTCACGGGGCTCGGTCACTCTAGCTTTCATGAGCAACACCAAAACCCATCACGGTTCCTGCATCTGCGGCCTGGTCGAGTTCGAAGTCAGCCTGGACGCCTCGCAAGCAACCATGTGCAACTGCACGGTGTGTCAAAAGCTCGGTGCCCGCAGCATCAATGGCAAGCCGGAGATGCTGCGCGTGCTGTCCGACGAGTCCAAGCACGGTCGCTACGGCAACGAGTACGCTGCCCGCTACTTCTGCCCGCGCTGCGGCACTTATTGCTACGGCAAGGGCGACATCCCGGAGATCGGCGGTCCGTTCGCCTCGGTCAACATCAATACCCTCGACGATCTCGACCCCAGCGAGACCGCACTCCTGTACTGGGATGGCCGGCACGACAACTGGCAGGCCGGCACGCGACCCACCCCGTGGCCGGTGTTCCGCGAGGGCGAGCCGCTCGCGCGCACACGCCCGGTCGAGCTCGCGCGCTGAGAATTCGGGGTCGCGCACAGCGGCCCGCACAGGCAACTGGCGACCTCACCGGCGATTTGTGCCTGTCGTGACGGGCTGTCCCGAGCGGGGCTGGCGGCGCGCGAGTCGTGTCCTATGCACTTGGTCCACTTTGGGATCGAGAGGGCGACATGGCAAAAATGCGAGCAGTGCAAATTTCAACGGCACGCGGACCCTTCGAGCTCGTCGAACGGGAAATACCCGCGGTCGGTCCGCAGCAGGTCCGAATCAAAGTCGAAGCGTGTGGCATCTGTCACAGTGACGCCTTCGTGAAATATGGAGTGTATCCCGGGCTGCAACTCCCGCGCATCCCCGGTCACGAAGTCGCAGGCAAGATCGACGCCGTGGGCGAAGGCGTGAGCGCGTGGCAAGTGGGCGACCGCGTGGGCGTCGGCTGGCACGGCGGTCATTGCTTCCAGTGCACGGCCTGTCGCAAAGGCTGGTTCATCAACTGCGAAAAGGCCAAAGTCTGCGGCATCAGTTACGACGGCGGCTACGCCGAATTCGTGGTCGTCCCACAAGAAGCCGTCGCCCGAATGCCGGCCGAGCTTTCCGCGCTGGAAGCCGCGCCACTCTTGTGCGCGGGCATCACCACTTTCAATGCGCTGCGCAACAGCGGCGCGCGCGCCGGCGATACGGTAGCCGTGCAGGGCATCGGCGGGCTCGGGCACCTGGGCCTGCAATACGCAGCAAAAATGGGCTTTCGTACCGTGGCCGTCTCGCGCGGCGCGGACAAAGAAGCACTCGCGCGCAAGCTCGGCGCTCACGAATACGTCGATACCGAGCAGACCAGCGCCGCTGAAGGTCTGCAAAAGTTGGGCGGCGCCGATCTGGTGCTGGCGACTGCGCCGAATGCCGACGCCATGGCCGCCACGCTCGGGGGCCTGAAATCGCGCGGCAAACTGCTGGTCATTGCCGCACCCCAAGGCCCAGTCTCGCTCTCGGCGTTCAGCCTACTCAGCGGCAAGACGGTCGCTGGCTGGCCCAGCGGTACGGCCATCGATTCCGAAGAGACGCTGCGCTTCAGCGCGCTCAGCGGCGTCCGTCCGAGCGTCGAAAGCTTCAAGCTCGAACAAGCCGAAGAAGCCTTTGCCAAAGTGATCGAGAATCGCGTGCGCTTCCGCGCAGTGCTCACGCCCTGAGCGCGGTGAATCGTCGCGCGCGGCAGCCGGTCGCGCGCAAGGACCTGCTCATTCCGTTTCGCGATCGTGCGCGTGCATGATCGACGTGCGGAGCGGCGCTGGCAACAAGTTGATATCGACGATCAGCTTGCCATCGTGAACGGCCTTGATCGACGCGCCCGGCAACACCGCTTGCCCGACGCCTTCGATTTCCACCAAGAGTTCGTGCGCATGAATGCCGACGACGGCACCGAATGCGGCTCCGTCTTCACGTTGGAACAGCTGATCACCGATCCTCACGGGTACACGTTGAGTCATGGCTTCTCGAGCACGCTAGCGCGTTCCTGCATCCGGTGACAGGCCGACGCGCGGAAAGGCCGCGCGAAAGGCGTCAGCGAAAGCGCCAGCCGCGTTCGTCTTCGAATGCGCGCGCCAGGCGGCGTTGCTCTTGGATCAACGCGCCGTAGGCTTTGGGCACGCGGACATCTGCGGAAAACGCCGCGAACACGTGCAGCGTGGCCTCCGCGTCGTTGGCCGCGCGATGAGCATTCTCCAGCACGATCCCGAGCCGCTGCACCACGTCCCCGAGCGCCCGGCTCTTCTCCAGCTTCTGCAGCTCACGCGCCCACACCAACGGATCCACCCACTCGACCCCCTTCTTGAAGGCAGGTGGAGCGTTGGCCGGCAGGCTCGTCAGACGCCCGAGCTCCGCCATCAGGATCTTGCGATCGTATTCGGCGTTGTACGCCATCGGCACATGGCCGGCGAGACACTCGAATAGCTCCGGCACGATCGCCGAAAACGGCGGCGCGTCTTTCACCTGCTCATCGCCGATGCCGTGCACGTCCGAGGCTTCTTTCGGAATCGGGCAATCGGGATTGACGAGCCAGCTCTTCCTTTCGACGACCGCGCCATCGCGCCAGAACACGCAGGCCACCTCGACGATGCGACTGGTCAGCGGATCGCGCCCCGTCGTCTCGGTATCGATCGCTACCAAGTGCAGACCGTGCACGGCGTGGTCTGCGGCAAAGTCATCGACCAGCCCGGCCGCGACGATGCGCAGCAGGTGCGCGATACCGGGGTAGTGACGTCCACTCGGGAAGCAGCCGTGATCGGCGCTGACGCCTCTCAAAGCGGAGCCCGCTTCTGATCTTTGCCCACGGCTTTGGCCGAGCCGGCGGGTGCGGCGCTCGCGCTCGCAGCCGGCGCACTGGGCGCGGCTTCGGCCACGTGCGGCGTGGCGTTGCCCCCGGAGAGCTTGATCTCCAGGGCGACCCAGTCTTCGAGGTCGTCCTTGAACTCGCCGGCGCTCTCGAACCTGCGGCCATTGATGAAGATCGAGGGCGTGCCAGTCAGCTCCAAGCGTTCACCCTGCTTGCGATCGCGCGTGACGAAGTCGGCCACGGCCTCGCTCTCCCAATCCTTCAGGAAGCGCGGCATGTCCAGCCCCAGCGACTTGGCCAGCCCTTCGATCGCCGACGGCTGCAGGTTCGACTGATTGTCGAACAGCGCGACTTCCATCTCCCAGAACTTGTTCTGCTTGTGCGCCGCGATCGCCGCGCGCGCCGCTTTCTCGGCATACTGATGGCTGCCGAGCGGGAAATTCTTGTATACGAAGCGGATTTGCCCGTCGTAACGCTTGAACAGGTCGTCCAACATGGGGCGCGTGGCCGCGCAGTGCGGGCACTCGAAATCGGCAAACTCCACGATCAATACCGGAGCGCCGCTCGGGCCCTTGGCGGGTGAGTCTTGCAAATCGATGTTCTTGATCGCATCCGGCGAGAATCGATTGCGGTAAGCGGCTTCGATTTGAGCCCGCGGGCGCCCGCGCCGGACTTGCTTGACCAAGAAATTCGCCGCAGGCAGGCACTGTTTACAGTTTCGATTTTCTTTCACGCACTGGGCCAAGCTGACCGGCTGATCCGGGCAAGGCGCGAGCAGGTCCGAGACGTCCCGCGACCAGTCGGCCTTTTCGCGACCGGTCAATTCCGAGGTATCCACCCCCGGGAGGGTCACATCCCTCACCTCGGCATGGGCGGGGGCGGCTTCCGAGCCTCCCTCGCCGGGCGAGCGACAGGTGGTCAATTGAGAAGAGAGGGCGAAAGCGAGGGCTGCCCCAGCCAAGCGCAGGCTGAACATTGCGGGGCCGAGCGTAGTCTCGACCCGGGCGGTCTTGGAAGGCGGATCGCGCTCCGTGGGCCTTTCGTCACGAATTTCCGCGCTTTGCAGCCTGATTCCAGATTGACGGGCGAATTTGCCGCGCACGGTCGAACGCTCCCGTCCGACGCTCCCGTCTGACGTCAACGAAACAATGTGGAGGTGAAGCGATGGCGAAGCCCGCACGAGTCATGTAAATCGCAGCCGACCGCATGTCGGACGCCTCGCTGCACGCCCCTCCCGATTCCTCCCAAGGCATCGCGCCGCCCCCCGGGGTGCGGCGCACGGTCGCCGTGGGCGGCGGTCGCGGCGGTGTCGGCAAGAGCGTGCTCGCCGCAAACCTGGGCGTGTACGTGGCGCAGCTCGGCCGTTCGGTCTTGTTGATCGACGCCGATCCCGCGGGCGCGGCGCTGCACACCGTGCTCGGCATCGATCTACCGAACACCGCTGCGACCGGCAGCGAGGACGAGGAAGAGGAGAACCTGGTCGCACTGCCGACCCAGGTGCCGGGCCTGCAGCTCGTGCCGCAAGGCTACCGCGTGGGCTCGCCGGTGCCCGTGCGGCCCGGCCGCAAGCCGCGCTGGGCGCGCCAGGTGCAAAAGCTCGACATCGACTACGTGATCATCGATCTCGGCGCAGGCACCGCCCCAGCGACACTCGATCTGTTCCTGGGCGCGGACATCGGCATCACCGTCGCGTCGCCGGAGCCACCGAGCATCGAGGCCACGTATCGCTTCGCTCGCGCGCTGTTCCAACGCGCCATCCGCCGGATGCTGAACAAAGACCGCTTCAAGATGCGCCTTTTGGAGCGCGCCGAAGCCGAGCTCGGCCCGCTGCCGCCCCCGCAAGATTTGGTGCGCGCCCTGGCCCGCTACGACTCCACGCTGGGCGAGCTTTCTGCCGCAGAACTGGCCAAATTGCGGCCGCGCTTGGTGGTGAACAACGGCCGCTTGCGGGGCGACACCGAGCTCGGCCCCGCAATGTGCGACATGGCCGAGCGCTACCTGGGCATCAACTACGACTACGTGGGGCACATCGAGCAAGACGACGCGGTGTGGCTCAGTGTCGTGCACCGCCGGCCGCTCTTGATCGACAGCCCGACCAGCAAGAGCGCGCGCAACTTGGAGCGCATCGCGCGGCGCGTTCTGGCTCTGAGCACGACCCGCGAGCAACAGCAGAACATGCGCGTCATGTCCGTGGTGCCCGGCGAGCCGAATCTGTACGACGTGCTCTGGACGCATCAGAGCGCGAGCGACGAAGATCTGCGGCGCGCCTACAAGCGGCAGCGCGAGCTGTACCAACCGGGCAGTTTGCCGCTGACCTCGCTGCTCAAGGGCGACCAACTCAGAGCCGAGCAAGCGCGCGTCGAAGAGGCGCACGACACCTTGCTCGATCCGCTGCGGCGCAAGGCGTACGACGCCTCTGTCTTCCCGGAAGAGCACACCGAGCTACCCAAGCGCAACGCGGGGCTCGACAGCGCACTCGAGGCCGAGCGAGCCATGCTTCAAAAAGAGCTGGCGCGCGAGATCAACGGTGAAACCGAGTTCACCGGCACGCTACTACGGAAAGTGCGCGAATCGCACGGTATCGAGCTGAGCGAGATCGCCAAGCTGACCAAGATCTCCTCCAGCCATCTGCAGGCGATCGAGACCGAGCGCTTCGCGGAGCTGCCCGCGCTCGTGTACACGCGCGGTTTCGTGCAGCAGCTCGCCAAATTCCTCAAGCTCGACCCGACTCAGGTCTCCAAGACCTACCTGCGGCGCCTGCGCGAGTGGCGCGCGCTCAGCGACGGGGAACAAGAACCTTGAACAGCGCGGGCGAGCGAGGGCTCGAGCGGTCCCTCGCCGGGGACACGAATCTGCTGACCCGCGACGTTGCCTTCACGCTGGCCGTTTTTCTGACCGCGCTCTTGCCGCGTCTGTTCGTGGCCATAGCTTGGGCCAAAGAGCCCGTTTGGGACGGTCACTATTACCACTTTGGGGCCGAACGCATCGCGCGTGGCCTGGGCTATTCCGAAGACGTGCTGTCACACGGACGCTTATTGTGGAAGCCATGGGTCCACTATCCCGTGGGCTACAGCGCCGTGCTCGGCTTCTTTTACCGAATCTTCGGCTCGGAGCTGGTGGTCGCGCCGGTGGTCAACGCGCTCACCGGCGCGCTCTTGGTCGCGGTCGTGCACCGGCTCGCGCGCTACTACGTGAGCCGCGATCGCGCGCGCATCGCGGCGAGCCTGAGCGCGCTGCACCCCGGACTGATCGCGTACTCGGCGGTGGTCATGACCGAGCCACTGGCGGCGTTGCTCTTGCTCGGCGCCGGCTGGTGCGCGTTGCATTTTCGCGGCCGCTGGCAAGCCATCGTCTTCAGCGGCGCACTGCTGGGCGTGGCGACGCTGGTACGGCCCGCGAGCTTGTTGGGCGCGCCGCTGTTGATCTTCACTCAGCCGAAGCCCTGGTGGCAGGCCGCGTTGCGCGCGGCGGGGGCGAGCGCCATCGCGCTCGTCGTGGTGCTGCCCTGGACCTTGCGCAACTGCCAACGCCTGGACGGCTGCACGCTCGTCTCGACCAACGGTGGCTGGAACCTGGCCATCGGAGCGATCACGCAGACCGGCCGCTTTCAAACCCTGCGCGCAGCCGACGGTTGTCCAATCGTGACCGGACAGGTCCAGCAAGATCGCTGCTGGGCAGAGGTCGGACGCGCGAAAATCGCGGCCGATCCTGGAGGTTGGCTGGGCAAAGCGCCGCTGAAACTGGCGCAAACCTTCGATCACGAGTCGTTCGCCATCGAGTACCTGCACGAAGCCGATCCCAACTCTTGGCCAGAGCCGCGGCGCGTGGCCGCGCGCGAACTGCTCACGGCATTTCACCGCTTGCTGCTGGTGCTGGCCGCGCTGTCCGTGGTCCAGTGGCAGCGTTTCCAGGTGCAGGCGCGGAGCCTGTTCTTCACGCAGCTCGGGCTCGGCGTGTGCGTGCTGGGCATCGCTGCCTACGCGGCGCTCAGCGACGCCCATCCGTTTTATCTGCTGGCGGTGCTCACGCCCTTGCTTTCGGTCTTGCCGCTCCCCGGACGACCCGCGCACGGCGCGGCCGGCGGCTACTTGCTGTCATTGCTCGCCATCACCGCGCTGACGCACGTAGTGTTTTTCGGCGAAGACCGCTACCACCTGGTGGTCACGCCGCTCTTGTGCGTGCTGGCGGCGGCGGCGTTCCGAACTCAAGGCACGGTGACGGGGCCTTCACTCTCGGCGAGCGCGCGGTGACGGCGCTCGAGTTCGAGCGTGACTTCACCGGTGCGACCGTGACCAATCGCGCGACCGTCCAAGCTGCGCACGCCCACGACTCCCGCACCCGAACCGGTCAGGAAAACTTCGTCAGCCGAAAGTAAGTCGCGCCGGCCGAGCGAGCGCTCGGCGACCGAAAAGCCCAGATCGCGAGCGAGCTCGAGCACTGCGCCGCGGTTGATGCCCTCCAGACAGCCATCGAGCGGCGGCGGAGTCGACAGCATTTTGCCGTGCAGCGCGAAGATGTTGGCAACCGACGCCTCGGCCACCCTGCCTTGTTGGTTCAACAGCAGCGCCTCGTCCGCGCCCTGCCTTCTGGCCTCCTGCTTGGCCAGCGCCGAACCGAGGTAGTTCAGCGTCTTGATCGCGACGTCTTGCACGTCCGGGTTCGGGCGGCGATAGCTGGAGGTGATCATGCTCAGCCCCTTGGCTCGTTGCTCGGAGCTGTACAAGCCGATTTCGGCAGCGATGCACACCAGCGTCGGCTTGCTACAGGTCGTGGGATCGACGCCGAGCGGGCCCTCGCCGCGCGTGACCAGCAGGCGCACGTACGCCTCTTTTTGCCCGAACGCACGCACGGTCTCGCGCACGATCCGCGCGCGCTCTTCGGCGTCGAAGGGCAGCTCCAGCCCTAGGTAGCGCGCGCCGAGCGAGAGGCGACGCAGGTGCTGGTCGAGCCGAAAGATGCGGCCCGCGCGCACGCGGATCCCCTCGAACAGGCCATCCCCGTACAAGAGGCCGTGATCGAGCACCGAGAGCTTTGCGTCGCGCTCGGCCACTAGTTGTCCATCGATTGAAATTGCCTTGTTCATCGCCTCACTCCCTTCATCACAAGCTGCGCGACACGCGCTCGGCCACGCGACGCGTGGCCTCGATGGCGACTTTCAAACGCGCGGCATCGAGCCGCACCGCAGGGCCCGCGCAGGTCACGCAGCCCAAGAGCGCACCGTTCGACAAGATCGGCGCCGCGACCACGGTCAGCCCCGGCAACCACTCGGCCTCGTTCACGTCGTAGCCGCGGCTGCGCGCGCGTTTGATGGCAGCGGTGGGCACGCGCGAAACGCCGGGGTTGCCGGCGAGTAACTCGGGCGCAAACGCCAGGTACAGCCGCCCGCTCGCGGTCACTTCCACCGGGACCTCGGAGCCCACGTCGGGCGCGACGCGCAGCATGCCGGTGCCCTCCACCTTGCTCAGCACGAGCAAACGGCCGCCACGCGCCTTGACCAAGAAGAAGGTCTCCCCGAGCTCGTGTGCGGCACGCTCGAGCTCGGACTGACTGGCCCGCACGACCGGATCGAGAGCAAGTGCTCCGAGGCCGAGACGCACCAGACCCACCCCGAGCGCGTAGCGCGCGTCGGCTCGCTGCTCGACCAAGTTCGCGTCGAGCAGCGACCGAAGCAAACGATGCGCGGTCGGCTTGGGGATGGAAAGCGCGCGAGAGAGCTCCGCCAGCGAAAGCGGAGCACGCGCTTGGTACAGCACCTCCAGCACCCGCAGCGCTTTGTCGACCGTTCCAGACCGTTCCATTATTCGGAATACCGTTCCATCACTAGTCTAGCTCGAAAATCTGGCCGCGCTAGCGCGAGTGCGGCCCGGCGCGGAATGGCGCGAGCGCCGAACCGCCATCGGTTCAACCGAAGTTGCGTAGCCGACGACCGGCGTGGCACGCTCGCGGTCGATGTACTGGCGTTTTGCGCGATCGCTCGCCGCCTGCGCGCTGCTGCTGCCCGCACTCGCCTATGCCTGGACGCAAGAGCAGCAGTTCGAGGCCCGAGTGCACAAGCATGAATTCTCACGCGTGGTGCTGAGCGCGGAGGGCTGCGTGCTGCAGGCACACCTGTTCTTCGACGCGCCCAGCGAGGCGTACAAGAGCGAGAGCGCGTCGAAGAATTACTACCGCTTTCACGCGCGCATCAAACTCGACTCGAAGCACGTGCTGCTCACGGGCGTCTTTCACAATCAGACCCCAGGGCCGCACCAGCTCGACTATCGAGAGGACACGACGGACAGCGGTTGTTGGGCGAAGGACGAGAGCCACGTGCAAGCCGTGGACGTCGAGGGTTGCCGGGGACGCGGCTGCACACCCGCGCCGTTCAAGTGAACGTCGGCAGCTCTTGGGCTCGCGCCGATCAACCGTAGCGTTTCTGGGCGCCGCCGCTGCCGTCCGGCCCGTCGAAAGGCGGGACGGCCAGCGTGAGCGCTTCGATCTTGGGTAACGCGAGTCGAATTCGCGCGCGCACGAGCTCGGTGTCGAATTCGGCCTGGAGCCAGAGTGCGATCACGTACAGCGCCGCGAAGGACTCGGCCACGTAGCGGAGTGACCCCGACGTCTGATGAATACTCAGCCGGTGGCCGTGGAGCAGCGATTTGGTGTTGGGCGCGATTTCGGTGCGGAAAAACTGGTCGACGATCGCCTCACCCTCGCTGGACGCGGGCACCATGCACCACACGACGCTCGATTCGTCGACGATCGCGCCCAGGGTTGCGCCACAGCCTTGCACGAGCTCCAAGAGTGCGAGAGTGAGCGCCTCGAGCTCGGGTGAAGGCGTCTCCATGTGGGCAGTCTACCCGAAGCGGGTGTGGTGCAGGGGACAACCTGCAGCAGGTGGAGGCTGCCGGGTCGCGCCTGGTCGAACCACGGCCCCACGTGTTAGCTTCGCGCGCGTGCGCGCCGTCGCGGCCTCGATTTTGGTTTCCGTGACCATGCAAGCAATGCCGGCCGGGGCGACGGAACAGCCGACGAACGCCGCGCCGCCCGCGCCCTCCGCGAGCGAAACCGCCGTTGTCGCAGACGCAACGGCAGCACCCGTGAAACCTTCCGAGCACGATCGCAAACTCGCGACCGCGCTCGCCATCGTTCCGGGCGTCGCGGTCCACGGCACGGGTCAGTACGCGCTCGGCCACAAGAAGACCGCACTCGCGCTGCTGATTGGCGAAGGCATCGGTTTGGCATTGGTGCTGGGCGGTTTCGCCACGCTGCGCGAAAGCGGCAATTCGCGTTACCTGGCAGGCCCGGCGCTGGCGGCCACCGTGTTCGGCACGGGCCTGGTCGTCGCGTCATTCGGCGCGGATCTCTACGGCACACTCGCGACCGACGGCGACGCGGTCGAGCTACTGTCGCGCGCTCCGCCGCGCTTCGAGAGCGAGCTCGGCTATCGCTACGTGGGTGATCCGCACTTCAGCTACCGGCACTTCGTCGTCGAAAGCCTCACGCTGCGCCAAGCTCGCTTTCGACTGACACCCTCCGCGTGGTTCGCCAGTGACTCTTCGAACGTGCGCTACCGCGTCGAAGGCGCGTATCGCCTGCTCGGGCTCGAGCCCGGCGAACAGGGCACGCGCGACGACCGCGTGGAGATCGTGCTCGGCGGCTTGCATCACCGCTATTTGCCGGAACATTTCCAGCGCTCGGGCATCGAGCTCATGCTCGCCACGCGCCTCGATCTCTCGCACTTCGGCAGCACCCTGCGCGGCTCTTTCTTCGAGCTCGGAGTCGGTTACGGAATCGCCAAGGTGGCGTACGACGTTCCCGGTCTATCCGTGCCAGCCGATTCCGACGATCTGCTGCTCGCGCAAATCGGGTTCGGCGTTGCGCTCCGCGGTCGCGCAGCTGTGGGCAGCGAAGCCCGAGTTTATTACGACCACCGTCACGATGATTACGCGGCGGGCTTCCTCAGCGGTCGGCTGATCAGCGGCGTGTTTGGCAAAATCGGCGGGGATTTTCGCTGGTTTTTCACGCCGCGCCTGGGCCTCCTCGCGGAGGCGCAATACGGCTCGGCCGTGGTGGGTGGCTTGTCGCTGCTGCTCCGTGAGGGTACTTTGCGCGCGCAGGGAGCGTCCCCATGAGGCTGCCTTCAATGAGCGTTGCATGGCTACCGCTACTCGTGGCCGTCGGGTGCACGCGCCCGGCCGAAGAGCGTACTCGTCGTGATCTCGACGTGGGCCACGCCCAAAGCGCCGCCCTCGACGTCGAGGTCGCATCCGGGCTCGCCGCGGTGCGCTCGCTCGAGCCCGGAAAGCTCGCGCTCTGGCTGAGCGCACCGAGCGCAGACGTTTCACTCAGCGTGCGCGAGCCCGCGCAGCTCGAACTACGCGTCGAAAACGCGCTGCCCGCGCTCGAGCTCGGCGATCTCGACGCAGGCAGCGTGGTGCCGCTCGCGAGCGGCGCTGGCGAAACCAAAAAATCCTGGCTGCTCGCGCTCGGCCCGGGCACCGTGCACTTGCGCCTGGCGGCCCCCGGTGCGGCAGAAAATGGTCTCTTCCAGTTCGCGTTGCTGAGCGACGTGCAAGAAGCGATCGATCGCATCCAAGACGTGTATCGGGTGATCAACAGCGAGCCCGCGCTCGACTTCTTACTCGGGGCCGGGGATCTCACCGAACAGGGCGAGAGCGCGGAGCTCGAGCGTTTTCAGCACGAGCTCGCGACGCTGAACGTGCCGTACTACACGACACTGGGCAATCACGAGCTCGGAGCTGCCACGCCCGCCTATCAAGACTGGTTCGGGCGTGCGAATTTTCAGTTCGTGCACCGCGGCGTCTATTTTACGTTGCTCGATTCGGGGAGCGCGACCATCGATCCACTCGCGGAGGAGTGGCTCGATGGCTGGCTCGCGAACGGAAGACAAGCGGTGCATGTCGTTGCGATGCACATTCCCCCGCTCGACCCCGTGGGCACACGCAATGCTTCGTTCGCCAGTCGCGCGGAGGCCAGCACACTGCTCGCGAAGCTCGCGGCAGCTCGCGTCGATCTCACGCTCTACGGCCACATTCATTCGTACTATTCGTTCGAGAACGCGGGCATCCCTGCCATCATTTCCGGCGGCGGCGGCGCCGCGCCCGAACACGCCGGCAACATTGGCCGCCATTTCGTGGTGTTCGAGGCCGACGCCGAGCGGGGCATCGTGAGCTCACGAGTCGTGCGCGTGGATCAATGACTGTGCCAGTAGGAAGGAGTGATCCGAAATGGCCAAAACCGACTTCAAATCCGTAGCCGAGTACCTTTCGACTCTGCCCAAGCAAGCTCGCGCGAAGCTTGCGCAGGTCCGGGCTGCCATCCGCAAAGCGGTGCCGCAGGGCGAAGAAGGGATCAGTTATCAAATCGCTTGTCTGAAGCTCGAAGGCAGCGCGGTGCTGTTCTTCGCCGGCTGGAAGGAACACTACTCGCTGTATCCGGCGAGCAAGCAGGTCGTCGCTGCGTTCGCGCGAGAACTGGCCCATTACGAGCTGCGCAAAGGCACGATTCGCTTCCCCCTCGCCGAACCCGTCCCGACTCGGTTGATCGCCGGCATCGCCAAGCTCCGCGCCCAAGAAACCCGCGCGCTCTTGGCCGAACGCAAAGCCAAGCGCAGCCAGGTGAGCAAGCGCACTTTGCCGCGAACGAAAAGCAAAAGCGCGGGACAACTCGCGCACAAAAAAAGCGCGGCCGCGAGGAAAGGGATCACCTCGCGGCCGCATACCAAGTCAGGGAGGCGCCCTCGGAGCGGAGGGGAGGGTCGCACCGTAGCGCCTCGCTCCGGATAACTGCATCACACGTGCCAGATGCGTCGCGACCGCATTTTTTGGCTCGAAAATGCCTGAAAGCCGCGGCTTTCACGCGGGCGCGAGGCACGACCTCTGGCGCAGCGATCATGGGGTGTGGCAACTGAGATTCGCCCGAGTCGCGGTCTTCGCGCTGTGCATAGCGCGCTTTGCACCGTCTTGTGCGCAAAGGTGCGCGCACACGCGTTTCGAGTGCCCCAAAGGTGCGCCGACGCGTTTCGAGCGCGACGGCTCAGACTCGGATTGATCCGCGGACTGCGTCAGCGCGTCGCGCGAGGTGTGGTGAGCGACAGCTCAGTGTGCGCGCCGACGGCGAAGCACGCTGAGCACGCCGAGTGCGCCGAACACGGCGAGCAGCGGGCTCGTGCGCGGCGCGTGTGCGACCGAGCAACCGGCGCTGGCCGTCGTGTCGCCTTGGCTGCCGTCTTCCGCCGCGACCGGGGGGACACCCGTGCCGTTGGACGTCCCGTTGTCGGCAGCGCCCGGCGCGGGGCCGCCAGTGCTCGGAGCCGGGCTCTCACCGGGGCTGCTCGGCAGGTCGAGATCGACGCTGCGCGCGCCTTGAATCAAGCCGTAGTACGGCGGCACGCACTGCTTGATCTCGGACGGAGCCGCGCAATCGGGCTGCGGCATTGGGGTGCCAGCGCTCGACGAGCCGGCGCTGCCGGAGCTCCCGGAGCCGTTGGGAGTCGGAGCAGGCGCAGGGGCGCTGGCGCAGCCACCGCTCACCGCGACCACCGCGCACGTCCAGCCCGCGCTGCAATCGCTGTCGGCGGCGCAAGTGACCGACTCTGCGTGACAGCGCATCTCCTTCGATTCTTCGCAGATGCAGTCGGGCGGCAGAGGCTGGGTTTGCGCGCTCCCACCGCTGGCGTTGCCTCCTGGATCGGCGGTACCGCTGCCACTGCAGGCACAACTCTGGCCCGCGGACTCACATTGAAAGCCGGCGCCGCAATCGTTGGCAGTGGTGCACGGCAAGAGGTAGCGCGGCACGCACGCGCTCACGACTTGGGACGGACAGGCGGGCTGGGGACAGGTTTGGCCCGGAGCGCACGCGATTGGCGGACAGTTGGTCTCGGTGTGCGAGTAACACACCATACCGCTCGCGCAGTCGCTGTCTGCCTGACACGCGCCGGGCTGACACGACTTGAACACCTCCGTCACGCAGTCGCTCGGGCCGGGATCGCACTTCTCACCGGGCGCGCAGGCCGGGGACGCGCAACCCGTGCCCCCGCTCACTTGGCAGGTCCAACCTTTCACACAGTCAGAGTCGGCGTTGCAGCTGCTTTCGGCGTGCGCCGGGCGGGACGACAAGCCCAACGACGACAGTGCCAGCAGCGAAGAAAGCATCAGGTAAGCGCGCATGATTCAGCCTCCGAGGACGGTTCGCTCGAAATAAAAGCATGCCGCATGCCAACGAAAACGCTCGCCCGCACTCCCGGAAATTCGCCGATTTATCGGGCATGCTGTGCCAACACTGTGCCGCCCGGCCCGATCCAGCCGTCAGGGTGAGTGCGCCGCCTACAGCTAGTCCGCGAACGCCTTGCGTCGGAGGCGCGGGCTCTGCGCGAGGCTACTGCTTGGGGGTCTTCACGGGGTCGTGCCAGCGGCTGCCCGGAGCGAGCAGGCGATTGGAGTCGCCCGGGCCCCAAGTGCCCTTTTCGTATTCGTAGATCGGCGCGGCATTGCCGAGGATGGGTTCGACGATGCGCCAAGCCGCGATCACGCCATCTTCCCGCGCGAACAGGTTGGCGTCGCCCTTCATCGCATCGCCGATCAAGCGCTCGTACGCGCCCATCTCGCCCGGGCTTTGGTTGGAGAGATAGAGCTCGATGTTGTCGCCGGACATGGCTTCTCCGGGGTGCTTCGCGCGAGCGCCGATGGCGATCGCGAAATCCGGGCCCAAGCGAAAGCGGACGTAGTTCGCGCGCTCGGCGAGCGGCTCGGAAAATACTTGGTGGGGCGGACGATGAAACTCGACCAGCACTTCCGTGGCAGTGACCGGCAAATTCTTGCCCGTGCGAACGTAGAACGGCACGCCGGACCAACGCCAAGAATCGATGTGCAGGCGCAGCGCCGCGAACGTCTCGACCGTCGAATCTCGAGCAACGCCATCTTCCGAGCGATAGCCTCGAAATTGTCCGCGCACGATGTGATCCGGGGTGAGCGGACGAATGGCTTTGAAAACTTTGGTCTTCTCGTCGCGCAGCGCTTCGCGATCGCCCGCGGGCGGCGGTTCCATGGCCAAGAACGCGATCACCTCCAGCAAGTGATTTTGCACGACGTCGCGGATCGCGCCGGCCTCTTCGTAGAAACGGCCGCGGCCGGACACGCCGAACGACTCTGCCATCGTCACCTGCACGCTGGCCACGTAGTTACGATTCCAGATCGGCTCGAACAAGGAGTTGGCAAAGCGGAAGTAGAGCAGGTTCTGCACCGGCTCCTTGCCGAGGAAGTGGTCGATGCGAAAAATCGCCGACTCCCTGAACACGCTCTGCAGGGTCTTGTTCAGCGCTTTGGCTGAAGCCAGGTCGCGCCCGAAGGGCTTCTCGACCACGACCCGCGAAACCTTCGAAAAGCCCGTCGAGCCGAGCAACTCGACCACTTGCGGGAACACGCTGGGCGGGATCGACAGGTAGAACAGCGGATGCTTCGCTTGACCCAAGGCATCGCGGATCTTCGCGAACAGCTCGGGCGTGCGGTAATCGCCGTCTACGTAACGCAGGTTGTGACACAAGGTCTGGAAGGCGGCTTCGTCCACGCCTCCGCCAAACTCTTTGACGCTTTCGCGCACCCGCTCGCGCAACTGCTCCAAGCTCGACCCGCCGCGCGAAACACAGACCACCACGCCGGTCTGGCCGCCGCGCTTGATCATCGAGTGCAACGCGGGAAAGATTTTTTTGTATGCGAGATCGCCGGTAGCGCCGAACAAGACGAAAGCGTCGCTGTTTGTTTCCGTCATCACTCAGCCCTTCTTCTCGACGTGTCCACCAAAGCCGAAGCGCATTGCCGATAGGATCTTGTTGGCGAAATCGGCCTCGCCCCGCGAACTGAAGCGATCGTAGACCGCCGCCGTGAGCACGTGCGCGGGCACCGACTCATCGACCGCTGCCTGGATCGTCCAGCGGCCCTCCCCCGAGTCGGAGACTCGGCCCGAGTACTCGGCGAGCCCTGGGCTCTTGATGAAGGCGGCAGCGGTGAGGTCGAGCAGCCAAGAGCTGATCACGCTGCCGCGCCGCCAGAGCTCGCTGATCTCACCCAAATCCAAATCATACTGATAGTGCTCCGGGTGTTTCAGCGGGCTGGTCTCGGCATCGTTGGCGCGCACCCCTTTGCCGGCGTTGGCATGGTGCAAAATGTTCAGTCCTTCCGCGTAGGCCGCCATGATCCCGTACTCGATGCCGTTGTGCACCATCTTCACGAAATGGCCCGCCCCGACCGGTCCGCAGTGCAAGTAGCCGTGCTCGGCGGTGCCCTTGTTTTCCGGGCGGCCCGCCGTGCGCGGCGCGCTCTCGATGCTGGGCGCCAAGGTGCGGAAGATCGGATCGAGCCGAGCGACCACGTCAGCCTCGCCGCCAATCATCATGCAGTAACCGCGCTCGCGACCCCAAACCCCGCCGCTCGTGCCGACGTCCACGTAATGAATGCCCTTGGGCGCAATCTCGCGCCCGCGACGGATGTCGTCGTGGTAGTGCGAGTTGCCGCCGTCGACGACCACGTCGTCGCGATCCAGCAACGGCAGGAGCTCGTCGATCGTCGGGTCGACGCTGGCCGCGGGGACCATGAGCCAGATCGCGCGCGGCCGCTGCAGCGTGTCCACG